>PLLF01000021.1 GCA_003140855.1 Vulcanimicrobiota bacterium
GTTTACAACGCCGGTTCCCGCGACGAGTACCTGCCGTTTCTCGGTTGGCGGCCAAATTCAAACGACGTATTGTTCGAGATTCTCAATCGCGCGCAAACCCAAGTGCGCGTGATTGCGCGCGCGCCCAGCGGCAGCGAACAACTTCTATACGACCAAAGCGATTCGAAATGGGTCGACGATGTACCACTGCCGGCGTGGCTCGCCGATGGACGGTCACTGTGGATGCTCGACCGGGACGGCACCAACGGACTTTACCTGCGCGACGCAGGCGGGAAACTTACTCGGCTAACGGGCGCCGCCTATCGATCCGACTCGCTGCTGGGTGTCGATGTAGCAAATACGACGGCCTACGTTACCGCAGCGTATCCGACTCGCCGCGACCGCGCTTTGCTGTGGGTGCCGTTAAGCGGCGGCGCGGTGAAGAATGTCACGCCGGAAGCCGGATCACACGACATTTCACTCGCGCCCAGGGGCGCGCTTTTCGTCGACACGCACTCAACCTTAAACGGTCTGCCGCAGACTTTCCTCATCGTGACTGCGACCGGCAATCCACGCGACGTGCTCGGCTATCACGAAGATAGCTTACTTAATCAGCTGCTTCCCGTTGAAATGCTCTCCGTGCCGTCGCAATACGGCCCGCTCGATGCGACCATGATCAAGCCGCCGGGATTCGATCCGTCGCGGAAGTACCCGGTGATCATTTACGTCTACGGCGGTCCTGCCGCGCCGACGACGGCGAACTCGTTCGGCGGTCAGCGCGCGCTTTACCATCAGCTGCTGGCGCAGAACGGATTCATCGTTTTCAGCATCGACGGGCCGGCCTCGCAAGTCGACAGCGACGCCAACGTGCGGCTGCTCTATCACAACTTCGGTCCGGGCTCGCTGCTGGGCCAAGAAATCGGCGCGCGTTATCTGCAGTCGCTGGCCTACGTGGATCCCACGCGCATCGGAATTTGGGGCTGGAGTTTCGGCGGCTATGAGACCACGTATGCGCTGACGCACAGCTCGTTATTCAAGGCCGGCGCCGCCGTCGCGCCCGTGACGGACTGGCATTTTTACGACACGATTTACACCGAACGCTACATGGGCAGGCCGCAAGACGATCTCGCCGCCTACGACGCGAGCTCCGTCCTGCCGGCAGCGGCGAATTTGCACGGCGATCTGCTGATCAGCCATGGAACCTCCGACGATAACGTTCACATGGCCAACACGATCTCGCTGATGCAGTCGTTCATCGATGCGGACCGCACGAACGTAGATTTCATGGTCTATCCGCGCCGCACGCACAGCATTGCGGGAATCGCGCAGCGGCGTCACCTGTACGGCCACATGCTGCAGTGGTGGCTGAAGCATCTATGAGCATAAGGCCGCGCATTCCCGATACGCCGCAGCGCCGGCAGCTCGAGAAGCAGCGGCGCGTTCGCGAGATAGTTTTCGGCGTGCAAGACGGTATCCTGACCACGATGGGAATCGTTACGTTCTTTGGCGTCGCTGCCGGCGGCCGCGCGACCGTCATGGCAGCCGGCACAGTGGCATTGATCGCGGGCGCCCTGTCCATGGCCGTCGGTGAATACCAAGGCAGCAAGTCGGAACGCGAAGTCGTGCAAGCGTCCATCGAGATGGAGAAGCGCGAGATGGCGGAAAATCCGAAGGACGAGTTCGCCGAGCTGGTCGCTTACTACAAACTGAAAGGCTTCAGCGCCGACGAAGCGCACACGATCGTTTCACGTCTGGCGAAAAACCCGGAAATATATCTTTACGAGATGATGCGCGACGAGTTCGGCATCGACCCTCGCGTAGCCCAGTCATCGGCCATGTGGCCCGCCACGTCGATGGGTTTGTCTTATGCTGCGGGTTCTCTCGTGCCAATCTTGCCTTACGCATTGCCCGGGATTGCACCCGCGACTGCGGTCATCAGCAGCTTGGTGCTTGCGCTAGCCGGACTGTTCGGCATCGGGATCTATGCCGGAAGTATAAGCGCGCGGAACAGATGGCTGCGCGGGTTGGAGATTGCATTCTTCGGATCGATAGTATTCGCCGTTTCCTTCCTGGCGGGATACTTCGTCCCGCTGCTGTTTCACCAGAAGCCGACCGGCTTCTAAAAAAAGAAGCGCAGCTTGCGCTGCGCTTTTTGTAACAAAATAAAGACGGGTGGTTACGGAAAGTGCCCCTGTTGAGAAAATCTAGGCCCTCCAGCGGCCCACCAGCGCACGGGAAATAACCAGGCGTTGGATTTGTTGGGTGCCTTCGTAAATCTGCGTGATCTTGGCGTCGCGCATCATGCGCTCGACCGGATAGTCCACCGAGTAGCCGTAGCCCCCGAGCACCTGCACCGCGTCGGTGGTGACGCGCATGGCGACGTCACCGCACTTGAGCTTGCACATCGCGGCCCAAAGCGTTACGTCGTCCGACTCCTCGTCGCACTTGCGGGCCGCCTCGTAGAGCAGCAGCCGCGAGGCTTCGACTTCGGTCTTCATGTCCGCCAGCATGAAGCCGACCCCTTGCTGCTGGCCGATCGGCTTCCCGAAGGCCATCCGTTCTTGCGCGTACTTAGTGGCGTACTCGAGCGCGCCTTGCGCGATACCGAGCGCCTGCGCGGCGATTCCGGGGCGCGATTTGTCGAGCACCTTCATGGCAACTTTGAAACCGTCGCCTTCGGGGCCGATCAGATTTGCAACCGGCACTTCGCAGTTATCGAAGATCAGTTCGACCGTTGGCGATCCGCGGATGCCCATTTTTTTCTCGACCTTGCCGACCTGAAAGCCCGGGAACGTTTTCTCCACGATAAACGCGCTGATGCCGTTGGCGCCCTTTTGCGGATCGGTCACCGCGAAAACGCAAACGACGTCGGCGACGCTCCCGTTGGTGATCCAGATCTTCTGGCCGTTCAGGATGTATTTGTCGCCGCGCTTCTCGGCACGCGTCCGCATAGAGCCGGCGGCATCGGAGCCGCTCCCGGACTCGGTCAGCGCGTAGGCGGCGATCCATTCGCCCGACGCAAGTCTTGGCAGATATTTAGTCTTTTGTTCGCCGGTGCCAGCAATCAGGATCGGCAGCATCGCGAGTTCTTGAACGGCGACGATCAGCGAGCTCGAAGCGCACGCTTTTGCGACTTCTTCGACGACTTTGACGTAGGTTTGAAAGCTGCCGCCCAAGCCGCCGTACTCCACCGGAATCGGAATGCCGAGCATGTCGCTCTCCGCGAACAGTTTTCTAATGTCTTGCGGGAACTCGGCGCGTTCGTCGATCTCGGCAGCGCGAGGTGCGACTTTTTCGGCAACGAGCTCGCGTACGGCTGCGAGTACTTGCGCTTCTTCGTCGGGCATGCGCCGCTTGTTCGGCGGCCGCCAGGGTTTCCCCACGCAAAAAGCCTATGACGGCAATCGGATGGACAAAGTAGTCGCTTCATGCGCCGAGGCAGTCAAGGATATCCCGAGCGGCGCCTCAATTGCGGTCGGCGGTTTTGGACTGAATGGAATTCCGTTTCATTTGATTCAAGCTTTGCTCGCGCAGGGCGCCACCGATCTGGTAACCGTTTCAAACAACTGCGGCGTCGACGGCTGGGGGCTCGGCGTCTTGCTCGACGCCAAGCGCATCAAGCGCACAACCGGCTCGTATGTGGGTGAAAACCGCGAATTCGAACGCCAGTATCTCCAAGGTGAATTGGAAGTGGAACTGGTGCCGCAAGGAACGTTGGCCGAACGCCTGCGCGCGGGCGGCTGCGGCATCCCGGCTTTTTATACGCCCGCGGGTGTGGGAACGCAAGTTGCGGAAGGCGGGCTGCCGTGGCGGCACAATCCCGACGGAAGCATTGCCAAAGAGTCACCAAAAAAAGAAACGCGCACCTTTGACGGCGTCGAGTACGTTTTGGAGCACGGCATCGTCTGCGATTTCGCACTCGTGCGCGCGAGCGTCGGCGATCGCTCCGGCAACTTGATTTTTCACAAGTCGACGCGCAACTTTAATCCGCTATGCGCCATGGCCGGGAAGATTACGATCGCTGAAGTCGAGGAATTGGTGGAACCGGGTCAGATCGATCCGGAGGACGTGCATCTTCAAGGCATCTTCGTGCAACGCGTGGTGCGCGTCGGTACGGATGGCAAGCGCATCGAACGCATTACCCTTCGACCCGGCTCAGGGCAGGCTCAAGAAGGTAGCTCTTAATGCCGTTGACTCGCACGCAGCTCGCGGCGCGCGTTGCCCAAGAACTGCGCGGCGGTGAGTACATCAATTTGGGGATCGGTTTGCCGACGCTGATTCCGAACTATCTGCCGCCCGGCGTTACGGTGGTGCTGCAGAGCGAGAACGGCATCCTCGGAATGGGACCTTATCCGTATGAAGGTGAAGAAGATCCCGACCTGATCAATGCGAGCAAAGAAACGGTCACGGTTTTACCGGGCGCCTCGTTTTTCGATTCGGCGCTTTCGTTCGGCATGATTCGCGGCGGTCATATCGATCTGGCCGTGCTGGGCGCAATGCAGGTTTCCGAAAACGGCGATCTCGCGAACTGGATGATTCCCGGCAAAATGGTTAAGGGAATGGGCGGTGCGATGGACTTGGTGCACGGCGCCAAGTATTTGATCGTCATGATGGAGCACGTCGCCAAAGGCGGCGAGCACAAGATCGTCAAGGAATGTTCGCTGCCGCTCACGGGAAAGGGCGTCGTCGATCGTATCATCACCGATCTTGCCGTCATCGATATCGAATCCAAGGGATTGATTCTGCGGGAACTCGCGCCCGGCGTGACCGTCGAAGACGTCCGGAAAGCGACGGGCCCCGACGTGCAAGTGCACGCGGAGCCCGCAATCATGAAAATCCCCGAGGGTGTCGCTTAACTTTTCGTGCAGACCTCGCTCGTCGATACTTTCTTTCCTTTGCTCATCATCGTGAATGCGTCTGAGTACTTGGTAGCGGACAAGCGGCGAACCGTAAGAGTTGCGCCTATCGGCGGGTACACTTCGGTAAACGATAGCGTGTTACCGGAAACCGTTCCCATCATCGAAAGGTAGAGGCCGCTGCCGAAAACGGCGGTGTAGAACCACTTGTTCTGCGAGGTATCGAATTTGGCGATGCCCTCGGCGGCATTTGCACCGCCGTCTGAAACGCGCATGGCGGCGCCGTTTAGCAGCGTCGTGTATGTTGTTGTGTAGCGATCCTTGCCGGAGACGCAGTTCCACGTGCCGAGCCATGCGCTGACCTGGGTCATGCTTGTTGCAGTTGTCTTCGCCAGACTGGACGTCGTGAAAGCCGCGAAAAGCAGCGGCACAACTGCGAACGTAAAGAAACGCTTCATGGAAGCTCCTTTTTGAAGTAAACGATTATGCGGCTTCGGCTTGGGCAAAGGTCGCGCCGCGCCCTTGTATTCTGGCGGCGGCGAATACGATCAGCAGCAACGCTTCACCGAAAGCGCACGCCATGCCGGCGATGACGGCCATTAAGAGCGAATGCGTAAGGAATGCGGCCAGCGCGGCGGTGGCAATCGCGGGCACTGCGAAAACGTATGTGAGAAACGCGCGCAGCATCGCGAGCGGACCGCGTTGATCGAGCCCGGCCGGCAAGAGCGCATAGAGCGCTAGGCCGATGCTGCGCAGGTAGATTGCGACGGCGATCGCGATCGGAATGCCCGCTACCGCGACGTTGGGCAGCCCGATGCTTGCGCCGAAAACGACGACGCCGATACCCATGCAGATCGAAAGGCGCCACGAAGTTGCGAGCACCCAGGCAAAAAGACGCAGCCAGATCGGATCGGGGCCCATCCACCACAGCGGCTTGCGCAGATCGGCAGCGAGGCCGAACGAAGAAGCGATGGTGATGAAGATGATCACCATGTTCGCGACGCTCATGCCGATGAGGAGCGCGGTATCGAGCGGGTCGCGCGACTGGCGCGCGACGTTTCCGAAAATGGCGCCAGCCACGGCGCATCCGATCGCTCCCACCCAAAACATGCGCCGCGCGCCGGGCGCGCGCACGAACGCGATCCATTCCTTCCACGCGATCGTCCAAGCGCCGCGCGCGCCTTCAAAGACGCTCGAAGTCGCAGATCCGCCGATCTGGTACGCGCGTTCGCCCGAGATCATCCCCGGAACGCGCCGCCTGCGCTGCCGGAAGGCGAGTACGCGGAGTGACGAGGCGTAGAGCTCGGGATAGAGATCTCGCCCGGCAACAAACGACAAGATTAGCATTGCGGCGGCCGCAGCGTAAAACGTTCCGATGCCGAGCGCATTTCCGGCGAACAGCGCGTTGACGGCAGCGCCTGCACGCGCGCTTTGAATTGTTACCGCCCAATGTGTCAGCGCCGGATCGAGCAAACTCCCCAGCAGTATTGCAAGCGGCAGCAATCCCGCCGCGACTAGCGCCGCTGCGGCAGTTTGCGCGAAACGCGCGCCCATCACCGCGCGCAGCTTCAGCATCGGAACTGCCGTTGCCGTTGTGAAAAGCGTTCCGGCAATGATGGTCAGTCCGACGACCCCGGTGATGCCGACCCGCGCTGCCGTGGGCAGAATGAGCGCGTAAAAGACGACCGCCAAAGCCGTGCGCAAAACGACCGACGCGCAGCGGCGCAGTTGCAGCAACGTCACCACGGCCGCTTCCGATAGATGCGAGCCGCACAGGAAACGCGCGTCTGCAGCCGAGGAAAAAACGCCGACGAAGCCCGATGCGGCTCCATACATGATGATGCCGAGCAACGCCACGAACGCAAACATTATTGCAGACGCGAACGGTTCGGGAACGACGACCGAGATGAGCGGCGCGCGCGTATGGGAACGCATGAATCCCATCATGACGAACCAGGCGACCGCGATTGCATACATGATCGCGCGCGCCGGCTGGCGAAAAATCGTTTGAATGCGGTGCCACAACTGGTGCGAATCGAGGTACGCGAGCGTTAGAAAATCGCTCACCGCGTGAGCTCCAGGAAAAGATCTTCCGCGCTTCCGTGCGTACCCGAACGAGCCTGGAGCTCGTCGAACGTCCCGGACGCTACGATTCGCCCGCTCTTGAGAATGACCACGCGATCGCAGATGGTCTGAGCCTGTTCGAGCATGTGCGTGCTCATGACGATTGCCGTGCCGCTGGCGCGCAAATGTTGAATGATGCCGCGCAGCTCGCGCTGCCCGAGCGGATCGAGTCCGACCATCGGCTCGTCGAATAAGATGACGGGCGTCGCCGCCAGCACGGTCGCCGCGACCAATGTTTTTTGCCGCATGCCTTTTGAAAGCGCGTTGCCGAGCGTATCGCGTTGGCCGCCCATGTCGAAGCGTTCCAGAAGATCGTTTGCGCGCGCTTGCCAACCGGCGGCCAGGCGGCAGCTTTTTGCTACAAATACGAGATGCTCCCAAACGGTGAGCATCGGATACACGTCGGGTGTTTCTGAAATCAGCGCAATCGTTTGACCGCGCTTCGACCCGAGTTCGCGTCCGTCCCAAGAAAACGTCCCGGCATCGGGGCGCAGCAGTCCGGCCGCGCACAGGAACGTCGTGCTCTTGCCGGCGCCATTGGGCCCGAGCAGCCCCACGATTTCTCCGCCGTTGACGGTTAGGGAAACGCCGTCCACGGCGACGGTTCGTCCGAACGATTTCTTGAGGCCGGTGATCGCCAGCTGCGGCATCAGGTAGCGACCTTCGTTTCGTCGCGAAACTGTCTATTGTATAAGCGAGCGTACGAACCGTTGCGTGCCAGCAGCACCGGGTGCGTGCCGCTTTCCACAATGCGTCCGTTCTCAACGACGAATATGACGTCGGCACTGAGAATGGTCGAAAGGCGGTGCGCGATGACCAAGCTCGTGCGCCCGCGCATCAGCGGCACCAGCGCGGCTTGTATGGCGGCTTCGCTGTGCGAATCGAGCGAACTCGTGGCTTCGTCCAGGATCAAGATGCGCGGATTCTTCAACAGCACGCGTGCGATTGCCAAGCGCTGGCGTTCGCCGCCCGAAAGTTTGTGGCCGCGCTCCCCGACCACGGTTTGGTAGCCTTCCGGCAAGGACGACACGAAATCGTCGATGTTGGCCGCACGGGCCGCCGCGCGCAGTTCTTCGTCGGTTGCATCCGGTTTTGCGTACCGCAGATTACTCGCAATCGTGTCGTGAAAGAGATAGGTCTCTTGCGTAACGATGCCGATGTCGCGGCGCAGCGACTCGAGCGTCAGCGATTTCACATCGTGGCCGTCGACGAGTATGCGCCCACCTTGCGGATCATAAAACCGCGGAACGAGCTGAGTAATCGTCGTCTTGCCGGCTCCCGACGGCCCCACGAACGCTGCAACTTGGCCGGGCTCGACTGTAAAGCTGACTCCCTGTAGCGCGGTGCGGTCGTTGCCGTAAGAGAACCGTACGTCATCGAACCGGATCTCGCCGCGGGTCGTGGCGAGCGCGCTTGCACCGGCGGGTTCGTATTCCTCGGGCTTCATGTCGAGGTACCCAAAGATGCGTTCGAACACCGCCAGCGCGCTGACGATCTGCACTTGAATTCCGGCCAACGTCGCGCCCGGACCGTACAGCCTGAATTGAATGTATTGCACGAACGCTACGACGACGCCGACGTCGAGCGCGTGCGTGAGCGCCAGCCATCCTCCGCCAAACCACACGATGGCGGGGCCGATCGTGACCATCGCGCCGATGCTCGCGATGAACCAGCGGCCGACCATCGCGAGCTTGATCTCGAGCTGCATGAGGTCGGTTCCGACGCGATAAAAACGGCTGTGCTCGAATGCCTCGCGCGCGAACGACTTGATAAGCGTTATGCCTGAAATGGAAAGCGTCTCTTGCGTGATCGATTCGATTTCGTCGCGCTTTTCGCGCGTCTGGCGGCGGACGTTGTACATCCTGCGCCCCACCGGCGCGAGCGGAAGCACCATCAGCGGAACGATGACGATCGACAGCAGCGCGAGCCGCCAGTTCCAGACGAACATAAAGACGACGGTTGTGGCGATGGTGACGACATTGGTGACGATCGATGTGAGCGTACCGGTCACGACGTTGTCGATGTTGTCGACGTCGTTGGAGACGCGGTTCATGATCTCGCCGGTTTTCGTGCCGGTGAAGAACGAAAGCGGCATTTTGTGAAGATGCGAAACCAAACCGGTGCGCATGTCCCGCATGATGCCTTCGCCGACGATCGAATTCAAATACCCCTGCACGACGCCGAACGCGATCGTGACGAGGGCCGAACCGACGATGATCGCGACGTCTATCCCAAGTTCGCGCAGGCTGCGATGCGGGATCGCGCTGTCGATGATGCGCGCGACCATGTAAGCCGGAATGAGTCCGAGCAGCGCCGCGACCACGATGCAGAAAAGGACCGTCGCTTCTTCGCGCCAGTAGGGCAAGAAAAATGCGCCGATGCGGCGCCAATTGACGCGCAACTGCATCTTCGGCTTTTCGCCGTACATGTTGCCCCACATGAGATGCCCGCCGAACATCGGCTACTTCTTGCCGTTGCGCAGTGCTGCGAGTTCTTTGAAGAGCTTTTTCTCTTTGTCGCTGAGATTGGCCGGCAACTGCCCGATCAGCCTGACGTATTGATCGCCGCTTCCGCCGTCGCGCACTTTCGGCATGCCTTTGCCGCTCAAGCGCAACAGACGATTGCTTTGCGTACCGGCGGGAATCGTCATCGCAACTTGTCCGCCCATGGTCGGAACCTTCACCTCGCCGCCTAGCGCAAGATCGTAAACGCTCACCGGCATGTCGACGTAGAGATCGTCGCCCTTGCGTTTGTACGTCGGGTCGTCTTTGAGTTTGACGACCAAGAAGAGGTCGCCGTTCGGGCCGCCGCCGATGCCCGCGCCGCCTTGTCCCGCCAAACGTATGCGCTGCCCTTCGCCGATGCCGCGCGGGATCGTGACTTCAAATTTCTTGGTCGTGAGCAGCCTACCGGTGCCGTGGCACTGCGGACAAAGCGTTCCGCGCACGGTCCCGGTTCCGGCGCAGCGCGGGCAGACGTCCTCGAGCTGCAGCGAGATCGATTTCTTGCCGCCGTCGTAGACGTCGCGCAGCGATAATTCGATCGTCGTTTCCAGATCTTGCCCGCGCTGCGAAAAACCGGTGCTCTGCGCTGTGCTGCGCCGGCCGACTCCGGAGAAGAACATATCGAAGAAATCGGAGAATCCGCTCGGCCCTGCACCGCCGGCTCCGCCGAAGTCGCTGAAATCATATTGAAACGCATCGCTTTGTGCGTTGCGATAGCGGCGCTGCTGCTCGGCCTGGTTCGCGGCCTCTTGCCAGTTGCTCCCGAGCATGTCGTACTTGCGCCGCTTGTCCGAGTCGCCTAAGACCTCATAGGCTTCTTGGATCTCTTTGAATTTCTCTTCGGCTTCTTTTTGGTTGTTGGGGTTGGCGTCGGGATGCCATTTTTTTGCGAGCTTGCGGTAGGTGGACTTGATGTCTTTTTCGGGCGCGTTTTTTGGAACGCCAAGGATCTGATAGTAATCCTTGTAGTTCATTCGTTATTTTTGGAAACGACGACTTTGGCGGGGCGCAGCAGCTCGTCGCCGATGGCGTATCCTTTTTGAGCTTCCTCGAGCACGATGTCGTCGCCGTCTCGCGAAGGCAGCGTCGCGATGGCTTCCGCAAACGCGGGATCGAACGGCTTGCCCTTGACGCTCAAGGGTTTAACGCCTTGCGCGGCGAGCAGCGCCTCAAATCCTTTGAGCGTTTGGGAAACGCCCTCGCGCAGCGGACCGCTTTCTTCACCATCGTAGGAAAGCGCGCGTTCCAGATTGTCGATCACCGGCAGCAAGCTCTTCAAGAGATCGCGGCGCTTGTGCTCGGCGGCGTCGCGGTTATACCGCTCGCTGCGCTTTTTGTAGTTTTCGAAGTCTGCCACCGCGAGCAGCAGTTTGTTGTAATTTTCGTCGGCGCGTGCGACGGCAGCCGCCAGCTGCGTTTCCAGGTCGGGTGTTTCGTCGGCCGCCGGCACGTCGGCTTGCGTGGTTACGCTATCTTCGTTCATGCTTGTAATTATAAAAATCGTCTAAGTGAATAGCGAGCCTATGGTCCGCCCGAGCGACTAAACATACACTGTCGCTCGGGCGGACCATAGGCGAGCAATTACTTAGACTCTTTGAACTCCGCGTCGATTACGTCTTCGCTCGGTTTCGAAGGTTCGGCTTCGCCGTCAGCGTGCGCGCCTGACGTGCCGTTTCCGGACGGCGCCCCTTCGGGCGCGGCCTTCTGATACAGCAGCTCCGCCATCTTGTAGCTGGCTTGCTGCAGCCGGTCGACCGCGGGCTTGATCTCCGCTGCCGTTCCGTTTTCGCTGACCTTCTTGAGGTCGGCTAGCGCGCTCTCGACTTCGGCGCGCGCGCCGGCTTCGAGTTTATCGCCGACTTCTTTGAGCGACTTCTCGGTCGAATAGATCAGGCTGGAAGCCTGATTGCGGATCTCGGCTTCTTCGCGTTTGGCTTGATCGCTCGCCGCCGAAAGCTCGGCGTCGCGCACCATCTGTTCGACTTCCTCTTTGCTAAGGTTGCTCGAAGACGTGATCGTGATCTGCTGTTCTTTGCCGGTGCCGAGATCTTTGGCGGCCACGTTCACGATGCCGTTGGCATCGATGTTGAAGCTGACTTCGATCTGCGGAACGCCGCGCGGAGCCGGCGGAATTCCTTCCAGCCGGAAACGTCCCATCGTCTTGTTGTCGGCAGCCATCGGCCGTTCACCCTGCAGCACGTGAATGTCTACAGAGGTTTGACCGTCGTCTGCCGTCGTGAAGATTTGCGACTTCTTCGTTGGGATCGTCGTATTGCGCTCGATGAGCTTGGTCATGACGCCGCCGAGCGTTTCGAGACCGAGCGAGAGCGGCGTAACGTCGAGCAATACGACGTTGCTGACTTCACCCGCCAGCACGCCGGCCTGAATCGCCGCGCCGACCGCAACCACTTCGTCGGGGTTGACGGTCAGGTTCGGATCTTTGCCCGTGAGCTTGCGCACGAGTTCCTGAATGACCGGCATGCGCGTGGCGCCGCCGACCATGATGACCTCGTTAATTTGCGAAATGTCGAGTTTCGCATCCGCGATTGCATTCTTGAAGGGCTGCACGCACCGATCGGTGAGATCGCTGGTCAACTCTTCGAATTTGGCGCGCGTCAACGTGAAGTCCAAGTGCTTCGGACCGTTTTGATCTGCCGTGATGAAGGGCAGGTTGATCGTCGTTTGCACTACGGAGCTCAGCTCGACCTTGGCTTTTTCGGCCGCTTCGGTGAGCCGCTGCATCGCCTGCTTGTCGCCGGAAAGATCGATGCCTTGTTCCTTGCGGAACTCACCGACCAGCCATTCGACAACGCGTTGATCGTAATCGTCGCCGCCCAAATGCGTGTCGCCGTTGGTCGCCTTCACTTCGAAAACGCCCTCGCCGACGTCGAGCACCGAAACGTCGAACGTTCCGCCGCCGAGATCCCACACGAGGATCGTTTCGTTACCTTTTTTCTCGAGTCCGTATGCGAGCGCCGCCGCAGTAGGCTCGTTGATGATGCGCAACACTTCGAGACCGGCGATCTTGCCGGCGTCTTTGGTTGCTTGCCGCTGCGCGTCGTTGAAATAAGCGGGAACGGTAATAACCGCTTTGTTCACGCGTTCGCCCAAATAATTGCTTGCGTCGTTGACGAGCTTCTGCAGAATCATCGCCGAAATTTCTTGCGGCGTATAATCCTTGCCGTCGATTTTAACGGTGAAATCCGTACCCATGTGCCGCTTGATCGAAGAGATCGTGCGGTCCGGGTTAGTGATTGCTTGCCGCTTTGCGAGCTGTCCTACGAGACGCTCGCCGGTTTTTGTGAACGCCACGACGGAAGGCGTTGTACGCGATCCTTCGGCGTTCGGGATAACTGTGGGCTGCGAGCCCTCCATGACGGCGACGACCGAATTGGTCGTGCCAAGGTCGATACCGACCACTTTAGCCATAGTAAAGTCTACCTTTCCGAGCCCCGGACCAGCTGGCACGAGCGTAAACGCTCGCTGAGCCTTGCCACTTATGGACTACAAGGACAACAGAGGTTCCGATTATAGTACGCGATCGGCCCCATCCTGTTCCATTGAGTTAAACAAGTTGGCGGCGAGCTCGGTTGCAGGGGCCTCCTCTAAGGTTGTTGCTGGTCCGGCGCCGCCTGCTGGATGTCGGGCCGCGCCCCAAGCGTGACCTGAGCGAGCCGTTTTGAGCCCTGTGACCACACTTCGATGTTGACGTGGTCGCCCGGGCGCAGCTTTCCGATAGCTGTGGAGAGCGCACCGGCGTCGGTGTAGGCCTTGCCGTTCATCTGCAGGATCACGTCGCCCGGCTGGATGCCGGCGCTGTCGGCAGGCGAGCCGCTGACCACTTGCGTGACCGCGACGCCGCCTTGCCCGCGATAATTCGTCTGGTTGCGGAATCCGGGGGTCACGCCTTGCAGCTGCACGCCCATGAAGGCTTGCGCCGGCGGTTGCGTGATGCCCGGATGCGCGATCATCGCGTCGACGACGCGCCTGACCGTGTTGGACGGAATCGCGAAACCGATGCCTTGCGCGCGGCCGCCCAGGGTGGACTGATTTACTCCGATGACTTCGCCGTTCATATCGATGAGCGGACCGCCCGAATTGCCGAAGTTGATCGGCGCCGAGGTTTGCAGCAAGCCTTTGAACGTCATCATTTGTCCGTTCTCGGTTTGAATCGGCTCGCTGCGATCGAAGGCCGAAACGACGCCGACGGTGACGCTCTGCTGCAGCTCGTAAGGTTCGCCGATAGCAATTGCCCATTGTCCCTGCTGCAGTTTGTCCGAATCCGCTAGCGCAAGCCCGGGCGGAAGTTGGCGCGTGTCGGTAAGCTTGAGCAGCGCGAGGTCGGCGCCGACGTTGGCTGCGACGAGTTTAGCCGGGACCTTCTGGCCGTTCGGAAAAACGACGGTGATTGAGGTCGTCTGTGCTCCCGGAATGGGACGCACGACGTGCGCGTTGGTGACGATGTAACCTTGCGAGCCGTAGATAAATCCCGATCCCGAGTCCTTGGCGCTGTAGGGTTGCAACACGCCGGGCCCTTGCTGCCCGAAGAATTGCTGCATGATCGGATCGACCGGAATATACTGCCGTCCGTTGACCGATACGTCGATGGCGACGACCGAAGGCTTGACCCGCTTGACGGCGTTGACAATGCGTTCCTGGTCGCTTCCGCCCCCGTTCGAAAGGGGCGCAGCGGCAGCTGCCGGCGGGTCGTGCGGAGCGCCGGTAACCGCGACGAAGTGCGTGCTGGCGTACAACATCATCAGGAAGGAACCGATGACGGCGCCTGTTAGTGCGATGATCGCGGCGGGCAAAATTCGATTTCTCAACATGCAGTTACACCAATGCTCAAGCGCTAGGGTTTATCGGGCTACCTACTCCGGTGCCGGCAAAATGTTCCTTAAACGTTGCTTAAAAGGATGCCGGCGGCTAGGTTGGCGTGTCACTGATTATAACGCCATCCAGCATGCGAAGGATTCGCCGGGCGCGTGAAGCGACGCCTTCGTCGTGCGTCACCACGATGACGGTGCGCCCGCCGGAGCTGAGCCCGTCGAAAAGTGCGAGAATTTCGCCGCTCGTCTTGGAGTCCAAGTTGCCCGTCGGCTCGTCGGCGAGCAGCACCGCCGGGTCGTTGACCAGAGCCCGAGCGATGGCGACGCGCTGCTGCTCGCCGCCCGAGAGTTCGGTGGGTTTGTGGCGCGCCCGATCGCCGATGCCGACCTCAGTGAGCCGCTCGAGCGCCAACCGCTCGCGCTCCTTGCCGGGCATGCCGGCATAGAAGAGCGGCAGCGCCACGTTGCGCAGCGCGTCGGTTCGTGCCAAGAGGTTGAAGCCTTGGAATACGAAGCCGAGTTTTTTTAAGCGGATTTCGGCGAGTTGATTGTCGTCGAGTTGCGAGACGTCGATGCCGTCCAGCTTATACGTTCCGGTGGTGGCGCGGTCCAGACAGCCCAACACGTTCATCAGCGTAGATTTGCCGGAGCCCGACGGCCCCATGATCGCAACGTATTCGCCGCGCGCGATCGTAAACGTCAGTCCGCGCAACGCCTCGACTTGCAGCGCGCCGCTGGCATAGGTCTTCGTGACGCCCTGCACGTCGATGACGTTGTCCGCTCTATTCATAACGCAGCGCCTCAATCGGATCGAGTTTCGCTGCGCGATACGCCGGATAGGTTCCGAATACGAGCGTGACCAGCGTGGCGAAGCCGACCGCGATAGCGATCACCTCGAGCCATGGAATGCCGCCCGTCACGCCTGAGATTTTCGCGATGAAGCCCTTGTTCACGATGACGCCGAGACCGACGCCGATCAACATGCCGGTGAGGCATCCGAACGCCGAGAGCAGCAGCGACTCGATGAAAAATTGCAGCAGCACTTGCGAGCTGCGGGCGCCGATCGCTTTGCGTACGCCGATTTCGCGCGTGCGCTCCGTCACAGACACGAGCATGATGTTCATGATACCGATGCCTGCTACGACCAGCGAGATCGCGCCGACGGCGCCGACTATCAGGCCGACGATGCTGAAGAATCCGTTGATCGTTTTTGCAAAGAAACCGAAATCGAAGTATTGATACTGCGCGCCGTGGACTTGCGTCAGCAGCGCTTGCGTTTGAGTTTCAAGCGATTTCAGGTCCGCACCCTGCGCTGCCAACACGGAGATACCGAAGAAGCTGCTGCCGCGCTGGTACGTATTGTAGAATGTCGTGTAGGGAATCGCGACATCGTTGCTGACGTCAAAGCCGAGCGCCGCCGTATCGATTTTTGTTTTTCCCAACACGCCGGCGATAACGTACCGCTTGCTCCCCACGTAAATCGAGCTGCCGACTACGTCTTGCGGTGACGACGCGCCCGGGAAAAGCCGCGTGTAGGCGTTATCCGAGATAACGCAAACCGCGGCGGCGGTTGCGATATCATCGGCATTGAGCGTGCGGCCCGCCGCCAGCGGCGACGTGCTGAAGCGCTTGTCGGATTCGCCGCCGAAGCGCAGGCGGACGCGCTGGTGGCCCGCATCGACGACCGTTTGCCGCCGCGAGAATGGAATCACGCTCACCACGCCCGGCACGCGTTCTTGCACGAGCGCCAGATCGCTCAGCTTGAGGGCGGCGCGCACGACGTTGCCTTGCGTCGATTTCGGAAAGACGAAAAACGTGTTCGCGTTCGTGCCTTTGAAGATGCCGCTCACCGCGCCGGCCATGCCTTGCGCCGCCACCTGTACCGAGACGATCGTCGCAACGCCGACAACCAACCCGATGATCGTGAGAATCGAACGAGTGCGGTTGGCGAGAAGCACACGCGCGGCCTCGATGAAATATGCCAGCATCAGCCGCGCAGCGCTTCCACGGGGTCGAGCTTCCCGGCCCGCGCGGCCGGATAGGATCCGAAACCGATGCCGACCGCCAGCGAGAAGCCCGCCGCGATGCCGATCACAAATGCCCACGGAATCGGCGCGGCCCCGACGGCTTGCGTGATGATCGGGCGCATCACGAGCACAACGAGAACGCCAATCACGGTGCCGATCAGTCCGCCGCCGAGCGAGAGCATCGTCGCCTCGATTAAAAACTGCACGGCGATCTCTTGCGCGTTGGCGCCGATCGACTTGCGAATGCCGATTTCGCGCGTGCGCTCGCTCACCGAAACGAGCATGATGTTCATGATGCCCACGCCCGCTACGAACAGCGCGACCCCTCCGATAAACGTGAGCCCGACGCCGATAAAGTTGAGAACGTTTTCGAAGACGGCGTTGAACGCAAGTTGATCCTGCACGGTATATTCGGCATGCGAATGGATGCGGAGCAGCGCGGCTTTTACGTCCAAAATCACCTGCACGGGGTTCTGCGAACGGCTCACGGGCCAAAACTCGATGTAGTCGATCGGGCCGGGCGCGATCCGGTGCATCGTCGTGTACGGCACCCATATCGCTTCGCCCACAAGGCTGCGAAACAGGTTGGCTTTTATGGAAACCACGCCGATCACGGTGAGCCGCTGCGTGCCGATGTTGATCGTGCGGCCGACCGCGTCGCCGTTGGGAAAGAACGTCGCGGCCGCGTCGCGCGAAAGCACGGCATCATTCGCCCCGGCAGCTACGTCTGCGGAATCGGTCAGACGGCCGGAGTCGACGATAAAGCCGGTTTCCTGCGTCAGTTCGCGCGTTGAGGTGACGCTGATGAATTCACTTTTTCCGCTGACCGTTACGCGGTAGGTTCGTTGCTGATAAATCGGGATGGCGCGCGAAACCGATCCCGCGGCATAGGACTGCATGAGGGCCGCGTCGCGATAATAGAGCGTGGCGGCTGCGGGATTGTCTTGCGATTGATCCGCTACGACGATGAATCCGGGATCGCCGCCGCTCGCGATCGCCGCCTTCATCCCGTTAGATGCGGCTTGACTCAGACCCAAGACCGCGATCACCGACGCGATGCCGATGATCATGCCGAGAGCCGAGAGTGCCGATCGCGACCGGTGGCGCCAGATGCTTTCGAACGCTTCCGGAACGTAAGCCAGAAAGCGCGACATTAGATCGCGGGCGTCGCCTTTCCAACCGGAGTCGTCGTCACGCTTTGCCCGTCGTGCAGCAGCGGGTCGCGCGCCGATACGATTTTGTCACCGCGAACCAAGCCGGATTTCACAACGGTCTGTGTGTCGTTTTTCGATCCGGTGCGGATATACGTTTTCGCCAGTTTGCCGCCGCGAACTACGAAGACGTAAGAGCCCTTGCCGTCTTTGTCGATCGCCGCGGTCGGTATAACGAGCGCGTTCTTTACGTCGGTGGTGAGAATGTCCACGTCAACGGACATTCCGTCCCGCAAGAAGCTTGGAGACCCGTCGAGGCGGATCGTCGTTACGACTTGCTTCGCAGTACTCGACGGATCGGTGGATTTGGTTGCGACCGGTGATATCGAGACAACGTGCCCGATCAGCGTGTGGCCGGGGAAATCCTGGCCGGTAATGTTTGCGCGCTGGCCGTTGCGGACGTTGATGATGTCCTGTTCGTCGACTTGGGCCTTCACGATAAACCCGCCGCCCGCGGCAATCGTGAACAGCGCCTGTCCCGCCGTCACCGGATCACCCGGACGCATCGACGTGAGCGGGTCGGTGGGCTGGGTGGCAACAGTTTGAATCGTGCCGTCGACCGGAGCCGCAATTTGAGTAAACCCGACCTGCTGCTGATTGGACTGGTTGACGATCTGCGCTTTTTGGGCGGCGGCCTGCGCGTACTGCACGCTGCTTTGCCCGTAACCGGTGACGGCGCCGAGCTGCAGCTGGCGGATGGCTTGATCGTATTGCACTTGCGTTTGATCGAGTTTGGCTTTATCCACGTCGACTTGGTTGCGTGGAATAGCTTTATTGTTGTACAAGCTCAGATCGGCGCGGTAGATCCGGCGGGCTTCGTCGAGATTCGTTTTGGCGTTCTCAACCGCCGCTTGATAGGAGACTTTGGCGTTTTGTTCGTTGATGCGAGCGGTGTAGATGTTTGCCGCGGCGGAGTTGTAGTCGGCTTGCGATCCGGCGGCGTTGGCTTGGAGCTGCGGATTCACGATGGTTGCCAACAGCTGCCCGGCTGAGACGTTGTCGCCGGCCCTTACGTAGATTTGCTCGAGGTTTCCGGAGATAAGCGCCGGGATCGTCGCTACGCGCGGACGTTGCACGGTACCGTTTTCCGGCAGCTTCGTGCTGAACGTCGACGGTTTTACGGTAAGCACGCTCACGGAAACGGCCGAGTGCTGTCCGCGGCCCGCCAAGACTGCGATGACGATCAGTAAGGCGCCCGCCGCGCCGATGATGAGAAGATTGCGTGTTCGTTTGCTCATTGAATGGCTCCGTGCATGCTAGAGGCCCGCAACCGCGCCCGGTGCATCGTAGATGCCGAGCGCGACGCGCAGTTTGATAACCGCCTCGACGTATGCGACGCGGGCGTTGTAGAGATCGATCTGTGAGGAGAGCGCTGCTTCCTGCGCCTGCAGCACATCGCTGATCGCGATCAGCCCGTTCTCGTATTGCAGCCGCGCGACGCGCGCGGATTCAACCGCCGCCCGCACTTCGCCGCCGGCGTATTGCAGCTGCGCTTTGGCGGTCTGTGCGGCGCGATAAGCTTGTCGAACGTCCAAAGCCACTTGCTCGTTGGCCGTGTCCACGCCGTTTTGCGCTGTCGCCACTTGTGCGTCGTCGTTTTGGCGTTCGGACCGGCGCGCGCCATAGTCCCACAATGGCAGCGTGAACGTGCTGACCGCCTGCAGTTGCCAAAAACCGGGCGAACCGCGCGGCAAGATCGGCGCTTGTCCGGGTGGGAACTGCGAGTTAATTTGATTCTGCAAGAGTACGGCGTTCGTCGGCGAGAATTGGTTGCCGAAAAACGCGGACATTTGCACTTGCGGAAAAAGCTCGCGGTCGAAACCTTTGCGCGTGAGTTGCGCCGTAGCTAACGTTGATTGCGCGCTGACGACATCGGGACGATTGGTTTGGGCGATCGTAATGAGGCGCTCCAGGGGTTCGGCCGGCAACGGCGGCTGCGCGATCTCGGCCGGGATGTCGAAAACGGTGTCGAGCGGTGCGCCGATCAACTGCGCGAGCGCTTCACGCGCATCGGCCGCTTGCGACTGATCGGCAACCAGCGCCGAGCGGCTCTTTTCTTCCGAAGCCTGCGCGCGCAAGACGTCCACGCCGGCCGCGACGCCCGCGCGAGATTTCGCTTGCGCGACGGTCAGCAGAACGTGCTGGTACTGCACGTCCGAAGCGGCGAGCCGCGCCGTTTCATCCTTAGTGGCGATTGCGTAGAAATCTGCAGCGACGCTGTTGGCCAGCTGATCGCGAACTTGCCGAAGGTCGGCCTGCGCGCCGGCTTCTTGAGCTTTGGCCGCATAGGCTTGTATCGTGGAGAGAAAACCCGTGTCGAAGGTGTAATTCGAGCCGATTTGCGCCGTGTTCTGGCTGAAGGTGCGCTGCTGCGAGAGCCCGGCGATGGCGAAATTTCCTTGCAGATTATTCGATTTTTGCGAGAAATTCTGCAGTTGTCCAATTGCGTTCGGCAGTGAGGCGGAATGCAGCTTGACGTACTGCTGGTGCATCTGGGCGACTACGGCTTGCTGTTTGATCACCTGCGGGCTGTGATCGATGGCATAGCGTACCGTCTGCGCCAAGCTTAAGCCTGCGGCGCCGGCTGACGCCGGCGCCGCGAGGGAGAGAAGTATGCTTGCCGCTGCGATCGACGGTCCGCGAAAACCCATGCGTGCCTTACGCGAACCCTGCGTTGTGCGCCACCGCTACGAGTCCGGCCGCGAGTAACGCGCCCAGTACTGTAATCAATGCGGCATAGGTGTAAGCAAAACGGGCGCTGGTTTTCGCCATGACGCGCAGCATCGTCGCGTTGAGGAAGAGTCCCCAAATCGTGAAGATGCTGAACCCGGCTAAAAATACGGTGAGCCCGGGAGAACCGTGGGGCATGATGTAGGCTAAACTCGGCGTCGCGGTCGCGATGTCGATCGAGTTACTGAACGAATCGGCGCCGCGCAGAGTCGTGATGATCCCCAAAACGATAGCGCCAAGCCCGAGCGTCGGCACGGCGATGTTCATCGAGCCTGCCCAGAGCCGTTTGAAATCGGCTTGGCCTTTCCCGATCGCGTTTCCGATGAGTGTCATCAGCGTGTTCAAGACAGCAACTATGAAAAGCGTGAACACGACGAAAAGGTAACCCCACGGCGACGGTTTCTTGGCACGGTCGATCGCGGCTGTCTTCTGTGCCGGCGTGAGGTTTGCAAAAAGCGAGCTTGTAGCCATCATGTGCTGCGTTTGCGCAGCGCCGGCGTGAAGCGTGGCGGGCCCTTGCAGATACGTGCCGATCGCCAACAAAATGATCGCGATCAGGCAAGCCCAACCCCATGTCGGAGCGGCGCGCAAAGTTTCGAATGCCTCGGATGGTGCGGCGACCGTGTTTACAACGGTAGACAAGCCGCTTGCTTTAACAGCCGGTGACGTCTCCATGAACGACCTCCCCGTAAAACACGGAAGCGTGCCGTCCGGCAATACGCCGTCGGCTGCCGGATTGTTTCACAGCGCGGCGGCCGCTGCCTTTCAGGGGTGCGGGGAGGCTGTTTGGTTCAGCAAACGATCCACGGGAATATGGCGCTCCACGGCCCGCCTGACGCGATCGAGCTGCTGCAGGCGCAGGTCCAGCAGTTTGAGTTGAAGGATGATGCGCGCTCGCCTTAAGGCGCGCCGGGAATATAATTCGATTCCCGCGGGCGGCTGCGCGAAGGCGGGACGCTTGGCGTGCGCGTGGCGGTGGTGCCCGGAAGCGGCCGCAAGCAGTAAGAGCGAGGTCAGCGCCAGCGCGGCGCGGTATCGGTTGGGCATGAATTCCTCCGCCGGTTCAATCACGCGCTGCGGTTCGAATGTAAAGACGCGGTGAACACAAATGCGCTGACGGTCCCGGCGCCGCCGGCTGGACCCTACCTGAGAATCATTCCACTGGGCGGCTGCGGCGAAATCGGCCGGAACATGACGCTGATCGAGACTGCCGAGGATCTCGTGGCGGGNNCAATGTACGGCGTGGACATCGTCATCAACGATTTCACGTATTTGCGAGAGCATCGCGACAAGTTTCGCGCCTTACTGGTGACGCACGGCCACGAGGATCACATCGGCGGGATTCCTTACCTGCTGCGCGAGTTCGACGTTCCAGTTGTGGGCACGGCGCTAACGCTCGCGCTCATTAAAGCCAAGGCGCGCGATCATAAAATGATTGGCGATGCGCAGCTGGTGACGGTCAAACCGGGCGACCGCGTGCGCTACGGATCGATCGAGACGGAGTTCATCCACATCACCCATTCGGTTTCCGGCGCGTGCGCGCTGGCGCTGCGCACCGAGACCGGTACGGTCTTCCATACCGGCGATTTCAAATTCGATCAAACGCCGATCGACGGCAGGCCGGCGGATTTTGCTGCGATCGCGCGCATAGGCGACGAAGGCGTACTCTGCATGCTTTCGGATAGCACCAATGCCGAACGTCCCGGCCACACGCTCTCGGAAAGAATTGTCGGTGAAGCGTTCACCAACGTTTTCTCGCACGCCAAGGGGCGGATCATCGTCGCGTCGTTCGCTTCGAACGTCCCGCGCATTCAGCAAGTGATCGAACACGCCATTACGTTCGATCGCAAGATCGCGTTTTTGGGGCGCTCGCTCACCAACGTCGTGCATTTAACTTCCGAGCTGGGTTATCTGAACGTGCCGGCGGACCGCACGATCCGGGTGGAAGAAATCGACGAGCTGCCGCCCGAGAAAGTCGTCGTCATGACGACCGGTTCGCAAGGCGAGCCGATGAGCGGCCTCACGCGCATGTCGGTGCGCGATCATCCGCGCCTGAAGATCGTACCGGGCGACACGGTGGTGATCAGCGCCACGCCGATTCCGGGCAACGAAAAAGGCGTGTACAAAACGATTAACAATCTCTTCCGCCTCGGCGCGATCGTGGTGCACGGAACCGACGGCCGTTCGCACGTCTCCGGGCATGGCTCGCAAGAAGAGTTGCTCTTGATGCTCAACCTGGTGCGGCCCGAATTCTTTGTTCCCGTTCACGGTGAATACAGGATGCTCGTCCAGCACGGAAAGCTGGCGCAACGAACCGGGGTCGACGCGCGCAACGTCTTCGTCGTGGAGAACGGCGACGTGCTTGAGTTCACGCGCGAGTACGGCGACAAGATCGGCAAGACGTACGGCGGCCACGTGTTTGTCGACGGCTCGGGCGTCGGCGACGTCGGCGAAGCGGTGCTGCGCGATCGCCGTTTGCTTGCGGCCGACGGCTTCATGATGGTCGTCGTGGCGATCGACACCGAAGAGGCGCGCGTCATCTCGGGTCCGGACATCATCTCGCGCGGCGTCTTTTACATGCCGGATGCGGGCGGCGTGATGGAAGAACTGCGGGCGGAACTGACGGCGCTCATCGCGGAGGTTTCAGTCGAAGGAATCCGCGACGTGAACACGGTGAAAGAACACATACGCGAGGGTTTGGCAAAAGCCATCATGGCTCGCTATAAACGTCGACCGGTAATCGTGCCGGTGGTGATGGAGGTATGATCCGTTTTGAAAACGCGCAAACAATTCATCGCTGCGGCGGCTAGCGCCGGAGCTCTCTTGGCAGCTCCAGCTGGGGCGCAAACACCGCCGATGCCGGCGCCGACGGCGACACCCGCGCCGAAGAAGCCATCCGACGCTGCAAGCGCGCTGGCGGCGCGCATGCGCGCGTTCGATCCGAAACTGACCGACGCGGAGCTGGCAACGATAGCCGACGGCATCGACGGCAACCTCCAGCTCGGCCGCGCCGTCAATCCGAAGGGAACGGCGATTCCGAACTCGGTCGAGCCCGCTACTTCCTTTAAAGTGATCGTCTCATGACCGAAGAGCAGCTCGCCTTCTCCGACGCAACGACGCTCGGATCGCTGATCGCGAAAAAGAAAGTCTCCTCGGTTGAACTTACAAAGCTCTATCTCGCGCGCCTGGAGAAGTACGGAAGCACCTACGGAGCGGTCGTCACGATCATGCACGACCGTGCGCTGCGCGAAGCGCGCAGCGCGGACCGCGAACTTGCTTCCGGAACATCGCGCGGCCCGCTGCATGGCGTTCCGTACGGCGCGAAAGATTTGCTGGCGGCCGTCGGTGCGCCGACGACATGGGGCGCGGCGCCCTACCGCAACCAAGTCTTCGACTACGACGCGACCGTCGTGCAAAAGCTGCGCGCGGCCGGCGCCGTGTTGCTGGCCAAGCTTGCGATGGTCGAACTGGCGGGCGGTTTTGGTTACGACGATGCCGATGCGTCATTCACGGGGCCGGGCAGAACGCCGTGGAACCGCGATTATTGGAGCGGCGGATCTTCGAGCGGTCCCGGAGCCGCAGTGGCAGCGGGTTTGGTTGGCTTTGCAATCGGGTCCGAAACGAACGGCTCGATCATGGCGCCCGCCGCGTATTGCGGCGTGACCGGATTGCGCCCGACATACGGGCGCGTGAGCCGGCACGGCGCGATGGCGTTGATGTGGACCTCCGACAAACTCGGGCCGATGTGCCGCTCAGCGCGCGACTCGGAACTCGTATTGCGTGCGATCGCCGGACACGATCCGGCGGACCGCACATCATTGGACGCGCCCTTTCCGAAGATCCCCGGGCGCAAACCGAAGATCGGCGTGCTGGCGCGATCGACCGAACGGATCATGCCCGCGGTTGCGAGCAACTTTCTGGCTTCGCTCGACGTGCTGCGCGAATTTGCCGACGTCGTTACAAACGTAACGTTGCCGCGCGGTCCATACGGCTCGGTCTTCGAGGCGATCTTCAACGGCGAATGCGCTTCGGCGTTTCGCGATCTGATCGAAAGCGGCAAAGCTCGCGAGCTGCAATCGACCGACGATCGTTTAGGCGGCTATCAGGTCTACAATGCGCTGGCCGTGGACTATGTAGATGGCATGCGCCGCCGCACGCTGCTGAACGAAGCGGTCGGCAAGGCATTTGCAGGTTACGACGCGATCGTGCATCCGACGCGTTCGACCGTTTCATATCCGGTCGGCATTAAATTCGACAAAGCCTATCCTTCGAAATACAATGGCGCCACCGGTTTGGGAAGTCCCGGGAACCTAGCGGGTCTGCCCGAGATCAGCGTTCCCAACGGTTTCGGCGATCACAATTTGCCGACCGGTATCGCGATGATGGGACGTGCTTGGGGCGAGATGCAGATCACGCAGATCGCAAAGGCTCATCAGGCGCGCACGAAGTTTCATACGCTGCATCCGAAGCTCGTTGTAGTGTAAGGAATCGTGGACGTCAGTCTCGCCGCGGCGGCCGAGCAGATTGCTCCGGGGCGGGGCTATTTCGCCGACGTTTGGCGGCGGCTGATAAAATCGCCGGGCGCGCTGATCGGACTTGGATTGATCGGCGTGCTCATCGTTACGGCTGCATTTGCGCCGCTGATCGCGCATACCGATCCGCTGGCGCAGAATCTGGCGCAGCAGTCGCTGCATCCGAGTTTCGCGCATCCGTTTGGAACCGATAAGCTCGGCCGCGATCTTTTCGCGCGAATCGTCTATGGATCGCGTATTTCGATTCGCATTGGGTTCTTGGCGGTCGGCATTGCGATCACGATCGGCACGTTCTTCGGCGTAGCCGGCGGGTACTTGGGCAAAGCCACGGACAGCTCCATCATGGCGCTGATGGATCTGATGCTCGCGTTCCCCTCGATTATTCTGGCGATCGGCATCACGACGATCTTGGGTCCGAGCATCAATCACTTGATGATCGCGGTCGGCATCGTTTACATTCCGCAGTATGCGCGGCTCGCGCGGTCGTCGGTGCTTTCGGTGAAAGAGCTCGAGTATGTTGAAGCGGCTAAGGCGCTTGGAGCGCGTGTGCCCCGCATTATCTGGCGTCACATCCTGCCGAATATTCTTGCGCCGTTGATCGTGCAAGCGATGCTCGGCATCGGCACCGCCGAGTTGGAGGCGGCCGGTCTTTCCTATCTCGGATTGGGCGCGCGTCCGCCTACGCCCGAATGGGGCGCGATGCTGAATGACGCGCGCGACTACTGGCTCTCCGCGCCGTGGGCGCTGATCTTTCCCGGCGTCGCCATCACGCTGATGGTGCTGGGCTTCAATCTTTTGGGTGACGGCTTGCGCGATGC
The DNA here is from genome assembly GCA_003140855.1 of Vulcanimicrobiota bacterium. Classification (GTDB taxonomy): domain Bacteria; phylum Vulcanimicrobiota; class Vulcanimicrobiia; order Vulcanimicrobiales; family Vulcanimicrobiaceae; genus Rubrimentiphilum. Next base: position 25,611 of record PLLF01000021.1, read on the forward strand.
GCTCGATCCGACGCAGCGGTAAGTTATGGCAATCGTATTAGGTTTGCTTGCGGCCGTGTTTTACGGCTCGGCGGATTTTTGCGGCGGCTTTGCAACGCGGCGCAACCCGATGTTTGCGGTAACGGTGATTTCGCAGGCCGTCGGCCTCGTGCTGATCTTCGCAGCGCTCCCGTTTTTTCCGGCGCGGCCGACGCCGCAAGCGCTGGAGTTTGGCTTCATTTCCGGGATGTGCGGCGGCTTGGGATTACTGCTGCTTTATCATGCGCTGTCGATCGGGAAGATGGGTGTGGTCTCACCGATCACCGCGGTCCTGGCCGCTTTGACTCCCGTCATCGTCGGCGCCGCGCGCGGCGAACATTTGGCGAACCTCAAATTGGCCGGCATCGGCATTGCGTTGCTTGCCGTCATACTCATATCGCTATCTACAGAAGCTGACGGCACGTTTGAATTTTCAACCGCCGGCGTGAAAGAAGCGATTGCATCCGGCGTTATTTTGGGCGGTTTCTATACGTTTCTAGCGTTGGGTGGGCATAACGCCGGGCTCTATCCGATCGTATCCGCGCGCATCGGTTCGATCACGCTGCTGTTGGTGATCGCTTTGGTCATGCGCCGCAGCATCGCAGTTGCTGCACCGGCTGCGCTCGGCGTTATCGTGTTGGCCGGGGCGCTCGACATGGCTGCCAATATCTTTTACGTCCTCGCCGCGTATGCGGGTTATCTTTCGATCGCCGCGGTCCTCACGTCGCTCTATCCCGCGAGCACGGTTTTTCTCGCGCGCTTTGTTCTCGGCGAACGGCTGGCGGCATTACAGAAGGCCGGCGTCGTTCTTGCGCTTGCCGGCGTAGCGCTAATCGCGAGTTAGAGGCTCGACCAAACGTCGAGCTTGCGCTTCACGCGATCGATTACTGCGTCGGTGAAATCCGTTGTCGAAGCGTGACCGCCGAGATCGCTGGTCGCGATGCCTTCGTGTACCGTCTCAAGCGACGATTCATAGATTGCGCGCGACGCGTTTTGCGCGCGCCTGTCTTCCATATATGAAAGGAGCGCGCCGCCGGCCAGAATCATGGCCATCGGATTGGCGACGTTCTTGCCGAACAGACGCGGTGCCGTGCCGTGCGGAGCTTCGGTCATAACGACAGACGGTTTCAGTCCTTCCTCAAACGCAAGCAAGACCGATTCGGCGCCGGCAATCGATCCGAACAGCTGCATTACCAGATCCGAGAGACAGTCGCCGTCGCGATTTAGCGTCGGAATAACCAGGGGCATTTCCCCGTCCGTACTGAGCAGAAGCGCGTAGGTGGCGTCGATGAGCTGCGGATCGTAGGGCACTTCCGGATGGCGTGCGGCCGCCGCATCAAGTTCTTCTTTGAACATTCCCTCGTATACGGGACTCACGGTGAACTTCGGTCCGCCGAAAACCTTCGCATGCATGCGCGCGGCATGGACGAACGAATACTCGGCGACGATGTGACAGACGCTGCGGTCGATCGACTCGGTCCGGTAGGCCACTTCGCTCGAGCCCTCGCCTTCGCGCCACTCTTTTGCGCCATACGCATCGCCGACGGCCATGCGCACGACCGAGATCGGCGCGTGGACGCCGCCGACCGGGCGGATGCGCGGCAAACGCCGTCCGGTGCGCACGATGACTTTGCCGCCGACCGCTTTGCGCAAAATAGCGTTGGGCGAACCCACGTCGTCCTTTTCCGCCGGCGTTATGGTCGCGGCTTTCAATCCGTAACGCGTCCGTTTCATCGCCTCGGCCGCTTCTTGCACGACCGCGTTGTGCGTTGCCCGGCGGTTTTCCAGCGAGAGATCGAAACGCTCGAATGCCAGCTCGACGTCGATGACCGACTTATCGAGGACGCGCAGCGCTTCCAAGAGCAGCTCTTGTCCGGTCTGGTCGCCTTCGAGAACGGCGATGGTTCGTTGGCTCAAATGAACTCCTATTAGAATGAAGAAGTAAGCGGTCCATGGCACGCGTACGCCGCCGGGCGGCGAAATCGCGACTGAATTTCGAGATCGCCGGCATGGCAGCGATTGGCATCGCCGTTCTGCTGGCGGTCGCGCTTACTTTGGCGCCCGCGCATGCGGGGAGTGCCGGCGCCGCGACTGCGCGAGTGCTCCACTGGCTCTTTGGATCAGCTGCGGGTCTTTTCCCCGTTCTCATCGCGCTCTTCGGCGCGATCATTTTCCTCGAGATAAATCTGCCGCGCATCATGGCGACCTTCGGAGTCGCCGCGCTCGGTTATTTCGTGCTGATCGACGCCTCGCTCGCCAAGCGCGGAGGGTTCGTCGGATTGGAGATGTGGCGCGGGCTTTACGCGCTGCTCGGACTCACGGGCTCGCGCATCGTCATCGGGCTGCTCGCACTGCTGCTGGCGGTTTGGATCAGTGACGTTTCCGTCAAAAAAATCATCGGCTGGATCGTGCTTGTATTTTCGAAGCTGCGCATGCCGAAGGTGCGCTTGGCGTTGCCCGAAGGTCACGAAACGCTTCGCGACGCGTTCGCGTTGCCAGCGGTCGATCCCGATGAACGAAAGAAACAGCGCGTGTTCGAAGCTGGGGCCTCGATCGTTGCGGTCGAACCGTTGCTTTCGCAACAGCCGCCGGTTGTCGTGGACTACGAAGACGAAGAAGTGCTCGAAGACGACGCGGCCGAGAATGATGAGGAAGAGAAAGCCGACGGCGACCCGGATATCGGCGAGGAAGAAGACGACGAAGAGCTTGATGACGACGACCTGGACGAAGATGAAGACGAAGACGAAGATGAAGACGAAGGTGATGATGCGGAAGTTGAGGGTGAGTACGAAGCTCCCGCTTTAGCCGGTCCTCGTAACTACAAGCTGCCGGATCTTTCGCTGTTCGATCCGCCTCAAGCCCAAATCGTCGATGAATCCGCGCGTTCGGCCGTGCTCGAAGATACGCTGGCTTCATTCGGCGTCGGCGCGAAGGTCGTGCACATCGAACGCGGCCCATCGGTCACGCGTTACGAACTCAAACCCGACCGCGGCGTAAAGATTTCGAAGATCGCAAACCTGGCGGACGATCTCGCGCTCGCGCTTGCCGCGACCAGCGTCCGTATCGAAGCGCCGATTCCCGGCAAGTCAGCCGTCGGCATCGAGGTTCCGAACAAGACCGTTTCGATCGTTTCGATTCGCGAGATTCTCGAAGCGCTGCCGCAGCGCGGACAAGTACCGCCGCTGTGGATGGCGCTGGGCAAAGACGTTCCGGGTCGCGCCGTCTGCGGAGATCTTTCGCGGATGCCGCACATGCTGATTGCGGGCGCCACCGGTTCCGGCAAGTCGGTATGTTTGAATTCGGTCATCGCGTCGCTGCTGGTGACTGCGACGCCGGATCAAGTGCAGATACTGATGATCGATCCGAAGCGCGTCGAACTGGTGATGTACAACGGCATCCCGCACCTCATTAAAGAGGTCATCACCGACCCGCGCATGGCCGCGGGCGCGCTCTTCGAGATGACCAAAGAAATGGAAGCGCGGTACGAGCGCTTTGCCAAAGCCGGCGTGCGCAAAATCGAAGAGTACAATGCGAAGTACCCAGATGAATACCTGCCCTACGTCGTGATCATTATCGACGAGCTCGCCGACTTGATGCTCATCGCGCCGGCCCGGGTCGAGACAACGATTATGCGGCTCGCGCAGCTCGCGCGTGCGACCGGGATTCATTTGATCGTGGCGACGCAGCGCCCGTCGGTAGACGTCATCACCGGCCTCATCAAAGCCAACATCCCTTCGCGCATCGCATTCGCGGTGACGTCGCAAGTGGACTCGCGCACGATTCTCGACATGGTCGGCGCCGAACGGCTGCTCGGACGCGGTGACATGCTCTACTTGCCGATCGACTCGCCCAAGCCGATTCGCGCGCAAGGCGCGTTCATATCCGGCGGCGAGCTGCAGCGCCTGATTCATTTTTGGACGAAACAGGCGCGACCGCAGAATCTGCTCGACGTGGATATTCAACCGATTTCCGATGAAGAGAAGAAAGACGTCGATCCACTGTGTTTCGAGGCCGCGAAATTCATCATCGAGAGCAACTACGCGTCAACGGCGGCGCTGCAATCGCGGTTTTCGATCGGCCATCCGCGCGCGGTGAGGGTAATGAAGCAACTCGAGGATCTCAAAGTCGTCGGCCCGCACGAAGGCACCAAACCGCGTCGGATCCATTTCGGGTTAGACGATCTAGAACGTATATCCGATCGGTTCGGACGTGACCGGGGACAGCAAGATCTCTTCGCCGCCGAATCCTGAAAGATAGATGGTCACCGATCGTAGGCACGCAATCGGGCACGTGGTTGCGGCGTTCGTTTTGCTCGCAGTGTTTTTTTGGCTCGGGCATTACGTGACGACGCATCCCGAGCCGCGTGCGCTTGCGGCCTTCGCGCTCGCGTTGCGCGGGCACGGCACCGCTATCGCTTGGAGATTCACGGAGATGGGCTGGGGCTACGTACTGGCCCCGCTTTACGTAGCGCTGATTGTGCTGGCGCTCCTCAGGCCGCAGTGGCGTGTGCCCGCGCTGTTTGCCTTGGCGATCGCCTTGATCTGCTGGGGCGCGGCTACCGAGTTTCAACATTTCTTCGCGCGTCCGCGCCGGACGGACTGGCTGATACGGCACGAAACCGCATTTTCATATCCGAGTTCGCACGCCGCGATTTCTACCGGATTTTATTTTCTTTGCGGCCTGCTTGCGCTACGCTCTCGGCTTGCCGCTTGGCTTCGCTATACGCTGTTTGCAGCGCTTATCTTGGTCACGTTTGGCATCATCTGGTCGCGCATCGAGCTCGCGGCGCACAACCTTACCGACATCATCGGCGGAGTGATGCTTGCGCTGGTAATCATCTCGCTGGGCGCGGCCGTGCTGGAATTTGCCGGCATTGGGCTGTTCGCCAGGGGCGATGCGGCCGATTCCGAAGCATCGGCTGATGGCGGCGCACGTACTCGACCCGGCTCTTAAAGCCATTGAACGGAAGGTTGAAGAAGGCATCCCGCTTTCGCTTGAAGACGGGCTGACACTCTTCGCCACGCGCGACGTCCATACGCTCGGCCGTTTGGCGCGGGCGCAAAAGGAACGCAAGAGCGGCAAGAACGTCTACTACGTTCTCAACCGGTACGTCAATTCGACGAACATCTGTTACGCCGGCTGCAAGTTTTGTTCGTTTGCGGTGGACGAATTCAAAGCAGCGGATCGGGTCGTGCGCATGGCCGCCGATCAAGTGTTGGCCAAAGCCTTTGAGACGGGCACCAATTTCAACCAGATCCACATTGTAGGCGGCCACGATCCGCGCCAGCTCTCGCTGGACTATTGGCTGCCGCTCATGCGGCGCTTCAAAGATCGCGCGCCGCACGTGCAGCTCTCGCTCTTTACCGCGGCCGAACTCGACTACATGGCCAAGCGCCACCGCGTGAAATACCCGGAACTTATCGCAACGCTGAAATCGGCCGGACTCGACAACGTCAACGGCGGCGGCGCGGAGATCTTTGCGCCGGAAACGCGCAGCAAGATTTGCCCGAACAAAGTCGGCACCGACAACTGGCTCGAGATTCACGAAGAGCTGCACCGCCAGGGGATCGCCTCCAACGCAACGATGCTCTACGGGCAGATCGAATCGCTTGAAGATCGCGTCGATCACTTGATCCGGCTGCGCGAATCGCAGCGGCGCTCGCCGGGTTACAACGCCTTTATCCCGCTGGCGTTCCATCCCGACGGAAACGAACTCAACGACTGCGGTTGGACCACCGGCCTGGACGACTTGCGCATGTTCGCGATCTCGCGCTTAATGCTCGAGAATTTCGATCACATCAAAGCCTATTGGATGATTCAAGGCTTGAAGATTTGCCAGGTCGCGCTGCACTTCGGCGCCGACGATATGGACGGCACGCACGGCAGCACCGACGAAGAGATGATCTACCATAGCGCCGGCACGCAATCGGGCCAATACGTCGACGATCGCGAATTCCGCCGCCTGATCGAAGAAGCGGGTTACATTCCGGTACGCCGCAACAGTACCTACGAGACGTTCCCGCACGACTGGACGCCGCCCGCAGCTCCGCGCGAAGAAGTGTATGCTTAACTGCGGCCGTATCAAGTACACCAACGACTTGCCGGTCTATGCGGCCTTCGACGAAGGCGTTATTGCCTATCCCGGCACGCTGCACGCCGATGTGCCGTCGAAGCTGAACCAAATGATGCTTGACGGGCGGCTCGATCTCAGCCCGATCAGCGCATACGCGTATGCGAAAGATTTCCAGCGGTACGTCTTACTGCCTGACCTGTGCATCGGTGCGCGCGACGAAGTGATCTCGGTCGTCCTGGTTTCCAGCGTGCCGCCGGCCCTGCTTCACGATGCGGAAATTGCCGTCAGCTCCGAATCCGCGACCGGCCGGAATCTGCTGCGCGTGCTGCTCGAGCGCCGGTACGGCGTGCACGCCCGTTTTGTCGAACGCGATGACGCCGCCGCGGCCGCCAACGCCGGCCATGCGGCCTTGCTGATTGGTGATGCGGCTATCGATGCGCAGCTTGCGCTGCCGGTCGAACGCGTTTACGACTTGGGAGCGCTTTGGCACGATTGGACCGGCGAGCAAACCGTTTTTGCCGTGTGGGCCGCGCGACGCGAAGTGTACGAATGCGATGCCGGCGCCGTGCGCGCCTGCATGCACGCGCTTACCGACGCATATACCTGGGCGCGCGGGAACATGGAGGCCGTGATCGCGCGCGCGCAAGCCATCATCGCGCGGCCGCCGGGCTTTTACGAAAACTATTACGCGAAATTGAATTTCACGTTTCATTCCGCAGCGCAGCGCGGGCTGGCGGCATACTGCCGTGAATTGCAAGCGATTGGCGCGATCGAAGCGCTGCCGCCCGTCGTCCCGGAGGCGATCGGTGTCTCTAGCTAGTCTGCTGGAACGCGCCGCTTCGGGCGGCCGCCTTTCATTCGATGAGGGCGTGCGGCTCTATCGCGAGGCCGACATTCACGAGCTCGGCGCGGCGGCGCACGCGCGCCGCATGCAGGTCTATCCCGACGACGTGGTCACCTACGTCATCGATACGACGATCAATTACACGAACGTCTGCAACGTGCACTGCACGTTTTGCGCATTTTTCCGGCCCGAGAAGCACGGCGAAGGCTATACGATGTCGCACGACGAGGTGCTCTCGCGCGTCAAGTTCGCGGCCGATCAGGGCGCGACGCAGATCATGATTCAAGGAGGCGTCAATCCCGAGCTGCGCCTGCCGTGGTTTGAAGAACTCTTTGCGCGCGTGCGGCGCGAATATCCCGACGTCGACCTGCATTCGCTCTCGGTCTCGGAGGTCGTCGGCCTTTCGACGGTCGAGCAGCTACCGGTGAGAGAGATCTTGGTTCGCCTGAAAGACGCCGGTATGAAATCGCTACCGGGCGCCGGTGCGGAAATTCTAGTTGAACGCGTGCGCAAACGCATCAGCGCGCGCAAGGTAAAACCGCACGAGTGGATCGGCGTGATGCGCGAGGCGCAAAAACTGGGAATGCCGACAACAGCGACGATGATGTTCGGCTCGATTGAAACCGACGAGGAGCGGGTCGAGCACCTCGACGTCATCCGCAACCTGCAGGACGAAATGGGCGGCTTCACGGCTTTCATTCCGTGGTATTACGTGCCGTGGAAAACGCCGCTGCGCGGCAAAGAGGCGAGCGGCCTAGAGTACCTGCGCGTGCTGGCGGTTTCGCGGCTATATTTGGACAACGTTCCGCACCTGCAGGCCTCGTGGCTTACGCCCGGATTGAAGATCGGCCAGGTCGCCCTTTATTATGGCTGCGACGACATGGGCGGCACGATCCTCGAAGAGCAAGTCGTGCACGATGCCGGTTCCACGAACGTGGCCACGCGCAAAGATATCGAAGAGATCATTATCAAGGCCGGCTTCAAACCCGTGATTCGCGACACGTATTGGAATTTACGCGACGACGTCGCGCTTGCCACCGCCTGAGGGCATTGAGTGGCGGGTGGGTGCGCCATCAGTAGTGTCATCCTGAGCGAAGCATTTCGCTTTTAGCGAAATGCGAAGTCGAAGGGCGCCCGAGCGCAGTCGAGGGCTTTCAAAACGTGCGCTCAATCGTTGCGGCGCCAAGCACTTCGTTGCCGTTCAAATCGAACAACGCTATTAGTTGGCCCGGGGAAACCGCTTTTTGCGGCGTTTTGAATTGCAAGTCTAGGCTGTCGCCGTCCACTGTAGCCAACGCCGGCTCTAAGTTCGCGCGGTAGCGCGTCATCGCGAGCACGCGCGTGCCCGCTCCTGTGAATCGCTCCGGCCGAATGAGGTTGAGCTCATTCGCACTTAAGCCGGTAACGGCGAGTTCGTCCTCGCGTCCGATGACGATCGTGTTCGTCGCTGCATCGATGCGCGTAACGTAGCGCGCACCGTCGCCGCTTGCGGGCAGGCCTTGGCGCTGGCCAATCGTGTAACCCGATATACCGGCATGGCGCCCGACGATTTCACCGGCGATTGTTACGACGTCGCCTGCGCGCGCGGATTCTGGACGCAGTGTTGCAACGATGTCGCGATAGTCGGCGCCTTCCACAAAACAGATGTCTTGCGATTCGACCTTGTCGTGCACCGGCAGACCGAGGCGGCGCGCATGCGCGCGTGTCGTTTGCTTGTCGAGTTCGCCGAGCGGGAGCAACAAACGCGAAAGTTGCTCCGCAGTGAGCTGCGCTAACGCATAAGCTTGATCTTTCGCATGCGTTCCGCGAAAGAGATGCGGACCGTCATCGCGCCGTTCGATGCGCGCGTAGTGGCCGGTGGCGACATATTGTGCGCCGAGCGAGTCCGCGTACTTTCGCAGCGTGCCGAGTTTAACGAAATTGTTGCAAGAGACGCACGGATTGGGCGTGCGGCCGGCGGCATACTCGTCCGCGAACCGGTCGATGACGCTGCGCCGGAACGTCTCCTCGAAATCCAGCACGTAATGCGGGATTTCGAGCGTCGCGGCGCTGCGCCGGGCGTCGTCAAAATCGTCAACTCCGCAGCAGCTGCGGGCGTGCGGCGCGCGCGTTTGCGAATACATCTTCATCGTCACGCCAATAACGTCATAACCCGCTTCGACCAGCAGGCCGGCCGCCACCGCCGAATCAACTCCGCCGCTCATTGCGGCGATCACGCGCGTTTTTTCCATCATCTAAAGACACAGGATAACAGGATAGGGCCGCTAACAGAAGCTCGATGGGGCTGGGCGAACGCTTTCGAGCTGCGCGCGACGAGCGCGGCCTCACGCTTTCAGAGGTCGGCGAGCAGCTTCGCATCCGCTCGGTTTATCTTGCGGCCATCGAGGAAGAAAACTGGAAGGCGATCGGCGCGCCGGTCTATATTCGCGGATTCTTGCGGACCTACGCCCGTTTCTTGGGACTGGATCCCGAGGAGGCCGTAGCCGAATTCAACACCGCGAGCGGGACGTCGCCAGCCTCGTCGCCGTTGCCGGTTGCCACCCCGACCTCAGCGGGGCAGCGCAGCCTGGCGCCGCTCCTTTGGATCGCCGGAGTCGTGGCGATAGTCCTCATCGGTTTTGTGATCTACGTGTACGTTTCGCCTCCGCGCGGTGCGATTGCGACAGCGCAGCAAAGCGCCAGCCCGGCGCCAACGGCAACGATCGCCGGCGCAACCGCGCATCCGTCGCCCAGTCCCCAGCCCCTTCTCACGCATACTCTAGCAGTGCACATCACGTCGGCGTCGTGGCTCAGGGTCACCATTGACGGGAGTGTTAGTATGGAGGGTATATTTCCGCGCGGCACGAGCAAGATATTTCACGGCAAGACCGCGGTGGTTCGCGCCGGCAATGCTGCCGGCGTTGCGGTGACCGTGGACGGCAAGCCTGTGGCTAAACTCGGCGGCGACGGCGACGTAGTTGAAAAGAGTTTTACCTTATAACTTATGCCGACCGATGCATCATTCGACATCGTCTCACGAGTCGATCAACAGGAGCTCGACAACGCGCTGAACCAGGCGCGCAAAGAGATCGCCGGACGTTTTGATTTCAAGAACAGCAAAACACAAATCGAATACGACGGCAAGAAGCTCATAACGATCACGTCCGACGACGAACTCAAGATGAAGAACGTCGTCGATATCCTTCAAACGAAGGCCGTCCGGCGCGGCCTCGATCTCAAGAGTTTCGAGCTGGGCGCGATCGAGCCCGCTGCGGGCGATACCGTGCGGCGCACCATGACGCTCAAGTCCGGCATACCCAAAGACAAGATTAAACCGCTTATGGACGCCATCAAAGACCTGAAGCTGAAAGTGAACGCCCAGTACCAGGACGATCAGATTCGCGTCACCGGCAAGAACAGGGACGATTTGCAGAAAGTCATCGCGCGCTTGCGCGCGCTTAGCTACGAGCTGCCGCTGCAATTCGTAAACTACCGCTAGTGGCTAAGCGGGTCTCTTTCGTCAGTTTGGGCTGTGCGAAAAACCTGGTCGACACCGAAGTGATGATCGCCAAATTGGGCGCGGGCGGCTGGGAATTATCCGCTGATTCTGAAACGGCCGACGCCATCGTCGTAAACACGTGCGCGTTCATCGATCCCGCCAAGGCCGAGTCGACCGACGCCATCATGGAGCAAGCTCAACGCAAGCGTCCCGAGCAGCGGTTGATTGTAACGGGATGCTTGGCGCAGCGGTACGGCGAGCAGCTCCAGGCGCTCGTGCCGGAGATCGACGGCGTGATTGGGACCGGCGCCTATGCGGGCATCGCGGAGGTGCTGGACGAGGTTGCTGCCGGCGCACGTCCGGCGCGCTTGGGCTTCGAGCCCGAACCCGAACACGATTTCTTGCCGCGGCTGGTTACGACGCAGCGCGCCACGGCCTATCTGAAGATCGCCGAAGGCTGCGATCACCCGTGCACATTTTGCATCATTCCTCAGCTCCGCGGCCGTTTTCGCAGCCGCAGCGAGGAAGCTCTACTAAAGGAAGCGCAAGCGCTCGCGCAGGCGGGGACGCGCGAACTCGTGCTCATCGCTCAGGATACGTCGATGTGGGGCCGCGACCGCGGTTTCCGCCGCGGCGGGCTGGCGCATCTGCTGCGACGGCTGCATGAAATTGAGGGCGTCGAATGGATCCGGTTGCTCTACCTCTATCCGGCGACCATTGATCCCGAGTTGATCGCGGCGATGGCCGAACTGCCGAAAGTCTGCAAGTACATCGACATGCCGCTCCAGCACGCTCATCCCGAGATCCTGCGCGCCATGCTGCGTCCTGGAAACGGCGAGCGCTATCTCGAGATTTTGCAGAATTTCCGCGACCGGATTCCCGGCCTCACGATGCGCTCGACATTTATCGTCGGGTTTCCGGGCGAGCGTGAAGAACACGTGCAGTACATGGAAGAGTGGATCGCACGCGCCGAGCTCGACCGCGTCGGATTCTTTCAATACAGCCGCGAGCAAGGCACTCCAAGCGCGATGCTTCCCGCTCAAGTCCCGGCGCGCGAACAACGCCGGCGGCTGGTTCGTTTGCGTGAAGCTCAGCGAGCGGCTTCGCAAGCGGCGCGCTCGCGGCGCATAGGCAGCACCGTTCGCGTACTGGTTGAAAAGCGCACGCAGCGAGGCTGGACAGGCCGCTCCATGGGCGAAGCGCCCGGAGTGGACGGCGCAATTCATTTCACCGGTGAGGCGGCGCCGGGAGAGTTCGTAAATGTCAGGCTCGAGCGCAGTACTGCGTTCGATTTTCACGGCCGCGTAAAGCATGGGTAAACATTTGCATCCCGACGACTATTCCGAACCGCCAATACGCACTCGTCCACCGCTCTTCAAGCGCATTGCGATCGTACTTGCTATCATCGTGGCAGGCGCCGTGGCCACGCTTGCGGGCATGTCGGTGGCGCAGAAGCGGCCCGCTTGGATAATCGTCGCCACGGCTCTCACGCCTTCGCCGCAGCAACTGTTCGGCAAGAACAACATTCTGGTTTTGGTCGAAGGACTGGACTATGATTACAACGCGCTCGACGAAGAGTACTCATCGCGTGCGCGCAGCGATCTCATCTGGGCCCTCAATCTCGATTTCGTTACGCACCGCGTCTATCAGCTCTCGGTTCCGCGCGACATGGTCGCGACCTTACCCGGCGGGAGACAGGCGAAAATCAACGAGGCGCAATCCGAAGGCGGCGTTCGCGAGGCGCAATCGGTCATCTCGCAGTTCCTGGGAGTTCCGGGTTTCGATCGGTACATCGTCATGCGTGCCAATACGACGAAAGATTTTATCGACTCGGTCGGCGGCGTAGATCTAAGCGTGATGAATTCGGATTGCTTGATGCATCCACACAATTGCGTTAATAGCCGGCTGGACTATGACGATACGTGGGGGCATCTGCACATTCACTTCAAACCGGGCATGCAGCACTTGAATGGCGATCAGGCCGTGGGATATGCTCGCTTCCGCCACGACTGGTGCAGCGACCCATGCCGCATCATGCGGCAGCAGGCGGTCCTGCGTGCAGTGGTCCATAAGTTGACCAACGACAAACTCAACACGTTGTTGCATCTCAGCGGCCTACTTGCCGTGCTGAATCGCGATGTAACGACCAATTTCAAAACGCAAGAAGAAGTGAGCATCGCGACGGCGCTCGCCGACATGCCGCGCGACGGGCTGGTGACCAAACAAGTGCCGTTTATCGGCGATATCAAGCTGCCGGACGGCGGTTCGGCGATCTTGGCCGACGAGACCAAGCGCGCTCAGCTCGTTCACACGATGCTGATCGCTCCGCCGCAGCCAGCGCAGCCCACGCCGCCGCCGGACGCCGGAGCTTTGGCCGCGCTTGCTCCCGGCTCATTACGAGTTGACGTTGAGAATGGAACGGGTGTGCCGGGCATGGCAAAACGCGTCGCCGCGCTCTTGCGCTCCGAAGGTTTTCAAATTGCGCAAGTCGGCAATGCACCTTCACGCAACGTGGCGACGACCGAGGTGCATGAACACTCGCGCCTTGCAATGGCCGGACTGAAGGTTCGCAACGGATTGGGATCGGCTGCACGGCGCGTTCCGGTGATCTCCGAGGCGGTTTCGTCGCAAACGCCTTCGCCGAGCGACGTGACCGTGATTCTCGGCGGCGACCTCGTGACGGCAATGAGCGCGCAACCCGCGCCCCAGTGAAGGGTCTCCGCGCGATCGCGGTATTGCTGCTCTGCGCCGTTCTCGCGTACGGCGGTTACCGGTTGTTTCTTCACAGCGCGCACCTGCAGCCGGCCCTCGTCACACCTCGGATGGATGCGCAGCAAGCGCTGTCGCCTTCAATCGTTGGGCATGTTAAGCGTTTGGTAAACGAACAGGGATTGTACGGCAGCCGCGCCGGCCGGCCGAAGCTGATCGCGCTCACATTCGACGACGGTCCATACCCCGTTTTTACGCCGCTGCTGCTGGACGAGTTGAACGCGCTGAAGATTCCGGCAACATTTTTCTTGATCGGTCACGATGCGCAGCAATGGCCCGAGCTCACGCAGCGAATCGAACGCAGTGGCGACGAGATCGCAAATCATACGCAAACGCATCCGGACTTGGATTTACTGAACGCCGCACAAGTACGTAACGAGATCTTGCGCGGACGCGCATCGCTCGATCGGCTCGTTGCGGATCCCGCCGCCGGCAAATTCTTTCGTCCGCCGCATGGCCGCTACACGGTTGCAACCGTGCAAGTCGCTCAGTCGCTCGGCTACACCATGGTGCTGTGGAACGACGACCCCGGTGACTGGCGCACCAGTAAGGTAACACCCGGCGAATTGGCCGATCACATCCGCCGCTTCGCGACCGCTCCCGATATCGTGCTCCTTCACAATGGGAAGCTCGCCACGATCGAAATGCTGCCCGCATTGGCGGCCGCTTTCCGCTCGGCCGGCTACCGCTTCGTTACCGTCGGGGAGCTGCTGCGGGCCGTCCCGGCCGACGATGTGAACCATCCTGCCAAGCATCCCGTTTAAGTAGGAGCCAACATGCCTCGACAAATCATCGATACGGAGTCGAGCCGGCCGCGCTACGTCCGGCGAATTGTCTGGACGGGGGTCACCGCCTTCCTCGTCGTTGCCTTGCTGGCCATCGCCTTCGCCCTGCATTTTCCAGGAAAGTGATCCGCGGGGCGGGTATCCTGGGAAGCCACCCCTCTAGGAGAACTATGCTGCGCCGCTCTCTTCCCGGACTGATCTTTGCCCTGGCATGTGCCGCGGTGTTTGCCGCTTGCAGTTCCTCAGGCTACAGCACCACGCCCTCGAGCGGGGGCGTGCCCGGGATCGGCCCAAACTTTGTGACCAACACGCTCTACGTGACCAACACCACCCAGAACGTCGTCGAGCTCTACACGCCCAGTCCGGCCGCAGCAGCCACCCCGCAATATGCAATCGGCGGTTCCAACACGCAGCTCAATGGTCCACAGTACGACGCTTTCGACAGTTCCCGCCGGCTCTATGTCACCAATTACAATCCGGCCACGCAGGCGGCTTCGGTCAATATCTATCTGCAGTTTGCTACCGGCAGCGTGTTGCCGTTCACCACGATCTCCGGGGCCGGCACTCTCCTCGACCAACCTCACGGCATCGCGTTGCTCAGCGACGGAACCGTCGTCGTCGCCAATACCTCGCCGAACGGAGCGTTTGCGAACGCAATCTTGGTCTTTACGCCGCTAAGTACAACGTCGACGCCGAGCCTTTCATTCAATATCGCCGGCAATCTGACGCGGCTGAACAGTCCGGCCGGCGTTGCGAGCGACAGCAATAAGCAGGTCTTCGTCGCCAACCGCGGCGGCGGCACCATAACGGCTTACATCCTGCCGACGCCCACACCCACTCCGTCCACAACGCCCTCGCCGACGCCCACACCGACCGCTACGCCGACGACCAATCCGTCGGCCAGTCCATCTCCGACTCCGGTGCCGGTCAGCAGCAACGTTGTGCCCAGCATCGTGATTGGCGGAGCGCTGACGGGCCTCATCGCGCCAACCGGGATCACGCTCGACGCAAATAACGTCATCTACGTCGTCGATCCCGATAACGGTAATCCGAGCGTGCGTATTTTCGTGGCGGGCGCAAACGGCAACGTCGCGCCGACCCGCGTTATCGCGGGTGCGCTGACGCAACTTTCAAATCCGCTCGACGTGAAAGTAGACGCCAGCGGCAACATTTACGTGACCGATGCAGGTGCGAATAAGCTCTTGATCTTCGGTCCGGGCGCGAGCGGCAACGTCGCGCCCACCGTCGCAGTGGCTCTGCCTGTAGGAAGCGTAACGGGGCTCGCGCTATCGCCCTAGAGCGTCGTGCGCCGGCCGCCGATCGCGAAGCGAAGCTCGACGCACTGCTGGCGCTCATCAACGAACGCGCCGGGCACATCCTCGACCGGCGGCGCATTCTCGAATCACTAAGCGAAGATATCCGCGCCGCGTTCGGAGCGGATCGCGCGGTTATTCACGGGCTTGACGAACCGTTCAGCGGCGCGTTAGCAGCGGGTTCGGTGCAAGCCGGGTCGACGATCGCCGCGCCGCTCGTCGTCGAAGGCCGCATCGAGCACGCGATCTCACTCCACGTCAACGAACCCAATGCTTTTGACGAGATCGACGCCCTGCTGCTGCGTTCGGTCGCCTCGCATGTCGCGCTGGCGCTGGCAAACGTGCAAGTCTACGAGCTCGAACGGCTGCGCCGGACGCGCGCCGAGTCGCTCGAACGGGTCGTCCGGATGCTGCGCGACACGCGCACGATTGAAGAAGTCGTCTTGGTTTTTGCGGTTACCGTTTCGCACGAAGTAAAAGTGGCGTGCGCGATCTATGAAATCGATCGCACGGCCGCCCTTCGCCGCGCCGTTCGCACGCTGGAGCCGGCGCGTGCCGGCATGCCGCCGCGCGTCGATGCTTCGCATCTCTTGCCGATGCTCGAACGCAACGATCTCACGCTCTCCTCGAAACTTCCCGACACCGAGCGCAAGCGTCTTTTCGGCAGCAACAGCGGCGCGATCGTGCCGCTGCGCAGCGACGGGAACGTCCGGGGTTTCGTCCTCTACATGGATTCGCCGGGAAAGTTCGATTGGGAGGACGTGGAGCGGCGCGTCTATTTAAGAACGCTGGCGTCGCATTTGGAGCTGGCTCGTTCAGCGGCCATCGGATTCGAACGCATTCAGCAACTGGCGCGCGCGCTTTCCGAGAGCAACGAGTTCAAGGACGATCTGCTGGCAATGCTCGCGCACGATTTCAAGGGTCCGCTAACGGTCATCACCGGCTACTGCCAGTTGCTGCTGGAGAGTTCGCCGCCCCGCGCTGCATGAAGAGCTCGAAACGATTTACTCGCAGACCCAGCGCTTGGTTCGTTTGTCCGAAGACGCCGTCGCGCTCGCGCAAACGCAAGCCGGCGGATTTTCACTCGATCGCTCGATTCTCGATCTGCGCGAGGTCGTCGCGGAAAGCGTAAAGGCGCAACCGCGCGGAAGATCGCATCCGCTTCGAATCGCCGGCTGCGCCCGTTCCGGGCCGCTTCAATCACGTGCTCGATAATCTCTTGATGAACGCGCTGAAGTATTCGGACGGCGAAGTGCTGGTGCGCGTAAGCCGGGGCGATGAAAACGCGTCGATCGCCGTGATCGACCGTGGCATCGGCATTCCCAAGAACGAGCTCGGAGAGGTCTTCACGCGTTTCGGCAGGGCCAGTAACGCGCGGCGAAAAGGGGTATCGGGTTCGGGCGTGGGCCTCTACGTCAGCCGGAAGATCGTCGAAGTACACGGCGGCAGCATCTCGGTCGCTTCGGCCGAGGGGCGAGGAAGCACGTTCACGATCTCGCTCCCACTCGCCGAAGCGTAGAGCAACCCTCGCAGGCCCCGGACGGTACTAGGAACGGTATGTCAATTTTCAAGACCATTTTCGACGGCAACGAACGTGAGATCGTGCGGATGCGACGGACGGTCGAACGCGTGAATGCGTTCGAGCCTGCCATCTCTGCGCTGACCGACGACGAGTTGCGCGCGAAGACGCCCTATTTCCGCGAGCGCTTGGCGGCGGGCGAGACGCTTGACGATTTGCTGCCGGAAGTCTTCGCGGTCGCCCGCGAGGCCGGCAAACGGGCGGCCGGCATGCGCCACTTCGACGTACAGATCATCGGCGGACAAGTGCTCTACGAAGGACGAATCGCCGAGATGAAAACCGGCGAAGGCAAGACGCTTGTCGCGACGCTGCCCGTCTATGCGCGCGCACTGGAAGGCCGCGGCGTGCACGTGGTGACGGTCAACGATTACCTCGCGCGGCGCGACGCGGAGTGGATGGGGCCGATCTACGAGATGCTCGGTTTGAC
>PLLF01000009.1 GCA_003140855.1 Vulcanimicrobiota bacterium
CCGTACTCTCCCATAGCCTTATTCGAATCCCGTTGGGGCTACCAACACGAGCTCGATTTCATCGCGCGGACCCGTACTCTCACGTAGGATTACATGAGCCCGAGTTCCCGCACCATCTCCATATCAGGCTCCGTCATTGGTTTCGGTGGAATATGTAGCGTTGACAAGGCGCTGATCTCCGCTTCCAGCATGCGCTGAAGTTCAATGTGTTGAATCACAGGGTCGCAACAAACATAGTGCGCGGCGTCGTAGATCGAAACTTGGTGGGATCCGTCGTAGAACTCCAGCAAGCGGCCCCGCAACACGCCCAGGCCAGCCAAGTTCCAAGCCCCGAATTGTTTTTTGAATCCAGTTTCCGCGATGACGCCAATTTGCCAGAGCACCAGGGCGCTGCGCGGATCAAATGTTCTTCGGTACACGAGAAAGTCAGTTGCCTCGAAGCTTTGGCATCCACTGCGTCCTGGATCTACGCCGAGGTCCGCAAAGAGACAATCCTCGGCTGAAATTGCGGGGAGCATCGTCGCCATGTAACCCTCGGCGCGAGCTCGCCGCACCGCCTCATGCATCGGATCCGCGAAAACGCCGGGATGGCCGTACGATACGAAGCAAACGTTATGCCCCTGTCGTACGTAGCCCAGCACGCGCTCGACCATTTCTTCGTATGTCTGCTTCCGCTCTTTTCCGACTGCATACAAATGATGCAATGATTCGGCCGAGGCGTTCAGCTGGCTGAGCCAATACTGTGTCAGCGGATCGGCAGGCAGAAAGAATACCTTGTGCGCACGTTCGATGCACGCAAGTGCTTCTGGCGACGTTTGTGCGACGACTTTGATTCCCGTCCCGACGACAGTGAGGGAACCAGACGTTTTAGTCGGAAATGCCGTCCTACGCGGGCCTGTTTAAGGTAATGCCCAGGGTCATGGTCAACGTGCAGCTGTTGTACGCGCCTTGGAGCGCAGCCGAAGCAGGCAGCTCGCTGGTAATAGCCTGGGTTATGCTCGCCGAATCGCCATCGAGCAAGAGCTTCTTGTGCTCATCTTTCAAACCCGCGGCATCCATTGCTTGTGTGGCCGAATCTCTCGATTTGCGGAATTTCTCGTGCTCTGCCGGATCACGGGCCAAACGTAGCACATAATCGGTGAGTGAAGCCATCCGATAACCCCTTTGCAAACGAATTGTTCCTAAAAATGGCTTCATCAGGAAAGATGGGCTCCCTGCACGACTGATAGGCATATGCCTCCGGATCCGCCGGGAAAGCACCAGCATCCCAAGAATTGACGTTCGTGCGGCGATCCGCGGGAAAACCCGTCTTGCCGACGGGCACGGTAACGTTCTTGTTCACCGATATCGAAGGCAGCACGCAACGCTGGGAAACATTTCACGACGAGATGGCACTCATGCTCAAACGGCACGATGCCATTCTGCAGGATGTTTTTGAAAAGCACGGATTTGTCTTCAAGAAGGTAGGCGATGCCTTTTGCGCCGCGTTTAGTCGCGCATCGGACGCGACATCGGCCGCGCTCGCCGCCCAGCGGGCTTTGGCAAATGAAGACTTCGCTGGGGTTGAAGGATTGTGCGTTCGGATGGCTCTCCATACCGGGGAAGCCGAAGAACGTGGCGGGGATTATTTCGGACCGACGGTAAATCGCGTCGCGCGATTGCTCGCAATCGGCCACGGAGGACAGATTTTAATCTCCGGAATTTGCGCCGATCTTGTTGGCAATGAGTTGAACTCAACGGTTCAACTGCGCGACCTTGGCACACATCGTCTCAAAGATCTGACTGAACCGGAACGGATTTTCCAACTCTGCGCGCCCGATCTGCGCGGAGACTTTCCACCACTGCGTTCAGCCGATGTCTGGCCAAATAATCTCCCGCTTCAGCTCACGAGTTTCGTCGGACGCCAAAACGATCTGGCGGCTCTCAAAGAACGCGTGCTAACATCGCGGCTGATAACGGTCGTCGGATCCGGTGGCGTTGGAAAAACAAGGCTTGCAATAGAGTTGGGGGCCGAAGTCTTAGAGTGTTTTGCGGACGGCGTATGGTTCTTGGAGCTGGCTTCGATCTCGGATCCCACATTGCTTCCGCACGTTCTGGCCTCAACGCTCAACATACGTGAATCAGGCGATCGATTGACTCTGGCGGCCGTCGTGAAAGCGTTCGCAACCAAACGCGCCCTATTAATTCTGGACAACTGCGAACATCTCATCGACGAAGTGGCGAAGGTTGCAGATACCGTGCTACGCTCGTGCCCGAACGTCAGTATTATTGCGACATCTCGCCAAGCCTTGCAAATCACCGGAGAATGGATTCACCATCTTGCTTCGCTATCGTTTCCAGATGTAACGCACGAGTTAAACCTCAACGACGCAATGCGTTATAGCGCGATCGCGCTGTTTGCGGAGCGCGCTCGAGCGTCGGATAATCAATTTGTTCTTACGACAGAAAATGTTCCAACCGTCGCAGACATTTGCCGGCGCCTGGATGGAATCGCCCTCGCTATCGAACTTGCGGCGGCGCGCGTCAAGGTGCTGAGTGTCAGGAGCTTGGAGGAACGCCTGAACGAACGGCTCCGTCTCTTGACAGGCGGAAGCCGAACGGAGTTGCCGCGCCACCAGACGATGCGCGCGCTGATCGATTGGAGCTACGAGCTTCTCAACGAACGCGAGAAATTGCTGTTCAATCGTTCTGCGATCTTTGCGGGCGCATTTTCATTCCAATCCGCAACCGCGGTCTGCGTGGANNCGTTGGATCCCGGCGATGTGAACGAGCGCTACCGGTTGCTTGAATCGACCCGTGAATATGCACTCGAGAAATTAAAAAAATCGGGCACCTACCAGAATTTGGCGCTTAAGCACGCCGAGTTCTATCGCTCGATCGCCCAAGATGCAGATGAGAACTTCCACAAAATCCCGCAAGCAGACTGGTACGGTCGCCTAAAGGATCAGATGGAAAACTTTCGCTCTGCTCTCCAATGGGCGCTCGGAGAGCGGCAAGCCGCCACTTTGGGCGGTGCGCTTGCCGGCGCCCTAGAGCGTTTTTGGTACGAAACGGGACGCCTCGGGGAAGGACACTATTGGATTACGCGCGCGCTCGAACTGATCGACGAACAAAGCAGTCCCGAGGTAGCGGCTCGGCTTTGGCTCGCGCGGGCCGTTCTCTTGGCGGGAACCGAGCGGGGCACTGAAAGCTGCAAAGCAGCCGAGCACGCTTGTGCGCTTTACGAAAGTGTTGGCGATAAACGCGGTACCGCTTATGCATTGCGCGCCTGCGGTATTGCTTTGCGTGATACGCAACGCTTAGCCGAAGCGGAAAAAATATTGCGTCGCGCTACGGAGCTCTTCGAAGAATTGGACGATGGCGGCGGTTTGGCGCTGGCGCTGGCCACGCTCGGCTCCATTTGCTCCTACCGCGGCAACCTTGAGGAAGCTCGCGAACTCTGCGCCCGAGGACTGGATGCAGCCCGTGCCCAGCGTGCCGAATTCGCATTCACGCTTGGTTCGCTGTATCTCGCGGACATCGAGTTCCAATGCGGCAGATTCGAAGAGGCGCTAACCCATGCTGAAAATGCGCTGATTTTTGCCGAACGCAATAAAAACTCGCGAGTTGCCGCGAACCTACGGAACAACCTGGCCGCATATCGTATTGCCCTTAACCAGCACGAGGAAGCGGCTGCTGATGCACGCCAGGCTTTGAGCATGTTGCGCGAGAGCCAGAACAGTTACGACATCGGAATAGCCGTACAGCATTTGGCATTGATTGCTGCATTGCGTGGAGATACACAACGCGCATCCCGCCTCACAGGCTATGTGGACGCGTACTTCAAAAACAGTGGGATTCAACGCGAACCAACTGAAAAATGGTGTTATGATCGAATCATGACCGCGCTCCACGATCACCTTGAAGAGCAAAACATCTCATTATTGATGCGCGATGGTGCATCTCTCACAGAACAGCAGGCTATCGAACAAGCACTGGGAGCGTCGCTGCCCGAATCGGAAACCGAAGCGAGGTCAGCTGACTCAGCCAAGCACTAGCAAATCGTCTAACAGAAATCTAACGGAGCGGGCGGGAGCGGGCGGGAGCGGTCGGTATTGGCCGGGACTGGATAACACCCGAGTGCGCCAAAACCCTCATAAAACGGGACTATTCGGTAGCGGTAGGGACTGGCCGGGACCCCTGAGTTCGGGTTCGGAATCCCGTTGGGGCTACCAATTTCGTCCTTATTTTACGGGCGTCTCTTCCTTTAA
>PLLF01000035.1 GCA_003140855.1 Vulcanimicrobiota bacterium
TCAAGTCTCCTTGCCTCCACCATGTTCTAGGCACGATCTCTCGGTTTAACCGGGGGATCGTTTGCCATTCGGTTGCCATACGGTATGCTATTTCCCGCCGGAAACGATTCGCTCCATACGCGCGCCAAGGCGATCCGTCGCCTCATGCTTTGCGTCATCGAAGGCGTGGGAGTAGATGCTCAGCGTAATCGTCGCGGATTCGTGTCCGAGAACGCTTGCGACAGTCACGGCATCACTTCCATCGGCGATCAGGTGCGAAGCAGCGGTATGCCGAGTGTCGTGCAGCCGCTGTGTTGAGATACCTGCAGCGCGGGCGATCCGCGCGAAAGCCTTGGTCGCGGCCATCGGCGTGATCCGCTCGCCGAGCTCGTTCGTGAACACCGCGCCCGAGTCGACGTAGAGCCGAACCGGAGCGCGCAGCCGATCCTCAGCCTGCATAACGCGCTGCCGACGCAACGCTTCGAGCGCCCACGACGAGAGGCCGATAAGGCGTTCCCGATGCGTCTTCGTATCCTTGAGTTCGACGCAATCCTTGGTCTGCGAAAGCGATCGCCAGATGCGCAGCTTGCGCGCATCCATATCCACGTCGTTCCACGATAAGCCGCAGAGTTCGCCGCGACGTGCGCCTGTTGCAAGCGCGAGAACAACAAAGGAGCTCCATCGTGTCGGCGCTGCCGCTCTGAGCAGCCGTCGAATCTCGTCGTCAGTGAGTGCCGTTCCAGCACGCTGCGAAGTCGCCGGCCTCGATGGCTTCGCAGCCTTCACGTCGCAGACGTTACGCCCGACGTATTCGAGGCCGACCGCGAGCGCAAGCGCGGCGTGGAGCAACCCAAACACGTTGTGAACCGTTTTCGGCGACAGAGGCTTGCCGCTGCGTCCTATCGTCGCGGCGAGCTCATTCTTCCACGCAGCGACCGTCGAAGGTTGGAGCTTGGAAAGTATGATCGAGCCAAGCTTTGGTTCGATGTACCCCTTCGATTTGAGCGAGTATGTCTCGATCGTCGCCGCCGTATGATGCGCGGGATCGGCCTTACAGTAATCAAGGTGCTCTGCCATCATCTGCGCGACAGTAAGGCTTTTCGGCGCGATGTTGTGCCCACGATCGCGCGCCGTCAAAGCGTCGCGCTCTGCTCTCTCCGCCTCGTCGCGCGTCCCGTAGGTCCCGATAGTTTTCCGGCTGCGCTTTCCGCCTTCTCCCTGCACGTCGATGACGACTGTGTAGCGGTGCTTCCCATTCTTCCGATCGCGGGCGGTCTTGCGCTTGTAGATGCTCATTTTAAGCTTTCTCGGCGGCGAGGATGCGCGAGACGGTCATCGTTCCGCAGCCGACCTCCTTGGCGATCGCGCGTAGGGAGAGGCCACGCTTGCGGGCGTCGAGTACGTCGGCGCGGATCGCGTCGCGGTTCTCTTCGCTACGCGCCTTCATCGTCGCCGAGCCGATGCGCGATCCTCGAACACGGCCTTCGGGCGTAAGGTTTTGCGGATTACCGAGCTTCTTGCCACGCGCCTTTGCTGCAGCGAGCGCGGCCTTCGTGCGTTCGCTGATCTTCTGCGCTTCGCTTTCGGCGAACGTCGCTCGAACGTGCAGCATCATCGCGTCGTCGTCAGGCGCATCCACGCAAGCGAACGCTACGCCTTGTTTGATTAGGCCCGAGACGAAGTGAACATCGCGCGCGAGACGGTCGAGCTTCGCGATGACCACGACGCCGCGCAAACGGCGCGCCTTCGCGAACGCCTTGGCAAGCTCGGTGCGATCCGTGCGCTTGCCGGATTCCACCTCGGTGAACGCCGCGTCGAGCTCGAGCCCGCGCGCCGTGCAAAACGCCTCGACGGCGGCCTGCTGCGCGTCGAGCCCGAGCCCGCTGCGACCTTGCTTCTGGGTACTCACCCGGTAATACGCGACCGCGATCGGCCTATCAAACTTCATCATACACATACTGTACCATAGCCTTAGACGTTCGTTCAAGGACTTGGGACATTAGTTCAGCGAGGGGTCCCGAGCCTGCGGGCGGCTTCGAAGTCGGCAATCGCGCGGCTCACCTGTCGATCGAGACGGCCCTCGGCGTCGGCAAGCACCTTGCCAGGCGCCGCAGACGAGAGAACCACCTTGCCGACGACTAGCCCTTCGACGGTCGGCAGAATGAACTGTGAGGGAAACGCGCTTTCGTAGTAGCGGCGTCCGCGCTCGCGCTTAAGTTCAAGCAGCCGCTCGCAATCGTGCAGTTTGCAAACGATCAGCGACACGAATGCGTCCGGCGGCCTCTTGAAGACCGGCGGCATCGCTTTTCGAATCGCTGCGCGAAACATCGTGACCCACTTCTTCGAAACGCGCTGGCGCGTGGGATGAGGAATCGCATTCTCCACGTCGCGCCAGGAATCGGGGAGACATGCCTTTGCCACGCGGAGAACGCCGGAGGCCGCCGTCTCAATCGCGGTCGCCGGAAGCGCCTTCGGATAGTAGAGGTGCTCGACGTTCTCAATCTCTGCACGGCACCCAGCGAGCTCGCGATCCGCCTCATCGAGGAACCGACGCAGCTCCTCGACTCGCTCGGCTGCCGCGTTGAGAAATGCCGTCTCGTATCGTCGCGTACGTCGCGATCGCCACAATGCAGAGACGATACGCTCCGCGCAGGCCATTTCGAGCGGCGTCTGCACGTCGAGGTCGGCGACTATCGCGCGGGCGAAGCGAAGGTATTCATCCCTATCTTCGCCGCGCGTTACGATCGCGTTGGAATAGAGCCCGCTGCCCAGGCGGTTCAGCGATGACCGACGCTTCCCGGCAACCGTCTTCGGGCCGCCTCGGCGATTCGTTTCGGGAATCGAACCGCTCCGCGTCGCGGTCGAATCGGACGCGAGCGCGGTCGCGGAGATGATCGAACCCTGCGGATCGGCCATGTTACGCCGCCTCCGCACAGGCTTTGCAGAGCCACGTCCCATCGCCCATGTCGTAGGCGAGGTCGAGCGTTTTGCAAGCCCGGCAGAGCTTGCCGTGATCGGAGAGCTCGCCACGCTCCGGTGCGCTTTGACCATAGGCGCTCATCGAATCCCCATAGGCGCTCAAGCGTGATGCTTGAGCATCTATGGCGTCTACGTGAGCATCTATGGATGACGGAGCTTCCTCGCCATAGGCGCTCATCGAGTGAGCATCTATGGGGAGTGACCACAACCAACGCCCCTCTTTGCCGAATCCGGCACGCTGCACTTTGACGTGTAAGGCGTCTTTCGCGCGGCGCAATGTCGAGTCGGAGATTCCAGCCTCTTTTGCGAGACGGTACACCTCATCGGCTGCGCGTTCGCCATCTGCGAGACAGTCTTCGAGGAACTGCGAGGCCCTATCGACCGCCGACGTCGGCTTCGTGCTCTGCACGGCAAGAAGCCGGTTAGCCGTGAGGTCCGGCGCCGTCTGTCCCCACCAGAAGCGCCCTTCCGCGTCTAGCCGGTATTCGATCGGATCGACGGGCGCCGCGAGATTCTGCTTGATCGGCACGATCGCACGGCGACCGTCCTCGGCATCAACACCGGCAAGTAGCACGCTGCGCGCTAGCCCAGTAAAGCCGATGCTACCTCCGACGCGATAGAGAACACGCTCCGCGCTGGATTTACGTAGGTGCATGACGACGAGCACCGCCGCGCGCGTTCGCGATGCGAGCTCGACAAGGACTTGTAGCGATGCGCGCACCTCCGTGTCTCGGTGCGAATCGACACCGGCGAGCAGGCTTGCGATCGGGT
>PLLF01000081.1:0-8390 GCA_003140855.1 Vulcanimicrobiota bacterium
GAACGTTCCCAACTCGTTCTCATGTGTGTGCCGGCAGGCGCCGCACTCGCCCTCTGCTGAAGCCGGTGGAGTATGGGTAGCCGATCGATCATCGAGCCGTTTCGCATAAAGAGCGTCGAGCCGATCCGCATGACCACGCGCGAGCAACGCGAGCGTTTTCTCGAACAGGCGGGTTACAACCCATTCCTGTTACACGCCGACGACGTGCTCATCGATCTGCTGACGGATAGCGGAACCGGCGCGATGAGCGCCGAGCAGTGGGCCTCGATCATGCGCGGAGATGAATCGTACGCAGGCTCCCGCTCGTATTATCGTTTAGCCGAAGTCATTAAAGACATCTTCGGTTTTCAATACGTGCTGCCCACACACCAAGGCAGGGCGGCGGAACGCATTCTCTTCAGCTCGATGTGCAAACCAGGCGACGTCGTTCCAAACAATACGCACTTCGATACGACGCGGGCCAACGTCGAACACGTGGGCGCGCGCGCGGTCGACTTGCCGATTGCGGAAGGGCGGCTTCCGGCCGCACTTCATCCGTTCAAGGGAAACATGGATGCCGGTGCGCTGAACGCGTTGATTGCCGAAGCCGGCGCCGATCGCGTGCCGCTGGTCATGCTGACGGTCACCAACAACTCCGGCGGCGGCCAACCTGTCTCGATGGCAAATGTTCGCGAGGTTAGCGCGATCTGCCGGCGGCATCGCATTCCGCTGTACATCGATGCATGCCGCTTCGCCGAGAATTGCTGGTTCATACGCGAACGGGAAGAGGGATACGCCGGAAAGTCTCCCCGCGAGATCGCGCAAGAACTCTTTTCACATGCCGACGGATGCACGATGTCGGCAAAAAAAGACGGCTTGGTGAACATCGGTGGTTTCCTGGCCGGTAACGATGAGACGCTCGCGCGGCAAGAATCGCGCTTGTTGATCTTGACTGAAGGTTTCCCGACCTATGGCGGTCTGGCGGGGCGCGATCTCGAGGCGATGGCCACCGGGCTTGAGGAAGGGTTGCACGAGGACTATTTACAGTACCGGATCGCATCGACCGCATATCTCGGCCGGCACCTCAGCGAGGCGGGCGTGCCCATCGTGCTGCCGCCCGGGGGACATGCGATCTATGTCGATGCTGCCGCGATGCTGCCGCACATTCCGGCACGCATGTTTCCCGGCCAAGCATTAGCCGCCGAACTGTACTTGGAAGGCGGCATCCGCGCCGTCGAAATCGGGTCGGTGATGTTCGGGTCGACCAATGCGGAGACGGGCGAAGAAACGCTCGCATCGATGGAACTCGTTCGTTTGGCGATTCCGCGGCGCGTGTATACGCAAAGCCACATCGATTACGTATGCGAAGTTATGACCGACGTGTTCGCCAAATGCGAACAGATTGCCGGTCTACGCATGGTGTGGCAGGCGCCGCCGCTGCGGCATTTTACGGCGCGCTTCCAACCAGCGTGATAGCCTCAAATGATCATGAAACCACATGATCGTGGGGCGTTCGCCGCGTCATCGTGTCGTCTGATGTCGCCGACGCTTGTCGGTTTGCGTCACGTTTGGCTACCGAATGGCAACCGCAGCGTTGAAACCGCAAAGCGTCCCGAAACCCGGTAGAAGCGTATCCGGGAATCGATCAACCTGCTCTTCGCCGGCAAGAAGCTCGGGATGAAGTGAGTTGGTGGAGACTATTTCTGCCGGCGAGCTGCCAAGTAAAGCTGAGAACCGTGGAACGCTAAGCCGCCCGTGAATGCACTCCCTACGAACGCCGCCGGAAGATACGCAAACGCGCTCGTTGGATGAATCACGCGGCTCGTAACGGCCGATATCACGGCGCTCAGTCCAGCAGCAAGTATCAATAAGATAGCTAGACTATTGTTCCAGGACAACTGTAATCCAAAAAGACGCCAGGCGACAAACAAAACACTCTTTAGCGCGATCCATCCGCAATCGAATCCGATTATCACGGCGAGCACGTAGATCGCGAAAGGGTCGCCTTGGCTCACGCCGACGACCTTCAATTAGGCCGATGCCCGCCTCCTGTCACAAGGCTGCAGCGCCATTTGTTAAACGGACATGGGCGAAACGAGAAATAGCCGCATGCTGGGCGCAGCCCTCGCGATATCGCTCGCAGTGCACCTCATATTGGCCGGTTTCGTGCACGTGCGTCCCGCTAAAGCAATTATTTACCACGCCACGCCGGTAATCGTGCACATTTACGTTCATCCGAAACATACGCTGCCTCCGAAGGCGCAGCCCCGGTCGCATACAATCGCGCAACATCAAAGCGTACACCGTCCGGATTGGCGGATCCATGTTCCGTCCAGGCCGAACGGCGTCGTGGCCGTCGCGTCGTCGCTTCCAACCGGCGAGCCACCTGCGCCGGGCAACACCGGACCAACTGGACCCGACGGCGCGAACGGTCAAACCACCGAACCGTCGAGCCCACCGGCACCCGCTTGCAGCGATCCCAACGTGGAAGCAAAGACGACAGTGGCGATTTCGCCCGACCAAACGTCG
This sequence comes from Vulcanimicrobiota bacterium, assembly GCA_003140855.1. Classification (GTDB taxonomy): domain Bacteria; phylum Vulcanimicrobiota; class Vulcanimicrobiia; order Vulcanimicrobiales; family Vulcanimicrobiaceae; genus Rubrimentiphilum. The sequence continues at coordinate 2,509 of PLLF01000081.1, forward strand.
AGCGGATTCGCGGCGGGCACCAACGTAACGGCGATGATCAAAGTCGATCTGGATGCAACCGGCCGCGTCACCGGCGTGTCGGTCTACGGTTCCAGCGGATCGGTCGAACTCGATAACGCAGCGATGCAAGCTGCACGCGAGAGTAGCTACGCGCCCGAAATGCGCGACTGTCAGCCTGTGGCCGGCTCGTATCTCTTTAAGGTAGAGTTCAGCGACTAAAGCGCCCTAGTAGACGCGAACGCCGTTCGGAACGCGCGTCTCGGGAATCAGCAGCACCGTCTGGCCGCTTTCATCGGGCACGCCCAATACGAGCACTTCGCCGGGAAAGCCGGCAATTCGCTTGGGCGGGAAATTCACCACGGCGACGATTTGCTTGCCGGCTAGTCCCGCAGAACTGTATCGCGACGTCAACTGCGCGCTCGAGTGCTTCACGCCGAACGGCTCGCCAAAAGCGATTGTCAGTTTGTAGGCTGGCTTCCGTGCTTCCGGAAATGGTTCGGCCGATACGATTGTGCCCATTCGTATATCGAGCGCGGCAAAGGCGTCCAGCGCTGGGGTCTCTTGCATGCATTTTCCTTGGTTCAAAGGATTACTGCACCCTTTTGTGCTTGAGTAAGCACGCTTTTGCAGAGTCAAGAAGCTTCGGTTCGTCGTTCAGGAAAGCGATTGCGGCATTGCAGTTATTTGCAAAGCAGCCCTCGCACTTTTCCGGTTTCATGGTCATGGTCGACATAGAGATGTTGGACGAACACGGTTTCGTAACGGGAAGCTTTCGGTGCCGCGCACTCTTTCCAGTGTGTTGGGCAAATTGCGCAGCAGCCTTGTTGCGAGGCTAAGAGGTATTCCAAACCCGCGATTCCGACGCCGTAGATGCGTTGGTAGTATTGGTTTCGCATTTTTTTGCGATAGCGTTCGCTTCGATGGTAATACTCTCTAGCACGGCGACGGTGGCAGACGGGGCAGCGCAATATTCCGCTGCTAAGCGAAACTTTAGGGGTTCCGCATTTCCTATAAACTGGCTCGCGTTTTGGCATAATGCTATTGTGCTCGATATATGTGCCAACAGTATGGCATTCTAGCATTGTGTGATGCGCTGCATGAAAAAAGCCGCCGGAATTGTATTCCGGCGGCTAATATTTGCCGAGAGGGAGAATCGGACTCCCGACCCCACGCTTTTCAGGCGTATGCTCTACCAACTGAGCTATCTCGGCTCGGCGACCGACCTCGATTCAACGCGTGCGACGCGCCCCCTGTTTCGTGCACGGCTAAAAGAAAAACGCCCCGCTGTGCGCGAGGCGTTTTAGAGGCTAGAGTTAGATTAGTGGCCGGTTTGACGGCGAGCCGAAACGAGTTGCACTTGGACCGTCGAGCCCTGGCTGACCACCATGTTCGACTTGTTGTTTTTCGCGGCCAAATATCCGCCCCCCGCGCCGACGAGCCCGCCACCGGCGCCGTGGAAGATCACCTTGCCGAGAATGTTGCCGACAATCATGCCGCCAAGAGCTCCCGCAACTTCTTTGATGGTGTTGTTCTTGGTCACGGCGTTCCAGCCGGTTACGACGCCGACGATCGAATAGGTCGTGCCGTTCGAGAGCCGCAGCCGGTTCAGCGTAATCCGAAGCTGTGCAGCGCGTCCTTGCCCTGCGCTCACGACTTTGGTGACCGTGCCGTACATCGTTGCGTTGTAAATGCCTGCGCCGGGAGCGCTGACGTTCGAAATCGTCACCATCTGGCCGACGTAGGCATGTCCCGTGTCGATTGTTTGGTTGATCTGGCCGCTGAGGTTGGTTCCCGGCGCCAGCGCCAGGGCCACTCCGCTTGCGAAGACCGCCAACACCAGGGCGGCCAAGGGTGAGAGAACGCGCATGTACTGTACCTCTTTCTGGATTTCTGCCTCAGGCTAGAAACGATTTCTGGCTCACATTGTTCCCACTATCGGGTCGGTTGCTCGCTCTCTCCCGCCACGTGTCTTAGGCAGGCAAGCGAGCGCAATCTAGGCGGGGGTCTTGGAACGCTCCGACGTGGTGGGATCGATGCGGTTTCTCACCTCGCTGATGGCATTGGCGGGAAAGCCGCCGCGCTGCGCGTGTTCGCGAATTTCTTGCGCGCTCGGCGCATTGTAGATGCAATAGATCTTATTGTCGGTCACGTAACTTTCAACCCATTGAATTGCAGGCCCCATCTCGCGCAGGACGCTGCAGCTCTTAGCCGAGATCGCCTGCAGTTCGTCGGCGGATAAAGCGCCGGCGTTTGGGATTTCGCGTTCGATGATGAATTTCGGCAAGTCGGTACCTCCAGTGGTTAGGCGAGCGTGTTCTTCCAAAAACGGACGGCGCGTTCCCACGACAATTGCGCGGCGGCGGGATCGTAGTGTCCCAAGCCCGCGCTGCCGGGCGGATTGGGATTTGCGAAAGCGTGTTTGGCGTCGTACCAAAACAGCTCGTAGGGAACGTTGCCTGCTTTCAATCGCTCCTCGAGCTTCTCGACGCCGGCCGGCGGGAAGAAATCGTCGTGTTTTGCGAAGTGGCACTGAAGCGGAATCTGAATGGTCGCGGGGTCGCCGGCTTCGGGCGGCGGGTAGCCGTAGAAAACGACGGCAGCATCGGCTTCCTGCGAGTGCATCGCCGCCAGCAGCGCGAGCGCGCCTCCCATGCAGTAACCGGTGACCCCCACCTTGGTGCCGGCCTTTTTTAAATATTGGATCGCGCCGCGAACGTCTTGCGTGGCCGCATCGCCGAAATCCAAGCCTTCCATTAAATGAGTGGCTTCGTCGCCGACGGCGGCGGTGCGTCCGCGAAACAGGTCGGGGATCAGCACGCGGTAACCCAGTTCCGCGTAACGGTCGGCGATTGCCATCATATCGGCGGTGATGCCCCACCATTCTTGGATCAGCACGATTCCCGGCGCGTCATCTTTCTGCGGTGCCGCATAATAGGCCGGAGTCGTCTTGCCGTCCGGACGCGAGTGCTCGATCCTCTCTCCCATGCGCGATCCTCCTTAGATCGTAACGCTTTCCTCCGAGTCTTGCTTGTCGAGATTGGCTATCTTTTCAGTGAGCAGCCAATCGTTCGCGGCGCGAATTCGCTCGGGTGTCGTGCGCGTCTGCAGCCATCGATAGAGCGCATCGTCGCTCGAATGCACCCCAATCGCCGCATTAAACTCGTCGGGAGTTATTCCCCAGCGTTCCATGACGCCTTTATCCATCGGGCACGGATAGATGTAGTCGAAGGTTGTCCCGGCGGCAGCGGCCCGGGCCTTGTCGAAAAGTCTCGCCAGCCAAAGCGCTTCGCCGACCGGTTCGCGCCCGCGGCGCGGAAATGCCTTGCCGTCTCGAAAATCGATAGCCATGCCCGCTGTAACCAGGCGCCGCCCGTGAGGGATGCAATCGAGCAGCCGCCTGCGAACTCGCAACTTCATGTACGGCACCCTTAAGGAAGAGCCTCGCTGGCATGCGGCCCTTGCCGTTGTCGCCATTTTGGCGCTTTACGCAACGCTCCCACCCCGCATCATCGTTGGACCGTTCTGGTTACTGCCGCTGCTGGTCCTCGGAATTTTGGTGCCGCTGCTGATCCTTGCGCCGCACCGCCACCGGGAGAACGAACGGGCGCGGTTTGCGTCGATCGCGCACATTGCGATTCTCAGCGTATTCAATGTCGCCACCATCGCGTTGTTTCTGGTGCAGTTACTCACCACGCATCACCACCGGATATTTACCGGCGAGCAGCTCTTGGTGGCGGCCGTGCAGATTTGGCTCACCAACATGCTGGTCTATGCGTTATGGTTTTGGGAAATCGACGGCGGGGGGCCGTCTGCCCGGTGCCATCAGAGTTTCGTCGACAACCCGGAGCTCGGCGACTTCATGTTTTCGCAAAGCTTACTCGATCCGGAGCTGCGCGCGAAATTGAACTGGCGCCCGCGCTTCCTCGATTATTTGTTCCTGGCTTTTACCAATGCGACCGCGTTCAGCCCGACCGATACGTTTCCGCTGACTTCGTTAGGCAAGGTGCTGATGATGGCGGAAGCTTTGACTTCGCTCGTGACGATCGCGATCGTCGCTGGCCGCGCGATCAACATTCTAGGAAGCTAACGAAAACCGATGTGGTGCAGGCTGTTGTAGACGTGGACGTAAGCGTCGGGCCCGATTGCGATATCGCCGCGAAACGGGTAGTCTAATTCCGCTATCAAGATGTAGATCAGGGTGATGACGGCGGTCAAGGCCGCCACCATGATGTACTGCGCGATCGGCCGTTCGACTTTGAAATAGAACGAGAAGAAGATCGTGATGACGCCGACGACCAGCATCGTCGACCACAGCACGCTGGGAATGCCGGACGCGTTGTCGTAAAGCCGCTGGCGTCGCGCGTCCAAAAATGTCGCGACATACGTAAGCGCTTGGGGCTGCACGAGCCGCGTCCCCGGCACAGCCGGTTTATAATCGATTACGGCGTCTTGAATCTGGTAGGCCGTTTGAAACGCCGTCCAACTTTCGAGGCCGCGCCTCATCAGCGGCCATTCGTCGGATTCCAGCTGCGAGATATACCGGTCCACTCCCGTTTGAATGCGCGCGCGCTGGGCGGCCGGCATGGCGTTGGCGATGTGATAGAGATCCGCGAGCGCGCTGGCTTCGGTTTGCGTGCTCTCCCCGGCCGAATCGTACTGCTGCCAAACACCGGCCACCATAAACGACATCATGACGGCAAGTACCGTTCCAAGCATCGCGAGAATTGCGCCGGCGACGTCGTTATGCGTGATCAGATCGTTGCGCGTCAGCCGGCGCCGCGTAATAGAGAGCGCAAGGACACTGAGGGCGCACATGACGATAACGCTTGCAGGCATGAGAAACCACGCCGGCAGCGCGTACACCCACGTCATCATCAGTAGCCGCCTTGCAGGTTATGAATGCTGTTCCAGGTGTGCTGCCAAGGCGCGGGTGAAATTCCGGTTTGACCGCGGAATGGATAATCGAGATCGGCGATCAGCAGCATCATCACGGCGATTACCGACGTCAGCGCAACGATCATAAAATACTGTTCGAACGGTTTGTCAACGCGAAAATAGTAGGAGAAAATGATCGTCACGCAACTGACGAAGAGCAGCGTTTCCCACAACAGTGTTGGAATGCCGTTGTCGTTCTCATGCAAGCGCATACGCCGCGCATCCAAGAATATGTTGGTTGAATCGAGCGCGTGCGATTGAAGCATCACCTGTACCGACGTTTTCGGTTTGAAAGCGGCCACGACGCTCTGCACGGCGTATGCCGCATTGTGCGCCGCGTCGCTGTGCCCGCCGGAGCGCATTTTCGGCCATTCGTCGTAAATCACCAGCTGTACGTACCGGTCGACTTCGTCTTGCAGTTTTGAGCGGGTGGGTTCCGGAAAAGAGTCCGCGATGTGATGGAGGTCGGAGACTGCGCTGGCCTCCAGTTGTACGGTGTTGGAGGCCAGAACGTATTGGCTCCAAACGTTGATGAACATGAACGAGAGCGCGACGGCCAGCACGGTTCCGATCAGTCCGAAGATCGATCCCGCGACGTCGTTTTGCGGAATCAGTTCCCTGCGCTTGATCAGCGACCGGGCCACGCGGAGGCCGGTCAACGACACGGTGCAGCCGACAATGACGGTCAACGGCGCCAAAAGCCAGATCGGCAACGCGTATATCCACGTCACGCCGCGTCGTTCTCCGTTGCAACCTCGTACTCCGTCGCAGTATTGTAGGACGGGACCGGAGGTGGGAAGAACCGTGGCCGACGCCCCAATGCGAGCGGGTGTGATGTAATGGTAGCCTGTGACCTTCCCAAGGTCGACGCGCGGGTTCGATTCCCGCCACCCGCTGTTTGCGGCGACGTAGCCAAGTGGTAAGGCAGTTGTCTGCAAAACAACTAT
>PLLF01000081.1:8511-20132 GCA_003140855.1 Vulcanimicrobiota bacterium
AGTTTCGAAGCGCGCGTTCACCCTGCCAGCGATCTGCGGGAATTCGACGATCCCCAGTATGTACTGCTTACCTTCAAATCGCACCAGTGGCACGATGTGCTGCCGCAATTCGAAAAAGCGGTGAAGTCCGGCGCCACGTTCGTTACGCTGCAAAACGGTCTGCCGTTTTGGTACACGCGTGAGCGCACGTTGGAAAGCGTCGATCCCGGCGGCCGCGTCCGTGCAACCATACCGTACGAGCAAATCATCGGCGGCGTCGTGCACACGTCGGGAAACGTGCCCAAACCGGGTTTCGTGAAGCAAAGCGGCAACATGCATNNGCTCGACGGTTCGACGACACCGCGGATCGCACAACTCTCCGAACTCTTGGAAAGGGCCGGCCTGCACGCGCCGGTGGTTCCGGACATCCGCCGGTTGGTCTGGCGGAAACTGCTCGGAAACCTGGCGCTTAATCCGGTTAGCGCGCTCACACGCTCGACTGTCCTGGCAATGCTGCACGACCCACCCACGCGCTCGGTGTTGCGCGCGATCATCGACGAGGGGCTGGCCGTGGCCAGCGCCGCCGGGGTCGAAGTCGGCGTGTCGGCCGAAGAGCGGCTGGAAATGGCGAATCATATCGCCGACGTCAAGACTTCGATGCTGCAGGATCTCGAAGCGGGCAAACCGCTGGAGCTCGAACCGATCTGCGGAGCGACGATCGAAATTGCGCGCCGGTACGGCGTTTCGGTTCCGCATATCGAAACGGTGTACGCACTGACGAAACTCTTGGCATTGTGAACCTCCTAGACTTGGCGGGCATCGGCAAAGAAACGGCCGAGCGATTCAAGGAGCTCGGCGTTGCCACACCGCTCGACCTCTTGAACCACTTTCCGTTTCGTTACGACGATTTGCGCATCGTCACGCCCGCCGCCGAACTCGGGCGATCCGCGCAGGAAGACTCGCCTGAAGAGAATGCAATCGGCACGATCGTGTGGGTGCGCGAGCGGCGCGCCCGCAGGCTTGCGATCGTCGAGGCCGAGCTGGCGGACGAATCGGGTACGTTCGTTGCCAAGTGGTTCGGACGCAGCTATCTTATGGGAGCCCTGCGTCAAGGGATGCGTCTGTTCGTGCGCGGACGCACGCAGCGCACGCTGGCAGGGCCGGCTATGAACGTAGCCACGCACAAAGTGCTGGCCGAAAACGAAGCGTACCGCGGCGAACTCGTGCCCGTCTATCCTGCCGGAAAAGATTTGACCTCGCGCAAGATTCGCCAAATCGTACAGCGCAATCTGGCTGCGCTGTTGACGCTGACGGGCGAAGATCCGCTTCCGAAAACGATCCTGCGGCAGCGCAATTTCCCCGAAGTGCGCGAAGCGTACCGTGAAATGCACGCTCCGCGCACGCCCGAGGACGCGGAAAAGGCGCGCGAGCGTTTCATTTTCACGGAATTCTTGGCGCTGGCACTGGCGGCACAGATGAAACGCCAGACCCGTTCGGCCGCTCGCAACGCGCAAGCTCTGCGAGTGCCGGCAGGCTTGCTCGCCGAGCTTCAACACGAACTGCCATTTCCGCTGACTGCGGCGCAGCAGCGCGTGATCGGCGAGATTTGGAATGACATGGCGCAAGACGCCGCGATGAACCGCCTGTTGCAAGGCGATGTCGGCAGTGGAAAGACGTTGGTCGCAGCCGCGGCGATCTTGCTCGCGGCGCGCAACGGCGTTCAATCCGCGCTAATGGCGCCAACGGAAATTTTGGCGGCGCAGCATGCCGCCAAGTTATCGCCGCTGCTGATGCCCTTCGGCATCGCCGTGGAGGCAATTTTCGGAAGCCAAGGGGCGAAATCGAGGGCGAGCGCGGTGGCGCGCTTAGGCGCGGGCGAAGCTGCGGTGGCGGTTGGAACGCACGCACTGCTCACCGAAGGCGTTGATTTTGCACGCTTAGGCCTTGTCATCATCGACGAGCAGCATCGCTTCGGCGTGGAGCAACGCGCGCGTCTACGATCTAAAGGCACTGCGCCGCACACGCTGCACATGACCGCCACGCCGATTCCGCGCACGCTCGCGCAATCGATCTATGCGGATTTGGATCTTTCGATCATCGATGAGTTGCCGCCGGGCCGTTCGCCGATCGAAACGTTCACGCTGCGGCGAAGCCGGCTCGATAAAGCGTATGAATTCGTGCGTAAGAACGTCGCATTAGGGCGCCAAGCCTATATCGTGGCGCCCGTCATCGATGAATCCGAGCTCGCGCTAACGAGTGTCGTGGCCGAATCCGAACGCTTGCAGAAGACGGTCTTTCCGGAGCTCGAACTCGGGCTGCTGCATGGGCGCATGCCTTCGCGCGAGAAGGAAAGCGTGATGCAGCGTTTCGCGCGCAACGAGCTGCAGGTTCTCGTTGCAACGACCGTGGTCGAGGTCGGCGTCGACGTGCAGAACGCGAGCGTCATGGTCGTACTGGACGCGCAGCGCTACGGCCTTTCGCAGCTGCACCAGCTGCGCGGGCGCGTCGGGCGCGGCGCATCGCAATCGTATTGTCTGCTCATCGCGCCCGATGAAGCCGAGGAGCTGGAGCGTCTCGATATTTTAGCCGGATCGAACGACGGATTTGCGATCGCGGAAGAAGATCTGCGCTTACGCGGTCCCGGTGAATTTGCGGGGACGGCGCAATCCGGGCTGGCGAGTTTTCGCGTCGCCGACTTGGTGCGCGACATTGCCGTCTATCGCGATGCAAAGGTCACGGCCGAGAGCATCATCGTAGTCGACCCCGAGTTGGCGAAGCCCGGGCACGCCGGACTGCGCGCGCTCGTCGAAGGCGAACCGAGCGCTAGGGCCATGCTGCTCAGTTCTTGAACCCGCACGGCATGAACCGCTTTCGCATTATGTTGTCCGCTATTGCCTGCGTTGCGGCCGCGCTCGCCTGCTTCGGCAGCGCGCCCGCGCGATCGCTTATCGTAACGCGCGCCACGCTATCGAACGGTTTGAAGATCGTCGTGGTTACCGATCGGCTGGCTCCGGTCGTAACGGCGATGCTAAATTACAAGGCCGGATCCAACGATCAGACGATTGCCGGGCTCGCGCATGCGGCCGAACACATGATGTTCCGCGGAAGCAAATCGCTCTCGTCTTCGCAGCTGATGGACACGGTCGATATTACCGGTGGAAGCTTCAACGCCGACACGCAGAGCGCGGTCACGCAATATTTCTTTACCGTCCCGGCGCAATATCTCGACATCGCTCTGCATCTCGAGCGATCGCGCGCTTCGGGCGCCCTCATGTCGCAGCAACAATGGAACGACGAGCGCAAAGCGATCACGCAAGAAGTCACATCCGACAATAGCAACGCCATTAACCGTCTCTTGATGAAAATGCAGCAGACGCTGGTCGCCGGGACGCCGTATGCAAACAACGGGCTAGGTACCGTTTACGATTTCGCGCGCACGATCAACGCGCCGCAGCTTCAAGCATTCTATAAGGAATGGTACCACCCGAACAACGCGGTTTACATCATCGTAGGCGACGTTGACGGCCCCTCCACGGTCGCGCGCATCAAGCAGCTCTTCGGCGATTTGGCGGCCGTGAAGCTGCCGCCGCGCCAGCCGGTGCGGCTACAGCCGCTTAAGACACATCTCTACCATGACTTCTCGGATCAACCATATACGGCGGTGCTGCTGGGCTACCGGCTGCCCGGCTTTCGCAGCAAAGATTTTGCGGCCGCCAACATTCTTTCCGATGTGCTCAGCAGTCAGCGAGGCGATCTCTTCGGATTGACGGCTTCCGGCAAAGCGCTAGGAACGGGCTTTGTGCTCCAGCCGCCGTTTGCCGATATCTCGGTGGGCCTTGCGTTCATCGTCGTCCCGGTTACGAGCAAACCGGAGGACGCCGATAAACTGCTGCGCAGCGTCATCGAAAATTACCGGAAATGGGGCGTGCCCGCAGACTTGGTGCGGGCTTCGATTCAGCGCGAGGTCGCACAACTTGAATACAACGCGACCTCCATCGATGGGCTGGCCAGCGAATGGAGCGATGCCGTAGCCGTTCAAGGCCTCAATTCTCCCGAAGACACGATCGCCGCATACAAACGCGTAACGGCAGCAGACGTCAACCGCTTGTTCCGCGCCGACCTTGGAAGCGATAAGGTTGTCGCGGCTTACGCCGTTCCGAAAAACCTCGGGAAAATCAGCGCGGGCGGCGGGCAGATGGCCAAAGAGAACAATTCTATACCGCCCAGTAAACACGAGCCGCTGCCTTCCTGGGCGCGCGCCGTGCTCGCACACTTGCACGTCCCGGCGCAAACGTTGAATCCGGTGCAAACCCGTTTACCGAACGGACTGCGTATCATCGTGCAGCCGGACCATTTGACGAACACCGTCACCGTGACCGGAGAAATCGAAAATGACGAACAGGTTCAAGCTCCGGTTGGAAAAGAGGGCGTCGGATCGCTCGCGGACGATCTTTTCAGCTACGGTACCAGCAGTTTGGACCGCCTTGCCTATCAGAGCGCGCTCGACGCGATCGCGGCCAACGAGTCGGCCGGAACGTCGTTTAGCATCCAGGCGCTGAGCGGCCGCTTCGAACGCGCCGCGCAACTGCTCGCCGACAACGAGCTGCATCCGCGCTTTGTTCCGCAATACTTCAACATCGTCAAGGGCCAAGAGATCGGCGCGCTTACCGGCGAGGCGACGTCTCCGGACCATCTCGCCGCTGTAGCGACGGCCAAAGCGCTGTACCCACCGAACGATCCGGCGCAGCGTTTCGCATCTACCGCGACGATGGGCGCCGTAACGCTCGACGACGTCAAACAGTACTATGCGAGCGCATTCCGCCCCGATCTGACGACCATCGTCGTCATCGGCGACGTGACTCCGGCGCGCGCGCGGCAGGTGATCGCAAAATACTTTGGCGCGTGGGGCGCGCACGGGCCGAAACCGCAAACCGAACCGCCGCCCGTGCCGCTGAATAAGGCCAGCGCGACCGATGTACCGGCCACGGGCCGCGTGCAATCGACCGTGGACCTGATAGAAACGACCGGCATAAAACGCACCGGCTCGGATTGGCCCGCGCTGCAAGTTGCCAATACGATCTTGACCGGCGGATTCTATTCCTCGCTGCTGTACCACGATCTGCGCGAGGTGAAGGGATACGTCTATTTCGTCGGCAGCGCGTTGAGCACGGAGAAAACTCGCTCTACCTTCAGCGTGAACTATGGTTCCGATCCGAATAAGGTTCTGCCGGCCCAACAGCTGGTCGTCAGCGATCTGCGCCGCATGCAAGCGCAACCCGTCCAGGCCGATCGTTTGCTTCGTGCCAAGGCGCAGCTCATGGGAGAGGTTCCAATCTCGCTGGCTAGCTACGATGGCGTAGGCCGCATCTTGCACCGTTATGCCTCGATGGACTTACCGTTGAATCAAAACTTGATCGACGCGGGCCACGAGCTCGCGGTAAGCCGCGCGCAAGTCGCGGCTGCGATGCGCAGATGGATTCGTCCCGGCGATTTCGTTCGCATCGTGACAGGTCCCAGCCCGAAATAACGCCGATTAAGAATACGCCCCAGGCGGTAGGCTTTGATGTCGACCATACGTTGGGGATCGACAACAAGTTAGAGCGCGTTGCGTTCTTGCGCTTACTGGATGTGATTTGCGGCGAGGGCGGGCGATGCTTAGGAACGCTAGCCGAAGAGAGTGTCCGCATCGATGACCTGTTGAGCCGGCAGCGATCGGGCGCATTCACAATCGACGAGGCCGTCGCGCAATTCGTTTCCGAGCGCGGCGCAAAACCGTCCGGCACCTACACCGTTCGCTATAAGCAAATGGCGCTCGAGAGCGTGCCTCACTTTTTCGTACCGCAGCCCGATGCGCGGCTCGTTCTGGCCGACCTGCGGCGGCGCGGGATTCCCTGCGCGATCTTGAGCAATGGATGGTCCCCGCTCCAGCAAGAGAAGGCGCGCTGTTTGGCGTTTGAGGGTCCGGTGCTGGTGAGCGATGCGCTCGGCGCGCAAAAACCGGACGCGGCTGCTTTTCATGCGCTCGCAAACGCTTTGGGCGCCGATCCCCATGACGTCGCATACGTCGGAGATAATCCCGAGAGCGACGCTGCCGCCGCAATCGCGGCCGGCATGCGTGGAATTTGGCTCGACGCCGAGGGCGTGAAGTACCCCCCGGATCTTCCCAAGCCGACCGCAGTTATACACAAGCTCGCGGAACTGCTTGCGTTACTGTAGAACGACGCACGTGTGCCTAAGATCACCGGCGGAAATTTGCGCAGCCGCAAGCTGGGTTCGCCCAAGGGAGTCAGCGTCAGGCCGACGCCCGGACGCGTAAAAGAGTCTTTGTTCTCGATTCTGCAGACGCGAATCGAAGGCGCGCGCTTTCTCGATTTGTTCTCCGGCACGGGCGCCATCGGGTTCGAGGCAGCCTCGCGCGGAGCCGCGTCGGTTGTGTGCGTGGAAGGCAACCGCGAAATCGCCGAAGCAATCGGGGAGGCGGCCGGAGAGCTCGGCGTCACCGACGTCGTTACGATCGTGGGAGCGCCGGTCGACCGCGCACTTTACCGGCTCGATCCGGCCTTCGATCTCGTCTACGCCGATCCGCCCTATGGCGACGACATTCCGATGCAAATGTTCCGGCTGCTTTTGGACCGTCACTTGCTTGCGCCCGACGCGTTTGTCATTTACGAGCACAGCGCGCGCATGATTCTTCCGGAGATACCGGGGTACCGCAGCGTCCGCGAGGAAGTCTACGGCGATGTCGCTTTGGCTTTCTTCACGCCCGTAGCATGAACGACGGTCGAGCGTCACAAGCGCCGCGGGCAGTATACCCGGGCTCGTTCGATCCGCCCACCAATGGCCATCTGGATGTCATTCAGCGCGCGGCGCGATACTTCGGCGAGCTGATCGTCGCCGTCGTCGTCAATCCGCAAAAGCGGGAACCCATGTTTACGCTCGAGGAGCGCGAGGCAATGATTCGCGACTGCGTAGCGCACCTCTCGAACGTGCGCGTCGAGCATTTTCGCGGACTGCTCGCCGACTACGTCCGCAAGGAACGCGCGGCGGTGATCATCAAGGGTTTGCGGGTGGTCTCCGATTTCGAAAGTGAGATGTCGACGGCGCTCATGAACCGGGCGCTTTCGGACGTCGATACCATGTTCTTGATGTCCGATCAGCGATACTCGTTCGTCAGCTCGAGCATCGTCAAGGAAGTGTTTTTTCTGGGCGGCGACGTGGCCGCGCTGGTGCCGGATCCGGTGATGCGGCTCATGGCGGCTAAACGCGCGAGCCTGCGCACCACGTAACGGAGGAAATCAATGTCGGTCTATCGCGTTTTAGACAAATTGGAAGCATACGTGCACGACGGAACCTGGCTCCCGGCGGGATACCGTATTCTCAGCGAAGAGCGGCTGATGGAATTTGTGGAAAAACTCCGCTCGTCGCTGCCCGAAGAAATGGGCCGCGCGAAGATCATTGCGAAGGATCAGGACCGCATGCTGCGCGCAGCTCAGGAAAAAGCGCAGACGATCGTCAACGAAGCGGCCAGCAAACACGAAGAGCTGCTCGACGATCACGAGATCGTCGCGCGCGCACGCACGACCGCCGAAGTCATTCTCAAAGAAGCCGAAGAGCGCGCCCGCAAGGTTCGCGAAGGCGCCGACCAGTACGCTTTGCAGACGCTCGGCTCGCTCGAGAACCGGCTTGCCGGAGCGCTGGGCTCGATCCGCAAAGGCCGTGAGGCACTGGCGCCGCGCGCGCAGACCGAGCAGGCACAACCGATGGCCGACGCGGCCGCCAAGAGCAAACGCGCAGCGTTCGACGCGCAGGCCGGCGACGAAACCACGGCGCTCGAATCGGTAGAAGTCGTTCCGTAACGATCGCCTATGCGGCTACATCTGGCTCGTAACCGCGGCGGGATCTATGTAGTCGTGGCGGTGCTCGGCGCGCTCTGCGCGTTTGCGCCGACGCCGTATTCGCTGATCCTTCCCGGCCGCGCCGTCGACCTCGGTGACGTGGTCTCGCTCGCCGGCCTGACGCCGCAAACCCATCTCTATCTGACCGACGTGCGTTTCGCGACCCGCGTCACACCGTTTGAACTGCTCAGCGCGTTCGTTCCGGGCGTTCGCGTCGTCCGGACCGACGACGTACTGCCGCGCGGCATTACGGTAGCCCAATACGAAGGCACACAGCGCGAGGCGATGGGCGAAAGTCAAACGATCGCGGCTGCGGTTGCCGAACGCGCTGCCGGTTATCGCGTTCCGGCGCCGCGCAGCCACGTTATGGTCTTGTACTTTGCGCCGAATTCTTTTTCTGCACGCGTTTTACGGCAGCTCGATTTCATCACAGCTGTAAATGGCCGGCCGGTCGCGACCAGCTCCGAATTGGCAGCGGCCATGCGCGGCGTGAAAGCCGGATCGATCGTGCGCGTCGCGGTGCTGCGCCGCGGCATCGCGCGCAGTTTTACCGTCAAGACGAGCGCATTTCACGGCCGCACGGTCCTAGGCACCTATCTCACAACGATGTACGAAAGCCCGCGCCTGCCGGTCGTGGTGCACTATCATCTGCCGCATGTGGCGGGCAGTTCGGGCGGATTGATGTTTGCGCTGGAAATCTACCGCTCGCTAAAGCGGGCTCCGCTTCCGCGTGACCTGCGTGTTGCCGGCACCGGTACGATCGCATACGACGGAACGGTCGGGCCGATCGAGGGCGCAGCGCAAAAGATCGCGGCAGCACGTTCGGCCGGCGCGACGCTCTTTCTGGTTCCGTCCGACAATTATTCAGAGATCAAAGATACGTCTGGCATCCACGTCGTGCCGGTCGCGACGTTCAACGACGCGCTTAAAGCAATCGCTTCGGCGACGACTCCGCAGTAAAGGCTTTAGACCGGCGGGGCTTGCACGTTTTGCGCGAACGCTTCCAAGCGCGCGCGATCGATCGCTTTCACGCGTCCGCGATCGAGTTCTACGGCATTTGCATTCTTGAGCCGCAGCAAGGCGCGCGCCGCCATGTCGCGCACCGTTCCTGCTGCGGCGGCGATTTGCGCCTGCGAAAGGTTTTCGACGCCGGGAAGGCCGCGCGTCATCCCGACGGAAGCTCGCGCATAACCAAGTAAGAATTTTGCGACCCGTTGCAGCACGTGCGCGAACGCGAGGTCGGCAATCGTGTCGATCGAACGGCGCCGGGCCTGCGACGCTTCGGAAAGAAACCCTAGCGCCAGTTCCGCGTCGTTGCGGCACGCGTGCAGCACGGCTTCGCTTGGAATCGTCATGATTGTGGCGTCGGTCAGCGCTTCGGTACGCGTGGTTGCCCCGCCCTGATCGAACGTGCCGCTGTCGTTGAGCGTGTCGTGCGTGAGGCGTTCGCCCAGCGTGTGCGTCTTGCCGTCGGGTGAAAGCAACGTAAGAATGACTTTTCCGGATTTCACGATGCCCAAGTACGGCCAAACCTCGCCTTCGTCAAAAATCGTGTCGCCCGCGCGGTAGGTTCGCTCGGTCATTTGTCCGGCCAAATCGCGCAGCGTCGCAGCTTTTGCACTGGCGAAAGGCGCGACGTGCTGCAGCAGCGACTCAGGCGCCGCATTTTCGTCGATGCGCTCCACGCGGATCGTCCACCGGTTCGATCCCAAGTTGCGCGCGTCCCAAGAGAATTTTCCCGGCCGCAGTTGCGAGAGCTCGTTGCGCAAAGCTCGCGGATCGGTCTCCTCGTTGATTTCGAGGATCGCGTTAAACGAGAGTTTGTCGAACGCTTCGAGGATCTGTTCGGTCCGGCTCGCGGGTTGAAGGGATCGGGCGTCGATCGTGATCGCTGCGGCCCTGTTCATAGGCATCGGGCCTCTGATTTGGGGGTTTTACGGCGGTCGCCTGCAAGGGCGCCGCTTGCCCACCGTTGTAGGCAGGCACGGTGACGGAAAACGATGTCGTGATTCTCGCCGGTGCGCGCACGCCGTTCGGTAATTTCGGCGGCGCTTTGGCTGATCGCACCGCCACCGATCTTGCAGTAGTGGCCGCGGATGCTGCCATCGCGCGTAGCGGAATACCTAAAGAGCGAATCGACGACGTCGTATTCGGCAACGTCATGCAGACCAGCGCCGACGCGATCTACCTGGCGCGGCACGCGGCTTTGCGCGCGGGAATTCCCATCGGAGTGCCGGCGCTGACGCTCAACCGCTTGTGCGGAAGCGGTCTGCAGGCGATCCTGACGGCGGCAAACTCTTTGCGTTTGGGGCAGAGCACATATGCGCTTGCCGGGGGCAGCGAATCGATGAGCCAGGCGCCGCACGTCGTGCGCGGCGCACGCAAAGGCTTCCCGCTCGGTGCGAGCGTGAAATTCGAAGACACGCTTTGGGAGGCGCTCACGGATTCTTACAACGGCTTGCCGATGGCGATTACCGCTGAGAATCTCGCCCAGCGTTACGGGATCGCGCGCGAAGCGTGCGACGAGTTCGCGCTAGGGTCGCAAGAGCGCGCGCTGACCGCGCAGAGCGACGGCTACTTCGCCGAAGAGATCGTGCCGGTGGAAGTAAAGGACGCCAAAGGCCAGCGCGTGACGATCGAAAAGGACGAAGGGCCGCGCGTCGGGCTTTCAATTGAAAAGCTCGCGAAGCTCGCGCCGCGCTTCCGCAAAGACGGCGTGGTGACTCCGGGCAATGCGAGCGGCATCACCGACGGCGCCGCCGCTGTGGTGCTTACGACGGTGAAACAAGCAAAAGCCGACGGTTTGTCGTGGATCGGGCGGCTCGTCGGATTCAGCGTGGTCGGCGTCGATCCGGACATCATGGGAATCGGTCCTGCGGTGGCCATTCCGAAAGCACTGCAGAACGCGAACGTCAAGCGCGACGACGTCGCCGTTATCGAGATCAATGAAGCGTTTGCGCCGCAAGTGCTCGCGTGTCTTCAGGAAATGCAGTACGCGCCGCAGTTTTCGAAGGGCCGTCTCAACCCGCACGGAGGCGCGATCTCGTTGGGACACCCGCTCGGAGCGTCCGGCGCCCGCCTGGCGCTCACGGCGCTGCACCACCTTCGAAAGAACGGAGGCGGGTACGCAATCGCTTCCGCGTGCATCGGCGGCGGACAGGGGATCGCGGCCGTCTTTGCGGCGGAGTGAGAATTTTGAGCCGGTTCCTGAAGCTGCGGTTTCTGTTCGACGCGATCGCAATCGCGCTCGTGATGTTTGTCGCCTATCGTTTACTGGTTGCGCCGCGCTTCCTATCGGAGAATTCCGCTTACCCCGCGCCGGCCGTACGTTACGCGACGCTCGCGGGCGCGCCGTTCGCATTGGCCAAGCAGCGCGGACACGTCGTCTTCCTCGAGTTTTATGCCTCTTGGTGCACGCCGTGCAGGTTTTCGCTGCCGCTGGTGGAGTCGTTTGCGCGAGCGCATCCTGAAGTGCAAGTCGTGGAGGTGGACGTCGGCGAGCCGCGCGAGGTAGCCGCAGCTTTCGCACGCGCACAAGGATTAACGAACGTCGTGATCGATCCGCGCGCGCTGTCGCGCGGTTTCTTTCAACTTGACGGCTTTCCGACGATGGTCGTGATCGATCCGCGCGGACGGATACGGGCTACGTGGCAGGGTCTAAATCCCGCCGTTGAGCTGAACATGGCGCACGCCGCCAAAACGCTAGCGCTGCTCTAGAGCCGAAACTCGCCTTTCGAACACGTCGAA
>PLLF01000099.1:0-35931 GCA_003140855.1 Vulcanimicrobiota bacterium
CTGACACGGAAGAGGTCATTGGTTCAATCCCAATACCGCCCACCATTTTGAGCACGAAGTAATACGCCGCAGTCCTACACAATCCGACCGAGTGAGGGGTACACCGGAGGGTACAAAGTGTCCGAGCTAGATTCGCCGCCGGTTAAGACGTGATTAATGACCAGCACCGAAGCAATGCTCGCCCTTGCCGAGCTTCCCCAAGTAGTCTACATTTCCCACGATCGGAAGAGCGACGAAAATCACATGCTCACCGGCAAGCAGTACGCGAACGAGACTGGATGGGCTTTCCCAATGGGGCCTGATCCGAAGGTTCACGGCGTGCAGACCGCTGCGTGGATAGTCGTCTCGGAAGATCCGCTCGTAGCCGGCATCTTATATCCGCAAGTCGCCGTCACCAACGACACATTGCCGTATCCAAACGTCCGTCATTACACTTTCGTTTGGCGACACGCAAGTAGCGGATTGCAGGGCGGCGATAAGATGCAGATTGATATCGATGACAATGGGCGTTTTGAGCGCGAGTGTGCGGATTACGATCCGCCGATGAGAAATCATTGCTACACGACGAGCACCTGGGATCCCGAGTTCCATGTGGCTGTTTACGTCCGAGTGTGGCGGCAGCTTGGCAGCGTAATCAGCGATCAGTCATCGACAGTCTCACCGAATACCTCCGACGTGTACGTCGGTAACGCGCTTTGCGGCACCGATATGGCGAACCAAACGAGCACGGCATCGCCTTGCCAAGCCTATCAGAACAACACGACAGGGATAACCACCTTCTATAATGCTTCCACAGCGGTGGCGATTGCCGGGTCGGAGTAACGCAACGTGTGGCTACGTTACTCGCGGATGTTGGCTCTGGGGGGTGTGTTTATCATGTTCGCATGCAGCGAAACGTCCGCACCTCAAGGGCCGAAATGGCATTTTGACGTCGCACGGTACAATGCATGTCTCGGCTCTGTGCGTCATGTTCGGCTAGATGCTCTTCGGCGCGGAAATCATGTGAGAACGCTGGTCGTTCTTGACCTCGGTGCACGATGCATGACTTCTGAAGGGGTCGATGCGATCGACGGGCAGGACGAAATCAGGTACGCGGGCCTGAAATGTTGCCTGCAATTCCTTACGAAGAATTTCCGAGTCCCACGTGGGACCATCGTGCGCGAGCAGGATCTCTCCAACTTCTCCGTAGCGAAATACGCTGATTGCGTCGCACGAGTCCGGCGCGATTTCGGACAAACGCGCACTAAAGACGGAAAGATCGGACGAAGTATTGCACTCCTTTACGAAGGAGGCGTGTGCACGTCTCAAGCCGGGCTAGATGTAATCGGAGGGGTTGACATAAGAAGCCTAGTAGGTGCTGATTGTTGCGGCCAGTATTTCGAGAATCTAAGTCGCAAACCAATGTGATCAGATCGTATGAATGGGACTCTTTGCGACTCAACTTTAGTAGTCTTTTCACTGACATCTCATCGTCGAGCCTCGAATCTATGCGTTCTTGACCTTCGGTGTAGAAATGCCAAGTCGTGTCGGGAACCGGGTCGTATGTCCTTGTCGGAGCAGTTGCTGCAGTCGGCGTTCTGCACACTATCGTGCCCGATCACTGGTTACCGATAACAATCCTTGCACGCCAGCAAGGGTGGACGTGGCGCCAGGTGGCACGATCTGCGGCCATAGCTGGCAGCGGACACGCAATCTCGACACTGCTCATTGCGATCCTGGTCTGGGTACTCGGCGCGGTGATCGCGGCAAGATTCGGAGGCGCGCTGGAGCTGATCCGCTTTCGTAGACGGTTGTTGATTGGACATTACGCCGCCTGAGCCATGCGCCGCTCGAACTCTATCGGCGTTTGGCCTTGTTACCGGTGCTTCGCGCCCCCATCGACCGGCGGGCCTTGACACGTATAACGGTATACATTATAGTGGCGTTGTGAGGCGGTTCGCCGATAAGGGAACATCTGACATCTTCGAGGGCATCAACTCGAAGGACGCACGCAGAACGCTCCCCTCGACGCTGCACCACCGCGCCAGGATGATGCTTGTGGTCCTGACAAGCGCCACAACGATCAACGACCTAAGAATTCCAGCCTCTAATCGCTTAGAGAAACTCGCGGGCAACCGAAGGGGTCAGCGCAGCATTCGAATCAACAATCAATTTCGTATCTGCTTTACGTGGGGTGTCGAAGGAGTCAGCGAGATCGAAATTGCCGACTATCATTAGGGAGGATGTAGACAAGTGAAAGATCTAACGGTTCCCACTAGAAAGCGCCCACCGCTTCCGGGGGAGATTATTCGCGCACTTTACATGGAGCCACTTGGCATGACGTGCCGCGACCTCGCGGCTGCGATGGACATTTCCTATGTTAGGCTTAACGAGATACTCAATGGCCGCCGGGGAATCAGCCCAGACACAGCGATGCGCTTGGCTCGTGTTTTCGAGACGAGCGATGCCCTTTGGGTTAACATGCAGACGATGCTCGACCTCTTTGATGCTCGGCATTCTCCTGAGGCGAAGAAAATCGCGAAGCTACGCTCAGTCCGGCGGAGTGCCGCGTAGGCCCGGTTCCGAACCGAGAATGACGGTTCTCGTCGATACACCGTAATCAAGAAAACTAAAAGCCGCCCATTCGGACGGCTCCTTCTTTTCTTGGCTCCGGATGTTGGACTCGAACCAACGACCCGCCGATTAACAGTTAGCGACCGTATGATGACTCGGGACGATTGCTGACAACCCATGACGAGTCGACCCCCATGTTTACACACTTTTTGGGCAATAACTGAGGCGCGTGATGAATGTCACCAGGTGGCGCCACGGAAATTCGCTGCGTATCAAAACCTTGTTTGGGGCTTCCGACGTGACGGTCACATACAGCGTCCTGCCGTAGTTAGTGTACTCAAACCGTTGTACGCTCGTCCGGGAGTTTTGCTCGGTCACTCCCGAAACGGCAGCCCAGCGCGACATGATCTGCTGCGCCGTAAGCGCGTCGGTGGCCGCTCCCAAAAGGGCAATCATTTACCGTGTGCCGCTTTGCGCTCGCGTTCGTTGGGTCCCCCAAAAATTGAAAACCCCACCAGCGCGCCCTGGCGCTAAGCCAAAAAGGCCGCTGTCGATGCAGCCGCCGAAACGAGGGAACATGATCGCTCGGAGCGCCCTCGTCACAATTCTGGCGGCCTCGCAAATAGCCGCGTCCACCGCTTTGCCGGACTGGCGCGCTAGGCCGGCGCGCGCGTCACACGCCATGGTCGTTACCCAACAGCACTTTGCGACGCAAGCAGGCGTCGATGTGCTCCGGCTCGGCGGTAACGCGGTTGACGCAGCCGTCGCCGTCGGTTACGCGCTCGCCGTTGTCGACCCGTGCTGCGGAAATATCGGCGGCGGCGGATTCATGCTTATTCGCATGCACGACGGCCGAGAGCGGTTCATCGATTTTCGCGAACGCGCGCCCCTTCGCGCGACGCCCGCGCTATACCAAGATAAGAACGGCAATGTAATCGCGGGCCTGAGCACAAAAGGCTATCTTGCGGTCGGTGTTCCAGGCACGGTCATGGGACTGGAGCGCGCGCGCACGGAATTCGGCACGCGGTCGCGCGCAGCGTTGATCGCGCCCGCCATCGCACTGGCTCGAAACGGCTACCTAATCGGAGCCGGCGATGCGAAAATCTATAGAGGCCTGCCATCCGATGCCGGTGTGCGCGCAATCTTTGCGCCTAACGGCCGGACTCCGCAGCCCGGCGACGCGCTAAAACAGCGCCAGCTTTCAAGAACGCTCGAAACGATTGCGCGCGACGGACCAAACGTCTTTTACCGGGGCGCCATCGCGCAAGCCATCGTCGCTGCAAGCAGTACGCACGGCGGCATCCTCTCGCTGCAAGATTTCGCATCATACCATGTTGACGAGCTAAACCCCGTGCACTGCGCCTATCGCGGATACGAGCTCATATCGGCGCCCCCGCCGAGCTCGGGCGGCGTAACGCTGTGCGAGATTTTGAATGTAGTCTCGCCCTATCCGCTCGCGCGGTGGGGCTGGAACTCCGCCGCAAGCGTGCACTTCGCCGTTGAAGCCGAGCGCCGCGCGTATGCCGACCGAAACACGTACCTCGGCGATCCGGCTTTCGTAAAGAACCCCGTCGCGCAGCTGATCACGCCGCGTTACGCGGCCAAACTGCGCGGTACCATATCGGTAAACCGCGCGACACCGTCGACGCAAATTCGTCCAGGTCTCGGCGTCGTCGCGCATGAGAATGGCGAGACGACACACTACTCGATTGTCGATAGCGCCGGGAACGCCGTCGCCGTTACCTACACGATCAACGATACGTTCGGCGCCGGTGTCATCGCGGGCGACACCGGATTTCTTCTAAACGACGAGATGGACGATTTCACCAGCAAGCCCGGCGTTCCCAATTTGTACGGGCTCGTTCAAGGTTCGCGCAACGATATTCGCGGCGGAAAACGCCCGCTCTCCTCGATGACGCCCACCATACTCACGCGTAACGGACGGCTATTCATGGTTACCGGTAGCCCGGGCGGATCGCGCATCATCACGATCGTCCTTACCACGCTGCAAAACGTGATCGACTACGGTATGAACGTGCAAGCCGCCGTCAACGCTCCGCGCATTCACATGCAGTGGCTCCCTGATGTTGTCGAGTACGAACCCGGCGCGTTTTCGGCGCAGGCAATGGCAAAGCTCGCAGCGATGGGTTACAGCTTTAAAGAAGTCGCGGGATGGGGCTCGGCCCAAGCCATCGTCGTAGATCCCAAGACCGGAATGCTTTTCGGCGGGACGGACCGGCGATACCCGGAAGGACTAGCGGCGGGCTACTGAGGAGGAGGCGCTATGGTTTCAGTCCAGTCTTACCGCAATTTGAGCACGCTTTTGTACGCCCTATCCGTTGTTGAAGCGCTTGCCGGTCTCATTCTGATCTTTGGATCGAGCTGGGTGCTCTCGATGGCGCCCGGTATTTTGACGCTCGCCGATACTGCTTTCTTATCGATCTTCTTTAAAGCGATTGGCATCCTGGCACTGGGCTTGGGTTATCTACTGTGCGTTACCGCACGCGATCCGGCCCGTTATGTCGCGGTCATCGATATGTTGGTTTTTATTTTGATTGCATCGGCGATCCTGATCGGATACGCGCTCGGAGCGGTGCATCTCGGCCGATACTTTCCCGCGAATTACATAGTCGTGCGAATCGTCGTCCAGGTGATTTTAGCGGCGGTCCTTATCGCGATGCGCCCCAAAGCGGCCGCGCGCGCCTAGGCTCACTTACCCAGAGGCGTCGTCCACCATAAGAACCAGCGCCAGTCGGGTCCGCCGCTTGGTGCGCTCGAATTGCCTAACATCCCCGCTTCGATGTATCCGTGCAAGTACTGCACTCCGGGCACGTTGAAGGCTAAGTTTACGTTGGCGAAATTCGTTGTCGTTCCCAGGCCGTCGTTGGTTGTTTCGGTACGAAGCCCCAGCAATGCGTTGTCTCCAAAGAGCGGTTCGTAAAGCTCCGCGCTAAAAGCGCGGCTGCGTGCAGATGGAAACTGATTGCCGTCGGCGTCAAACCCCGGGTTCGAGTCGTTGCCGATTTGATAAATGGCCAACACTCCGGGAAATCCGTTAGTCGGATCGCGCTGCACGTAACCGGCCATCGAACTGTAATGGTCGGGGTCGCCGCTTGAAACAATGAAGCTGCCGGAGCTCCCGAATATGCCGAATTCATAGGGGTGATCGGGCAGCGCTTGCACCAGTTTCCAGGCGAACGTTTTATCCGTTCCGGGAACCGTATCAAAATCCGCGGCGCCTGGAAGTCCGTTTCCGCTTCCGAGCCATGCAACTTCGGCATTCCAGTTGTCATGCACGTAGCCGAGTTTTGCGCCCCAGCGGTTGGCATCTGCTTGCCACGTGTGCTCACCGACCGTCACGCCGGCCGCTGCAAATCCCGAAACGTCGAACCACTGGCTATAGGGCGACGGGCCGGGCGATTCGATCTTGCCCACAAACAGATGGCCGTCGCGATGGAATAAATTGTTGTATGTCACCCAAGCGGTATCCAGCGAACCGCCGGTCTTATCGTTCTGAATCAGCCATTGTTGAACGTGATAGGTAAAGTCCGGCGCAAGATAGCCCGCGCCGTGAAGGGCGACGTTTCCGGCCGCGATAGTATGCGTAGGAGATCTGTCGCTCACGCCGCCCGTGTTGTCGCCGTTGATTTGTTCGCCGAGCCAGAACGGCAAGTGTTCCTTCAGCACGTCGCGATCGAGCGACGCGTAGCCGGTGCGTTGCACGAAGCGCCCGTACGCGTTAAGGCCGGGAACCATCGTGTGGCAAGCGCTGCATTGCAAGCCGTAAGCTTTTGCGAAGATCGGCATCGCCTGCGCGCGTGTGCCGGCGCAGAATGAAAATGCCGCCGCGAGCACGGCAGCCGCGGTCAAGCCGCGGCTGAATTCCTTCCGTGCGATCACGCCACGACCTTAATCGTCAGCGTCATGGTGCTGTGTCCTGCCCCGCAGAACACGGTGCAGTGGATGACGTACGTGCCGGCTTTCTTGGGTGTGAACGTAATGGTTGCGTACTTGCCCGGCAGTATCATGGTGTTCGCAATGCCGAGATCCGGCGAAACGATTCCGTGCACGCCGCCCGACGACGTTAGTCGCAGCGTGGTTACTTCATTCACGTGAGCGGTAATCGTTCCGGGCGTGAATTTCCAGTTCGCAGCCACGATATCGATGCTGGGGTGCGCCGACGCGCGGTGCGGGGCCGATGCGAGTACGAGAGTTGAGGCGATGGCCAGAGTGGCCGCTAGAATAATTCTTTTCATGCACTAAGAGTAACCGCAGGCTGAGCAATGGCGGCGTAATACCCGAGAAGAACCTGGGAAGGTTTAAACGTCTCGATCCGTTACGCTCAGCTCGTTGTCAACCGCAGCGACGCCCGGCGCCGACCACGCTGCGCGCGTGGCGGCCGCCCATTCGGTCCAATTGCGCACGCGTCCGGTGAGTCTTACCGTGCCGCGATCGTCGGTTACATGAATTGTGTCTGCGTCGAGCTGCGCGTTGCGTTGAAACGCGCGGCTGATCTCGCGCGCGATTTGTACCGTCGGGATGCGCGGCTGCAATCTGATTTCGTTGTAGATGCCGCGCACGCCCAGTATGCGCCGGATGGCGTGTTCAGCCTCATTGCGCTGATACTCCCAGTCGACCTCTCCGCTTAGCGTTACGCAGCCGTCTTGAACGGTTACCGCGACCGTTCGCGGCAGCCACGCGTCCCAGTGCAGCGCCGCTGCAGCCGCGCGTGCGATGTCGGCATCGTCACGCCGATGCACTGCCGGCAGGTCAACCTGTAGCTCCTCGGCGATGCCGAGCACTCCTTTGACGCGCCGGATAGCCTTCTCGGCGGCCCATTTTTCGGTCAAGCTTGAAACCGTGCCGGTCACGGTCACGATGCCGTCCCGCACGGCGATGCCGATTCGTTCGGCGTTCACTCGCGGGTCGAAATCCAATTCTGCCAGCACGATGTCACGCAAAGTTTGATTATCTGGCGTCAACATAGTGCTTCCTTAATTGCGGTGTGGCGCACGGGCAGTCCGGCGCCATGGAAAAACCGCTTTGCGGTCGTGGGCGTGCGGCTCTAGCCGTGAGGGAACGTGAAGTGCGCGATCGGTAGCCATGCGCGCCTCGTTCACGCGGTAGCCGCGCGTAGACAGATGGCAATCGAGATGTAGGGCCACCAAGTTCCGCTCAACATAAAGCCGCGAACATTTCAGCAGCAGATGAACCAGCGTCATATCTTCGTGAAAGACGTCAGGCAACAGGTGCGCGAGACGGAATTCATCGACGAGCCTTTGGGCTTCGAATTCGTTCAAAGGGCACGGAACCGTAGACCGCCGGCGGCCGATCGTCAAGCGGATGCTTCGCCCGAAATACGGATCGTCGGTGGCGTCAATCGCCAGCGGTATACCCCTACCGTCCTTCACTGGCGGGCTGATACCGTACTCGCTCAAAAGTCGCTCGGCGCTGACCTCATCGGCTATAACCGTCATATTTCCAGGCTAGGCCATAGCCGTGAACGATTGAGGAAAGCGCCTTCCCAATCCACTCCAATGCGCTTGCTACGATTCCCTCATGATGCAGCCCGAGGTCATCCCTTTTTCGGATGCGCCGCGGATCGTCATTTGGGAAATGACCCGCGCATGCGCCCTGGCTTGCCGGCATTGCCGTGCCGAAGCGATCCCCTTTCGCAATCCCGATGAATTAACCACGTCCGAGGCCTTCGCGCTGGTCGATTCTATCGCCGAATGCCGGCCGCTCTTTATCCTGACCGGCGGCGATCCGCTGATGCGCGGCGACGTCTTTAAAATCGTCGAATATGCCACCAACAAGGGTCTACGCGTGGCCGTTTCTCCAAGCGCCACGGGCCGGCTTACGCCGGCGGCGCTGGCAAAACTATCTCGCGCGGGTTGCAAGAGCATCTCGCTGAGTCTCGATGGGCCCACTGCGGAAATGCATGATTCTTTCCGCGGCGTTCGCGGTTCGTTCCAGCGAACGCTCGATGCGGCTCGCTCCGCGCGCGAGATGGGTCTGTTAACGCAGATCAATACGACCGTTTCCCGTTTTAACAACGATCGGCTTTTCTCGATCGCGTCTTTAATCGAGCCGCTCGGCATCGCATCGTGGACGTTGTTTTTTCTCGTGCCGGTCGGTCGAGCCCAGCTCGAAGACGTGTTGAGCGCGCAAGAAACCGAAGAAGCGTTTCGGCGTCTTTACGAAATTGCGCAGACCGTCCCGTTCGCGGTGAAGACAACCGAGGCGCCGCATTACCGCCGGTTTCTCGCTCAACACGAGGGCACGCCGGCAGCGCAACTCCCAGCCGGAATAGGAGACGGAAAAGGGTTCATGTTCGTCTCGCACACGGGTGACGTTTATCCGAGCGGCTTTCTGCCATATACCGCCGGGAATGTGCGAGAGATTAGCCCGCTCGCGCTGTATCGCGAGAATCCCGTCTTCCGCAAACTACGCGAACCGTCGGAGTTCTCCGGTAAGTGCGGTCTCTGCGAGTTTGCGCAACTGTGCGGCGGTTCGCGCGCCCGCGCCTATGCCATGAACAAGAGCATGTTCGCGTCCGACCCCACGTGTGCGTACACCCCGGAGGTTTTGCGGACCGCGGCTTATGCTTAACGTTACAAAGTTGCTGTGTGGGCTCGATCAGCCGATGGATGCATTGCGCTATGGCCACGGCGCCGGCGCGCCAAGAAGTGCTCGCGAACGCAAGCCCGTCGTGGTTTGGAACGTCTCGCGGACGTGCAATCTCCGTTGTTTGCATTGTTACAGCGACTCGTACGCGCGCAAATATTCGGGCGAGCTCACGTATACGCAGGGTATCGATTTGCTCAAAGATTTGGCCAAGTTCGGCGTACCGGCAGTGCTGCTTTCCGGCGGTGAGCCGCTAGCCCGGCGCGACACCCTGCGCTTGGCGGAATTTGGGCGGATGCTGGGCTTGAAATTTACGCTGTCGACAAACGGCACGCTAATCACCGAAACGCTCGCGGAGCGAATTCGCGAGATCGGTTTTAGCTATGTCGGCATCTCGATCGACGGCATCGGCGCGACGAATGATGGGTTTCGCGGCGTTTCCGGTGCCTTCGATCGGGCTGTTCGGGGCATTCGCAACTGTAAGGAAGTGGGGCAGAAAGTCGGCCTGCGCCTAACGTTGACGCCGCAAACCGTACAGGACCTAGACCGGATATTTGACTTTATCGAGGCCGAAGATATCGACCGCGCTTGCTTCTACCATCTCGTTCCCACCGGACGGGGCCGCGGTGCGATGGCGCTCGATACGGCTCAAACGCGTGCCGCACTGAACACGATCTTCAAACGCACGCGGGAGTTTGTTGCCGGCGGGACGCCGCGCGAAATTCTCACCGTCGACAATCACGCGGACGCCGCGTCTCTGTACCTCACGCTGCTCCACGATGATCCGGTCCAAGCCGCGCGCGCTTATGACGCGCTCGTTTGGAACGGCGGCGGCGCTAATTCATCGGGAACAGGCATCGCCGATATCGATACGCAGGGCAACGTGCATCCCGATCAGTTTTTTCAAGGCGTCACGCTTGGGAACGTGAAGAACCGGCGCTTCAGCGAGATTTGGATAGATGAGAGCAACGAGCTCCTGCGGGCACTTCGAAGCAGCAAATTGCGCATCCACGGGCGCTGCGCGCAATGCCGGTTCATGCCGATCTGCGGTGGAAACTTTCGCGCCCGCGCTTTCAACATGACGGGCGATCTTTGGGCGTCCGATCCGGGCTGTTACCTGGACGATGCTACGATCGGTGTGACGGCATGATTGCGGTCCTGCCGGATGCCGAGATCGAGCGCACGCTGGCAGACGAATTCGTCGGCCGGCTCGGATGCAGCGCGGACGGTCGTCCCTATATCGTGCCGATCGCCTACGCCTACCATGGCGGCTGCGTCTATTCGCATACGGCCGAAGGCCTGAAGGTGCGCATGATGCGCAAGAATCCGCATGTCTGTTTCGAGGTCGACCGTGTTGAAGACCAATCCAACTGGCGCAGCGTCGTCGCGTGGGGAACCTTTGAAGAGTTGCACGGCGAACCCGCCGAGGACGCGATGCGCATCATTCTGCTAAGGTTCTTGCCGGCGAAGGCCCGCGACGCGGTCGAGGATTTGGGGGCGAGCCGGCCGGGCGTCCTGGAGGAGGGCGCCGTGGTCTATCGCATCCGGCTCACCGAGCGTACGGGGCGCTTCCAACAAAGTGCGCCACCCCTTCACAGGTTCTTCCAGGCTCAGGCGTAGGCTAGAGGCATGTGGATGATAGGCGAAATGGCGGCCAAGGCGCGCGCGCACGATTTCGCTCGAGAGAGCGACGATCGCGAGCCGCTCGCCAAACGTGCCGCAGACGAATCAGAACACGACGCGGTCCTCTCTTGGACCGAAACGATCGAGTGGTCCCGCACCGGGACCGAACTCATTCTGCGCAGCTAAGCTTTCATTAAACTTGCCGCACGCGCACCCAGGCGATAGCGGCAAATAAGATGACTGCGGCGAGCTGCAGCAGCGCGCTCGCGACAAGCGTTGCCGAAAAGAACAGAGTTGGCCCTTTGTCGACCAACGGTTCGAAAATGACGCGCAGCGCGAGCCCCGCGTTGAGCATTGTGAAGATGACGCGCACCGTCATCGCCGGATATCTGCCACGATTCTCCGGAAACTTCTCGCGATTCACGGGCAAAAACCACAGCGCAATACCCATGACAAGATTGACCAGCCAGCCGACGAAGCCCATATGCGCGTGGACGTTCGAAAAGTTGTAGTGCAGCGGCAGCCCGAACGCCTTTAGGATGAGCAGTATCGCGCCTAGGGCAAAAGTGGCACAGAGCCATAGCAGGCTCGCTTTAACGAAGAGGCGGCTTTCAACCGGCATGGTTGCTTGCAACCATGTTTAGCCGGCGACATTGGGTTCCACCGGGCGCGCTCATCTTTGCGCAGCTTTCGCAAGGCGCATCATGGCTTCTTCTTCTCTGGGCCGGAGTCACCGGATCGATTTCGTCGATCGGATTCCCGGCCGTTGCGTGGATTCACGCCGTTGCCTTGGGCTCGGGAACCACTGCGGCCGCCGGCGTGCTGCTGCATGTCATTCCGCGCTTCAGCGATGTGCGATGGCGATCGGAGAATCTGGCTCGCTATTCCCTCTTCTTTTTCTGCGCCGGCGTTGTACTTTTCGTGGGCGCTTTGCTTTCCCGCCCCAACCTTGCGGTTTTCGGCGCGGGCGTGATTCTGTTGGCGCTCCTTACGTACATCACCGTCGCGATCGTGACGCTGGCCCAGGCGTTTCGCGGCGAGCGCACCGAACGCGCGATCGCGCGAGCGCTGCTCATTACGCTTCTGTTTCTCGTTGTCACGGCGCTGCTGGGTTTCGCGCTGACCGCGTGGATCTCGGGATATACTGCGGCAGCCTGGATTGCGACATTGCCCGCGGCGCACGGAAACCTCGGCATGCTCGGCTGGCTTTCGCTGTTGGTCTTCGGCGTTTCGGTTCGCACGGTGCGGCCGATCACCGACGCGCGATCGCGGTTTGCCGCTGCCCACATCATCGTCGGATCCTTCACGCTCATCGGCGTCTTGCTATTGGCCATTGGCCTGGCCGGCGTTTCCCCGCTGGTCTGGCCCGGCGCGCTTCTCTTTGGTTGCGCGGCGCTGGTCTACGCACTCGACCTGCTCGATATCCTGCGGCGCGCGATTGGTCCGTTCGGCGCGCCGCGTGCGTTCCTGCTCGCCGCCGCCCTCTGGTTGCTCTGCGCGCTGGGCCTGGGCGCGGGAGCGCTTAGCGGCCAGCCATGGCAGCTGGCGTACGGCTTCGTCCTTTTGGCCGGTTGGCTCGGGCAGATGATCAATGCGCACGTCTACCACATCGGCGTGCGCGTCATGCTAACGGCTTACCGCGGCGAGGACGACGAGACGCGTCCCCAAACCGTGCTCGACGCCCGGTTATCGTGGATATCTTTCGCTGCGTTTCAGCTCGCGATCGCAAGTGTCACGTTTGGGCTGCTCGTCCAAAATGCTAACGCAGTTTCGCTCGGCGGTGCGCTTGGCGCTGCCGGTTGGCTGGCGATGATGGCCAATCTTTCGATTGCGCGAGCGCGAGCGCGCGCGCTGCAGCCGCAGCCGACTATTTCCTTACTTTAAGGATTGGACGAAGGCGGCGACGTCCGCCACGTCCTTTGCGCTCAACGGATTCGGATAGAGCGCCGGCATGGGCGGCGCGGGTTTCTTTATCCACGCCTGCGTTTCGGCGAGATTTTTGCGCGCCGCTTCATTCTTGAGCGGCGGACCCATACCGCCCTGACCGCTCGCACCGTGACACGCCGCGCAGTTTTGCGCGAAGAGTATCTTCCCGTGCGCGACATTACCAGCCGGCGCCGCTTGC
This sequence comes from Vulcanimicrobiota bacterium, assembly GCA_003140855.1. Taxonomy (GTDB): domain Bacteria; phylum Vulcanimicrobiota; class Vulcanimicrobiia; order Vulcanimicrobiales; family Vulcanimicrobiaceae; genus Rubrimentiphilum. The sequence goes on from PLLF01000099.1 coordinate 12,929, forward strand.
TGTGCGGCAACTGCCGGCGCGCGAAGATGGGTCGCCGCCGGCGCAACGCCATAACCGAATGCCGCGACTAACGCCATTGATTCGAGCAGCAGCGCCGAAGCGACGCCGACGCCGCGCACGTAACGCTGCCCCGCATATGCCGTGAGGATCGCAAGCGCCACAAAAGCGAGGTGGTCGAGCGTATGCAGCCACGGGCTTCGATCGACAACTGCATACAACGACGGCGACATCAGCAGCATCGCGAGCAGCGGGCAAAGCACCGCTACCCAAAGCCACGGCGGAGATTCGCGATCGTCAGTGCCCGCGTAGAGCGCGAGCCCGGCGATCGCGCCGAGCAACATCAGCACCGCGTGATCCAGGTGGTGCGGTTGCACGGCGATGCCGCGTTCGACGGTCATCACCGGCATCGCTGAAAGAACGATTCCCGCGAGTACGCTTCCCGCGAACACGATTCGGCGAACGGTCATGCTGCCGTCTCGGCGCTGCGCGCGCGCGCCAGGCGTACGGCCTCGATCAAACACACCACTAAACCCAGGATCAGCAGGATCGCGCCCGCGGAAGCCCAGGCGGCGATTGCCGGGCCGGGAGCGGGCTGCTCGGCATAGCGCCGCGGGACGGAAGCTGCGCCTGCCACATACCATCCCAGCAGCAGCACCGCGCCGCCGCCGAAAATTCCCAACCCCGTGATCCAGCGCGTCGCGAGCGAACTCACCAGTCCTGTCCGCGCTTCCAGATCTGCGAAGATCCAGCCGAACACGAAGAGCGTGACGCCTTCGAGCAGATACGTATGAAAGTGCGCCGGCACCCACAGCGTGTTATGCAGCGAGACGTTGATCGGAACCGTCGCGTCGATCAGCGCTCCGACGCCGCCGATAAGCCATCCTACGAGCCCCGCGTACATGAACATGGAACTCATGGTCCAGCGTAGCCGCGACCGATAGATCAGCATCGCGCCGCCGAAGATCGTCACTACGGCTGGCGGGAAGGCGGCCAAGTACGACGCGACTTCCCCGATGTACTGCAGGCCGCGCGGCTGCACGAAGTCCATATATAAATGATGGAAGTACGCGGTCGCCACAAAAAGCAGCGTTCCCCACCAGGCAATCGCGAGAACCTGCGACGTGTGCCATTCCCGCTGCGCGTAGCGCGGAAGCGCGACGTAGACAAAAGCGATCGCCATGTAGATCGTCAGGTTCGCAAACGTATGTCCGAATAGGTACGTGAGATTCTTGGCCCACAGCGGATCGATCGCCACCGTTGGATCGATCCAGTGGATGATGAGCGCAACGCCGACCAGCATGCCGCCCGCCACCGCGAAGAGTCCGTCGACGGCGGTGATGAGGGCGGCGAAGGCCGCGGGCGGCGGCTCCGGGCGTCCCGACGCAACAAAGGCGTCGTGATGGAAGACCAGATCCCAGCCCATCGCGCCCCGCATGCCGCCGTACTTCGTAAGAACGCATCCGAGAAGTTGCATGCAGTAAATGGTCCAGCCCAGCATAACGAGCGCAACACCTATCAGGAATGTCCCGGTCGCCCAATTCGGCCACGTCGTTCCCACGAACGGCAACGGAAAAAGAAATGTCCACCCCGCTCCAAAGCGTCCCGGAAAGACGCTCAAAATCACGGCCACGACGCCGAACACGATCAGCGCGTAGGCCGACCACGCCAGTCCTTGGTCCATCGCGCGCTCGCGATCCATGATGAACCATAGCCCGCCCATTCCGCAGAGCGCGAGGGCGACAATCATGCCCGAACCGTGCAGCGTCATCAATGCATAGAACGAGCCCGGATCGTAGGTCAGCCAGCGCGCCTGCTCCATGCGCATCGCCAAACCGACCAGCACCATCAGGCCGAAGACTGCGATCCCGGTCGTCAAGTACGCCCACATGATCCTGCGCGGCCCGCTCATCGTACTTCGAAAGCTCCTTGCATCCCAGCATGCGCGATGCCGCAATACTCAAGACAGCGCACCAGGTAATGGCCCTTCACGCCGAACCGCAACGGCAGATGGTTCACGTAATCGGGCATCGCCTGCACTTGCGCCACCAGCCGCCCCCGCGGATCGTAGATACCGAAACCATGGTTGACGTCTTTAGAAGTAACATCGAAGATAACGTTCGTTCCCGCCGGCACGGCCGGCGGAAGCTCGAAGCTATATTGGCTCGCAATGACCGTAAAATGTTTTCCGGCCAGCGTTTCCGGCTTTCCATAGGGAAACGACGGTAGAGAGATCGCAAGCGCCACGACGGCAGAAGCGCCTAACCCCCACAGCCATCCCTTTCGCAAACGGTAACCCGAGGAAGTAACCGCCGCTTGCGTCTCGGGGGGTTCTATGGTTGTTCTCGCGACAGCGGCCATGATGATGAGAATCGCGCCGGCGGCTACGAGAAATCCGATCAGCACGGGGCTTGCGCCGTTCACGAACTTAACCGCCACGTATGCCTGGCGATCACGCATGTCTCGTTCGTCAGAATAACGCGCGTCTCCATTCCTTCGAACATGTCGAGACGCGCTCCGATCATCCTGCGAATATCCTCCGAATTCTCACCGATTCCGCCGGTAAAAACCAATAGGTCGAGCCCACCCAGCGTCACGGCCATCGCGCCGATGAATTTTGCGGCGGTATAAACGAAGAGCTGAACGGCTAGCTCGGCCGCTCGATCGCCGCTGCGTCGCGCCAACAGTTCGCGCATATCCGCCGTGGTTCCCGAAACGCCCAGCAAACCGGACTGCTGCGTCAGCAAGTGGTCTAAACCCTCAATCGTAAACTCACCCGAACGCAACAGGTACAGCATGACGCCGGGATCCAGATCGCCCGGCCGCGTTCCCATCATCAGCCCGCCCAGCGGACTGAATCCCATCGTCGTATCGACCGGCAGGCCGTCGCGCACCGCTGCAAGGCTCGCGCCATTCCCCAGGTGCGCGATCACCACGCGTGGATATCGCGCAGAGTCCAGCGTCGATACGATGTACTCATAGGATAGGCCGTGGTAACCGTATCGCCGCACTAACGGATCGATCGAGGCCGGCAGCGCGAAACGCTGCGCGATCTCCGGCATCCGGCGGTGAAACGCAGTATCGAAACACAACACCTGCGGCAGCACCGGCACAAGGGCCGTAACTTCGTCCACGATGCGCAGCTGCGAGGGCAGATGCAGCGGATCGATCGGCACGTATCCGCGCAATTCCGTCAGGACGCTGGGTTCTACGACAACCGGCGCCGCGTGCATCCCCCCAAAAACAATCCGGTGCCCGACGGCCCGCGCCGAAATGCCCTTGGCCGCTAGCTTGGCAAAGATGTCCTTAACCGGCGCGTTTACATCGAGGGTCTCCGCGAGCAGCTCGCGCTCGCCGCCGTCGCCCGCTTCAAAGACCGCATATTTTAAGGATGACGATCCCGCGTCAAAGCAGAGAACCAGCACGTCTTAGGCCTTCCAGCGCCAGTTGCGGATCTCGGGCAAGTCGTCGCCGAATTGCTCGATATACACCTTGTGCTCCACCAGTTTGTCCCTGATGTACTGTTTGATGTGCGCACCTAACTCTTGCAGGTGCGGCACGCGATCGATCACGTCGCCCGCCAGGTGCAGCCGGTCCAGGTCGTTCTTCACGGCCATGTCGAACGGCGTCGTCGTCGTGCCCTCTTCTTTATATCCGCGTACGTGCAGATTGCCGTGATTCGTTCGCCGATAGGTCAGGCGGTGGATCAGCCAAGGATAGCCGTGGAATGCAAAGACTATCGGCTTGTCTGTTGTAAATATCGAATCGAAGTCTGCATCTGAAAGCCCGTGCGGATGTTCGGTCTGAGGTTGCAGCGTCATCAAGTCGACCACATTGACGACGCGAATCTTCAGTTGCGGCAGGCGCTCGCGTAAGAGCGCCACGGCGGCCAGCGTTTCGAGCGTGGGCACGTCGCCGGCACAAGCCATCACCACATCGGGTTCCGCGTCCTGATCGTTGCTCGCCCATTCCCAGATGCCCAGCCCCACGCTGCAATGCTTGATCGCTGATTCCATGTCCAGCCACTGCCATTCGGGCTGCTTTCCCGCCACGATCACGTTTACGTAGTTCCGGCTTCGCAAGCAGTGGTCGGCAACCGAGAGCAAGGTGTTCGCATCCGGCGGCAGATACACGCGTACGACGTCGGCCTTCTTGTTGACCACGTGATCGATGAAGCCCGGATCCTGATGGCTGAATCCGTTTTGGTCTTGGCGCCAGACGTGCGATGTCAGCAAATAGTTCAGCGATGCGATCGGCCTCCGCCAGTCGATGCCGCGAATCGATTTCAGCCACTTCGCATGCTGGTTTAACATCGAATCGATGATGTGCGTGAAGGCCTCATAGCATGAGAAAAATCCATGCCGTCCGGTCAGCAGATAGCCCTCGAGCCAGCCTTGGCAGAGATGCTCACTCAGGATTTCCATCACGCGTCCGTCCGGCGAAACGTGATCGTCGGTGGGCAAGATCGTCGCCGTGGAGGTTCGATCCGTTACTTCGAACAGCGCGCCCAAACGATTCGATGCGGTTTCATCCGGGCCGACGACGCGGAAGTGACTTGGATTGAGCTTCATTACATCTCGCAAGAACGCTCCGAGAATTAGCGTCGACTCGTTCTGCACTGCGCCCGGAGTCTCAACTCGAACCGCGTAATCTCGGAAGTCCGGCATCACGAGATCTTGCAGCAACAAGCCGCCGTTGGCGTGCGGATTCGCCCCCATACGGCGGCTGCCGGTCGGCGCGAGCTCGGCAAGATCGCCGCGCACGCGGCCGGTTTCATCGAAGAGCTCCTCAGGATGATAGCTACGCATCCACTCTTCTAGTACACCCCGGTGCTTCGCATTCGTGATGACATCGGTAATCGGAACTTGGTGCGCGCGGAACGTTCCTTCGATCTGCACGCCGTCGACAATCTTCGGCCCGGTCCAACCTTTAGGCGTCCGCAAGATAAGCATCGGCCACGTCGGACGTTCTTTGAATCCCTGCGATCTTGCCGAGCTTTGAATCTCGCGAATGCTCTCGATTGCGTTGTCCAGCGCCGCGGCCATACGCTGATGCATGTCCGGCGGCTCGTCACCCGCGATTAGGATCGGACCGTATCCGTAACCTTTAAAGAGAGCGAACAGTTCATCGTCCGGTATGCGCGCGAGAACTGTCGGCCCCGCGATTTTATATCCGTTCAAATGGAGTATTGGTAGAACAGCGCCGTCATGCGCCGGATTCAAGAACTTGTTCGAATGCCAGCTCGCCGCCAGTGCGCCGGTCTCCGCTTCTCCGTCCCCGACCACGCAGCACGCCAGAAGATCGGGGTTGTCAAAAACTGCGCCGTAAGCGTGTGCGAGCGAATAGCCTAGCTCGCCGCCTTCATGAATCGAGCCCGGCGTTTCGGGCGAAGCATGGCTCGGAATACCGCCCGGGAACGAGAATTGCTTGAAAAGGCGCCGCATTCCGCGCTCGTCCTGCGTGACGTTGGGATACAGCTCCGAATAGATTCCCTCGAGATACGTATTGGCAACGACGGCCGGCCCGCCGTGCCCCGGGCCGCAAACGAAGATCGCGTTGAGCTCGTACTTCTTTATCGCGCGGTTCATGTGCGCGTAGATGAAATTCAGTCCCGGAGTCGTTCCCCAGTGGCCCAATAAACGCGGTTTGATGTGCTCCGGGCGTAACGGTTCGCGCAGCAGCGCATTGTCCAGCAAATAGATTTGCCCGACCGCTAGGTAATTTGCGGCTCTCCAATACGCGTCGATCCGGCCGAGTTCTTCTGGCGAAAGGACCGTCTTCAAGACGTGCATTCTTAGCTAGCGTACCACGAATTCCCCGGATATTCTCGATGTGGCGGTAGGCTCTAGTAGGCCGACGCGCTATCGACAACGGAATCTGGACCTCACTCGAGCACGTGGCTCCGAGCGGCCGAAATCAGAGCTCCATCGGGAGACGACCGTTTCACCGGTGCGTCCGCAGTAAAGAGAGCTGCTCCATGCGGCTCTCTTTCATAATCGCTCTTGCGAGGTGTCTTTGTGAAGAAATTGGGAAGGCGCATTCACGGCGGATTCGCCGCGATCGCATAGACTACCAGGAATGATACCTTACGGTAGAACGATCTCTGTTGATTTGCTATTCGACGCGGCCATCGAGCGCGTCAAATCGCTCCTCGCCGACGAAGGTTTCGGCGTCTTATGCGACATCGACGTAGCGAAAACTCTGCGCGAAAAAACCGGCGCGGACTTCAGGCCGTACCGTATTCTTGGTGCGTGTAACCCTTCTTTCGCGTTGCAAGCTCTTTCGCTTGAATCGCAACTAGGTTTGCTGTTGCCGTGCAACGTCGTGGTTCAATACGACAAAGAGCAAACGATCGTTTCGATCGTCGATTCGCGAGCGCTCCTCTCCATTGTGGGCAATCCACAGCTCGAACCGGTCGCCGAGGACGTCAACTCTCGCCTGCAGCGAGTCTTGGACAGAGTTGCCGAGATAGAAGCCCCCGCGACGCTCTGAGTCGATGATCGAAGCACGGGGCTTAAGCGTCGCCGAAGCCGGCGCGCGCCTCGCCCAATTCGGCCATAACGATTTGGTTCCTGAACGAAGTTCTGCTTCGTTCTTTTCGTGGATCGTTCGTCTGGTAGCCGACCCGATGGTGATCCTTTTGGCCATTGCGGGTGCGACCTATTGGTTCTTAGGGGATCGTTTCGACGCGATCGTCGTCTGCATCGCGCTCCTTCCGATTTTTCTCGTTACCGGAATTCTCGAGTACCGTTCCGACCGCGCGCTGGAGCAGTTGCGAATGGTCTCTCCGCCCCAGGCGTGCGTCATCCGCGATGGAGTCAAGCACGTCATCCCGGCACGCGACGTTGTTCCTGGCGATGTCTTGATCTTACGCGAGGGCGACATCGTCGCCGCCGACGCACGCGTTCTTTCGGCTCGCCGGCTGTTGATCGACGAATCCGCGCTGACCGGCGAATCGTTTCCGGTCGAAAAAGCAGCTGCGCAAGAAAAACAGGCGCTGGTTTTGGCAGGCACGATTGTGCGTTCCGGCAACGCGGTGACGCTGGTCGAAGAGACGGGCAGGCGCACCGAGTATGGCCGCATCGGCCAGGCGATGTCCAAGATGCGCCAAGCGCGCACGCCCATCGAACGCACGATTCATCGCCTGGTCGTCCAAATCGGGGCCGGCGTTGCCCTCGTGTGTGCGCTCGTGGTGATAGCCGGCCACGCGCACGGCGATGCGTGGCCCGTTGCAATCATCGCCGGCATAAGTTTGGCTATGGCGGCAATTCCCGAAGAGTTGCCGTGTGTTTACACGCTGTACCTCGCGTTGGGAGCGTGGCGGCTCGCTAAAGACAACGCGCTGGTTCGGCGTCTTTCAAGCGTGGAAACGCTGGGGTCGACGACCGTCATTTGCGTCGACAAGACCGGTACGCTCACGCACGGCAAGCTCGCGGTGGAGTCGGTCTTCGCTGCGCGCAGTTTCAACCGGGACGACGTGCTGCGCGCGGCCGCGCTCGCATCCGACCCCGATTCGGGCGACCCGCTCGACGGCGCGCTGCTTGCCGCCGCGCCCGGCGCGTCCCAAAATCTTCACAGACAACTCGTCGTGCCGTTCGACCCGGCGAGACAGTACGCTGCCGCCGCTTGGGACGGCGTGCTCGTCGTCAAAGGCGCCTACGAAGCGTTGCTCGCGCGCGGCGCCGCTGCGGATCGACAGAGCGCGCACGCCTTTCTCAACGAAGCTGCAGGGCGCGGCGCGAGGGTTCTGGCGATCGCTCGTGCGGCGATTGCAACTCCCGACGAACGGACCGCCGAAAGCTTGCCGTTGCAACTCGTCGGGCTCGTCGCGCTCGCCGATCCGGTGCGCGAAGCGGCTCGCGATGCGGTCGCGCGCTGCCGTCAAGCGGGCATTCGCTTCGTAATGATTACCGGCGATCACCCCGCGACGGCTCAAGCGATTGCAGCGCAGGTCGGCATCGATCCGCAGGACGTCTTCGCACGAATTCGCCCCGAGGAAAAATTACGCATCGTGCGCGAGCTCCATGCGCAAGGCGAGATCGTTGCAATGACCGGCGACGGCACCAACGATGCGCTGGCGCTGCGGGAAGCCGATATCGGCATCGCCATGGGAAAGAGCGGCACCGAGGTTGCGCGCGCCGCGGCCAGCCTGATTCTGCTCGACGATAACGTTACGACGATCGTGCGCGCCGTTGCCGACGGCCGGCGTATCTTCGATAATCTGCGTCATGCATTTTCGTACTTGATTTCATTCCACGCGCCGCTTTTGCTCGCAGCATTTCTCCTGCCGCTTCTCGGCGCCCCCATCCTACTGTATCCGATCCATCTGATCTGGCTCGAGATCATCGTGCATCCCACTTCCGCACTCGTGTTCGAAAACGATCCGGCGCATGCGGATGTAATGACCAATCCGCCACGAGCCCCATCGTCGGCCTTGCTTCGTCCGCAGGATTGGAAGCGGACTCTTCTTCTCGGGCTGTCGCTAGCCGGCGCGGTGCTTGCGCTGTATCTCTTTTTGCTCAATCACGGCTTCGCCGAGAACGCAGCGCGCGCCGCAGCGCTCATCACGATGATTGTCGGACAAACCACACTGGTCTTGGTCGAGCGGGCCGGCGCCCGGCGCATTTGGCGCGTGAGCCTGCGCGATAACAAGGCGATCGCCCCCATTCTGATCGGAACGCTGGGAACGCTGGTCGCCGCGATCTTCTGGGCGCCGCTCGCGCATGCGTTTCACTTGGCCGCTATTCCGGTGACCACGGCATTGATTTCGGCTGCCGTCGGCTGCTTGTCGGTGCTTTGGTCACAGCCGTTGCACGCCCGAACATCACCCGTTTGGCACCGTCGCTCATCGTAGTAGCATTGCTCACGGGCACCGCCTTGTTCGGCGTGTTGGGGTTATTTCTGGCAGTGCCCGTCACCGCCGTCATTGGTGCTGGTATTCGCGGCTTTGTTTCGACAAAGGTCTGAAAGCGTTCCCAAAAATTTCCCATCCGGTTGTTACTCTAAGAAAAGGCCGGTCGAATTGCGGCCAATACACGCGGCCGTGACGATTGCCAGCCAAATGTTAGGTCAGCCTTATGACACTGCTCCAACACCACGAAACGGAATTTGACGTCCAGAAGATGCTCGATCGCTTTTTAGCGGACGCACCTTTTCTGCGGGATTTTCCGTTTCCGCGTATGTCCTTCCTGACGCCGTTTTGCGACGTGTACGAGAAAGACGGAAAATATTTCGTTGAACTCTCGGCGCCGGGCTACGACGCGAAGGACATCTCCATTGAGGTAACCGGTGCGACCGTCACGGTGAACGGACAGTTCGTCGAATTGCCGGAGCACAAGAACCTCAAGTACTACAAACGTCAGATCCCGCGCGGAACGTTCACGCGCACCGTAACGCTTCCGCAGGACATCGATCCGCAGTTCGTTGATGCCACCATGCACAACGGCTTGCTGACGTTGGCGTTGACGCCCGTCAAACCGATCGTTCCGAAAAAAATCGCGATTAACTCCGCGTAGACGCCGCGACTGCGGCAACGCAAAGAGGGGCGGGAAACCGCCCCTCGCTCCTTAGCCTTTTACGTGGTTCGAGCCACCGCGAAATAGAACACCAGCGCGCCGGCGCCCGCGATGAGCGACGCCGAAATAAATGTGTATTGCGGCGCAATCTTCCACAAGAATCCTCCAAGTAGCGAAGCCGGAAATACGGCCAAGCCACGCACGAGATAATACGAGCCGACGTCGATGCTCCGCCGATCCTCGCGCGCCAGGTCCACGATCATGGCTTTGCGGGGCGGTTCGCCGATCTCGCGCAAGCCCATCAGCACGAACGCGATCGCGAGCACGAAAGCGTTACGCGCGAAAACCAAGCTCAAAGGAAAGAGCGCAAAGAACACATAGGTGAGCGTCACCCAAGGTTCGCGCCCGCGCGCGTCGGCCAGGCGCGCAAAGGGTACGTACACGAGCAGCGACGTCGCCATCGCCAGCCCCACGTACAATCCAAACGCTACCGACGTGAAGCCAAGCGTTTGCACCACGTAGAGCACGATGAAGATCTCCGCCGTGCCTTGTCCGAAACGCGCGATGATATCCGAGAGCAACAGGCGTTTCAGTCGCGGATGGAGCGCGGTCACGTCCTGCAGCAACACGCTCAACGCGCTCGGCGAACCGGCGCGTGCCGAGTATCGCGTGAGTTGCACGGCGATTGCCACGATGCCGATCGCAATTCCGATGTAGAGCGCGATTCGCGTGCCGTGCAGCACGCCGTACGCCGTGATGATCGCGCCGCCCACAATCGGCGCCACCACGATGGGAATGCGCCGAATAATAGATTGATACGCGAACGCCAGGCTCCGCTCGCCCTTCGGCAGCGAATCGCCGATCAGCGAGAACGTGGCCGGCAACGAGAAACTCTGCCACGCCATCACCAGCGGCAAAGCGAGCAGCAGCACCCACCAGCGCTGGGCCAACGCAAAGCACGCATAGCCCAAAACGGCGACTACATTAAACAGAACCAGGGAATTGCGATATCCAAGACGCGCCGTCACTACGCCGCCCGGAAATTGGTACACCGCGTCGAGGAAGTCTTTAAATGTGCCGTACGCGGCCACGGCGATAACCGAGCCGCCCAACGCGCGAATGTAATTCGGAATAAACCGGCCCCACAGCTCTTCCGCGCACGCGATCAGAAAGATCGCCGCCAGCAGAACGGCGAGATTGCCCTTGAGTCCGCCGGTTATTCGCACTTAGACGTGTTGCGGCAGTACTCGTACAAGGCATCGTAAAGCGGCGTCTCCACCTCGAGCAGCGCGAGATCGTCCTTGTAAATGGAAGGGGATAAGGCTTGAAAACCCGATGCCATCGCGTAGAGGCCCGCCGATTCGGCGGTGAGATTCCTGTCCGAAGTGTCTGCTCCCCGCACGATCTTTGCCATCCGCAATACCGCTGGGTCGTCCAATTCGTACTTCTTGATGACGGCGTCGAACGAGCACAGCGGCCCATCGTGCCCGAGTTCTGCGCCCTCAACGTCAAATGGGATAGCGTCCTCCCGCTCGGCGATGTTGCGCACCTCGCTCGCCGGTACGAATAAGAATTCCGCATAGCGATCCACGAATCGACGGATAAGCCACGGGCAAGCGATCCGGTCCACTCGTGCATGTTCGCGTGTTACAAATTTCATGGCCGAGGGGTTCGCCGCAGTGCTAGTCAATGCTTAGCGGATGAAAGCAAGTATCTGGCTCATTATTGCAGCCTTGGCCACCCTGAACACGGCAGATATTTCGGCCGCTCTGGGGCGTGCCGGAACGGCCATGCCCGGCGATGTTTACCGTGTGGCTTTTCCGCGAACGGATCTGCACGTGCGAATCGGCGACGTCACGCTCGCGCCGGGTTTTGCGCTGGGCGGTTACGCCGCATTTAAGTCCGAGGGCGACACAACGCTGGCCGTCGGCGATCTCGTTCTGCTGGAAGACGAAATCAAACCGGTCATGATAAGTTTGGAAGGCGCCGGTTTTCAAATCACCGCGCTGCACAATCACCTTCGCAGCGAAACGCCGCACGTCATGTACATGCATTTCATGGCAACGGGCGACGCCGCAACGCTCGCCTCTGACCTGGATGCCGCGCTCGTCCTTACCAAAACGCCTTTAGGCCCGATGAAGCCGGCAAACCCTGCGATGCCGTGGTTCGCCGGCGCAATTCAACAAGGTCTTGGTTACCCGGGCAAAGCTTCGAACGGCATTCTCTCGATCTCCGTGCCGCGTGCCGAACCGATCGCGATGCAGGGATACGCAATCCCGCCGGCCATGGGCGTCGCGATCGCGATGAATTTCCAAGGCGTCGGCACCGATCGCGTAGCCACGACCGGAGATTTCGTGCTGATTGCATCGGAGGTCGGCGCCGTCGAACGATCGCTAAAAGAGCACGCCTTTGAAGTTACGGCGCTGCATCACCACATGCTCGGCGACGAGCCGCGCCTCTACTACATGCATTTTTGGTCCGTGCAGCCGCCCGCGGAAATCGCGGCCGGACTAAAAGACGCGCTGTCCCACGTAAACGCAAGCACTCCATAAAAAAGAACCGCCCCATCGATTTAGTCTATGCTGGTCTTGATGTCCACCAGCAGGGCGCCGGCCGTGCGTAGCGACTCGCGAATACCGTGCAGCCGCTCGGGAGTAATCTCCAACACGCCGTCGACCATTGCTTCCAGGTTGGCCTGGGCGATCGATAGCGCGTTGCCAAGCTCGTGGCGTTCCATTTTCTGAAGCCGTTCGCGTTCGCTCTCCCGTACCTGCTGCTCTGTAATCAATACTAAGAGGTGCGCGGCAATCGGACCGTCTGCCTGTTCGAGCGCTTTCTTCGCACCGTGCCAGTCCCCGCGGATGCAAAGATCCAACGCTTGGATAATCTTGTCGGCCATCAGTCTTTACGCAGCTTATAACCGACGCCGTAAACGGTCACGATATACGCCGGATCTTCCGGGTTGGGTTCGATTTTGCGGCGCAAATTGTTGATGTGCCGGTCGAGGGTGCGCTCGAAGATGCTACCGTCGTCGTGCACGAGATCCAGGAGCTGGGCGCGTGTCAGCACTTGCCCTGCGTTGCTCGCCAGCACGCTCAAGATCCGAAACTCGGCGGGCGTTACGGGAACCGGCCTCCCTGCGACTCGCACTTCGTGAGCGCGCGCATCTATTTGCAAATCTTTGATCTGTATAATCTGCTCGGTGTCTTGCGCGCCGGCTTGCTGCTTATCCGCGCGCCGGAGTACGGCGCGCACCCGCGCGACCACTTCGCGGGGCGAGAACGGCTTCACCACGTAATCGTCCGCTCCCAGTTCCAATCCGACGACGCGATCCACTTCGTCGCTGCGCGCCGTCAGCATGATGGTCGGAATCCGGCGGTCTTTGTTTCCGCGGCGCAATATGTCGAGGCCGCTGCCGTCGGGCAGCGTAATATCCAAAATCATGATGTCCGGCCGGTGTTTGTCGAGCTCGGCCAGCGCTGAAGCCACATCGAGACAGACGACGCTTTCGAACGATTCTCGCTGCATGTAAGCGCTCAGCACTTCGCCGATTTGCGGTTCGTCGTCGACGATCAGCACGCGCTTGCCCGCGAACGTCGAATCCACTACCACGTTCGCATACCGGGCGCCAAGAATCCAGGATTATGCAGCATTTCGAGCAGCGGGCCCGCATACGCCAGCACTGCTACGATGAGCGCCACCACTCCCCAGCGGAAGAGCGATTGCAGCATGCGCGGCGCGGGCTCTGTGCCCGCAACGGGCTGCGCAAATTCTACGGTCGTATCTTCGCCTTTTTCGTTCACGACCAGCGTCCCGATCGCGACCGCTGCAAACATGAGGATGCTCGTTAGCAACAGCAAGCCGCCCGCGGCCGCGACCAGCATGTAGCCCAGCCATTCGTTCGGGGCAGAGCCCAGATAGCTGACTTCCGCCGTGCGGCGCGGCGCGCCGAGTAGGCCCGCGATGTGCATCGACATCGACATCACTAACATTCCGATAAACCACGTACGCGTCTGCCACAACGCCCAGTCCGGTTTCCAGAGGGCGCGTCCGGTCAGCTTGGGGATCATCCAGTAGGAGATTCCGAGGAACGTCAACGCTACCGGGCCGCCGACCGTCACATGGAAATGGCCGACGATCCAAATCGTGTTGTGCACGAGGGTATCCATCGAGTACGACGCGTTCACTAGACCGCCGAAGCCGCCCAGAATAAAAAGCAGCATGCCGTATGCGGGCCCGCAGAATGCCGGATCATTCCATGGCAGCGATGTGACAGTCTGCCAGAAGCCGCGCCGCCCTTGCAGGCGCGCGGCGATCTCGAAGCTCGCAAAGATCGCAAACGCCGTGATGAACGAGGGGATCGCGACGCCGTAGGTCGTCACCGTGTGCAGCATCTTCCACGTTGAAGAAATGCCGGGCTCCATGAATTCGTGGTGAATCCCAACGGGGGTCGAAAGCAGCAGCAGCATGATGAACGTCAGCCGCGTCAAGCCGTCGCTGAAGAGCTTTCCGTTGTAGAATTTCGGCACGATATTGTACCAGCAAATGTAGGCTCCCATGATCCAGAAATAGACCAGCGGATGGCCGAAATACCAGAACAGCATCCGCGTAAGCATCACGTTGATACCGGGCGTCCAGCCGAACGCCCATGGAATCAAGAAGTACATTTCGCCGACAACGCCCAGCGTAGCGATCCACCACATCAGAAACGTCGCGGCTGCCGTGAAAGCCGGCAGTGGTACCGGAACTCCCGGGTTATTCTTGCGGAACCACAGGACGTTTTCGAAAATTTCAGCGGCGACGATCCACGTCCCGATGATGAGAATCGTCGCGCCGATGTAAAACCATGGGCTGGCTTTGAGCGGCGCGTAAAACGTGTACAAAACAGTGGCGTTGCCGGCCAGGATCTCGAAAGCGGCCATAACGACGCCCAGCAGCATTACCCACCATCCGAGCCAGCCCAAAATCATTTTACGCGGGCGCGGTATCGAGCGATACGTTACAAAAAGCGAGAGGCCGCAGATAAAGAACGTGGTGAACACGAGCGCCATCAGCACTCCGTGCATAGTTAATATGCGATAGTAATCGAACCAGGCGGGCGCGTTAAACGCCGATGCCCGCGACATGCCTTGCAGTGCGCCGAAAACTGCGCCCAGCACGATCGCGGCCGTCGCGGTATACACGTGCGCGATAACGACGCGATTCTCTGCGCGCACCGCTTCGGTCATCCTAGCGTACCTCGATCTTCGCGAACATGTTTTGGTGACCGATGCCGCAGTACTCGTGGCATATGAGCAAGTACGTCCCCTTGGTGCGGAAGACGTGCGAGTCGCTGTTCACCCAGCCGGGGATTGCCATCATATTCACATCGGTTTTCGCGATGAAAAACCCGTGCACGACGTCGGGGCTGGTCACGTAAAACGTCACCTTCTTCCCGGCGGGAATCGTAATCGTCGCGGGGTTGAACGAAAACACTTGCGCGACGTAGTACGCTTCGTAGCTTCCGTCAGGCAAACGTCGTACGCCGGGGTGGTCGAACGGTGGCGTTTTAGAAACCTTGGTGGGATCGATGGCCTGCAGTCCGCTCGGCGGGTTCATGTTGTCAGCGAATGCGGCGAAAGCGATCGTTGCCAAGAATACGATCAGCATGCCCATTCCGAACGTTAGCCACCAGCGTTCGTACTTATGAATGTGCACGCGCTACCACCGCGCCTTCAGCAGGACGAACATCAAAAACCACAGGACGATAAAAACTCCGCCCATGGTAAACACGAAGGTCAGCGTTCCGGGCAATGGCTCGTCCGGTGGCGCATCGTTTTTTCGTGGCCGCATACCCAAATCTAGCGAGCCTCTTTGAAGATGGTGTGAGCACGGCATTCTTCGGTTCTTCTCAATCCGGTCCTCGCCGCTTCTCCAACAAGCGCGACAATCGGGCCATGGCAACCAATGTTTTCGAGCGACACTTGACCGATTGCCCATACGCTCGCGCCCGAGCATATTTGCGCGAATCCGTCGAGGACACGGCTCGCAAGGGCAGGGTCACGATACTTCCGCTCACGGCCGCGCTGCCGTTCGTCCCGGGAGCGCTGGAAAAAAATGTTCTCGTGAGCTACCGTCCCGGCCAAGATCCGATGCGCTTCGACGAGCCGTGGCAGGTCCACTGGACGCCGGAAGGCGGCGGGCCGTATCCCGATTTCGACGGTGAGATAACGGTACGCGCGGACGAAAGCTATCGCCGGGCCGTGCTGGAACTTCGCGGCGAGTACAAACCCCCGCTCGGCACGTTCGGACAAGCCTTCGATCTAATCATCGGTTCGAAGATCGCCGCCAGAACCGCCCGCGCGCTATTGCAAGAGATCGCGCGTGGCATGGAAGAGCGTTTCAACGACGAGGAGGACTTAAAGGAGCACGTAGGATGAGCGAAGTGCGCGTTACCAGCTATTGCGAGTGTCCGTTTTCCACAGCCATCGATCTTGCGCAACGCGCGCTCAGGGAGCGGCACATGCAAGTCTCGCCGGTCGAGACAGTCGCCGAAAATGTTGCTCACGCAACCAAAGTTGTCGATGATGGCACCGATCGCACACGCCTTCACGATGCACTCTTGCTGGCATGGAAGCCCGAACATCGCGGGTTGTTTCCCGATTTCACCGGCGTGTTGACCGTGCGGCCAAAAGATCGCGGCGTATGGATGCGCCTGCAAGGACGTTACAATCCGCCGTTCGGCATCGCCGGTAAGCTCTTCGATGTTGTGGCGGGACAACGCATTGCCGAACGCACCGTGCGCCGGTTACTCGGCGACGTCGTTAACGATATCGAAGCGAAATGGAGCGCCGCTCGCCGCAACGGCGCTTAGCCGCGAGGAACACACCACACACTTAAGCGAAAACTGCCGCCGGAGCATATGGTGAATACGAAAGTTCCAGACGTGGAAAGGCAGTTTCGCGACCTTTTGGAGTCTGCGCCCGATGCTATGGTCATCGTCGACAGTGGCGGGCGCATCGTTCTTGTGAACGCGCAGACCGAACGCCTCTTCGGGTACAGCCGCGACGAGCTCGTCTCGCAAACGGTCGAAATGCTTATCCCGCAGCGATTTCGCGCTAAACACGGCGGTGATCGTACCGCCTACTTTGATGCACCGCGAACGCGTCCGATGGGCGCCGGCCTGGAGCTGTACGGCCTATGCAAAGACGGCAGCGAGTTTCCGGTCGAGATCAGCCTGAGTCCTCTGCAAACCGAAAGCGGAATTCTCGTCTCGAGCGCCATTCGCGAAATCACCGAACGAAAGCAGCTCGAAAAGACGCTTCTCGAGAAAAATGCCGAGCTCGAAAAGGTCAACCGCGCTAAGGACAACTTTCTGGCTGCGATGAGCCACGAGTTGCGCACCCCGCTCAACGCCATCATCGGCTTCACCGGAACGCTACTCATGCGTTTGCCCGGCCCTCTCGCGGATGAGCAAGTCAAGCAATTGGAAATCGTGCAATCCAGTGCGCGCCACTTACTGTCGCTCATCAACGACATGCTCGACGTCGCGCGAATCGAATCCGGAAAAACCGAACTAACTTTTGAACCGGTGATCATCGGCAGTATCGTGGACGAAGTTGCGATTGCCCTGCGTCCGCTGGCCGAAAGCAAGAAGCTCGCGCTTCAAGTCGAGCTCCCACCCGAGGAACTCAAAGTAAGAACGGATCGCCGCGCGCTCCATCAGATCCTCATCAACCTTGCGAGCAATGCGATCAAATATACGAAAACCGGTTCGGTGCGCATCAGGACGGAGCGCAAACCGGGGGCGCCCGGCACGATCGAACTAGCCGTCATCGACACCGGCATCGGCATTAAACCCGAGGATCGCGAACGGCTTTTCGAAGCCTTTGAACAGCTCGATCGGTCCACGACTCGCCGCGTTGGCGGTGTCGGCCTCGGCCTGTATCTCAGTCGCAAACTCGCCGCGCTGATCGGCGCGACGCTCACCGTGACCAGCGAAGTAGGAAAAGGCAGCACGTTTTCGCTCACGCTGCGTGAGGAGTGAATGCCGGCGCGCATTCTGGTCATCGACGACCATCGCACGAATCTCGACTTGATGCTCTATCTTCTCCAGGCATTCGGGCACGAGGCCACCGGCATCACCGATCCGACGTTGGCGTTGCAAACTGCCCGCGATCGCACGTTTGATGCGATCGTCACCGACATCCTGATGCCCGAGGTCGACGGTTTTTCGCTGGCGCGTTCGTTCAAAGCGGAACCCAAGCTGCAAGGAAAGCCGTTGATAGCAGTCACAGCTTTAGCCATGGCGGGTGACCGCGAGCGCATTCTCTCCGCCGGTTTCGACGGTTATATTTCAAAGCCGATCGACCCGGAGCGCTTTGTGTCGCAAGTCGATTCGTTCTTGCCGGAGGAGCTTCGTGGCAAGAATCCTTATCGTTGACGACGAGCCTGCAAACCGGCTGCTCGTAAGGACGATTCTGGAACACGCCGGCCACGAGCTCGTAGAAGCTGCCGATGCTTCAGAAGGTTTGCGGGCTGCGCGCGAAAGCGTTCCCGATCTCGCGATCGTGGATCTCTCCTTGCCCGGAACGAGCGGCGTGGAATTTGTAACGATGCTTCGCCGCGACCCGAAAACGAGCGCGATAAAGATCGCGCTTTACACCGGTAGCGACGTCGACGCGCCGATGCGCGACTTCATGTCCCTCACCGGCATAACGCACGTAATTCCGAAGCCATGCGAACCAGCCGAACTCGCGCGACTCGTCGCAGCGGCGCTTTCCTAAGCCGCCTTTACAGCTTTGCGTTCCTCGCCGCGTACGATCAGCACCGGCATGGGCGCGCTTCGCAGCACCGATTCCGCTACGCTTCCTAGGAAGAGCCGGCGCAAACCGGAGCGTCCATGACTGCCCATCACGATCAGATCGCCGGCCTGCCGCTTCGCCATCTCGACGATCGCGTCGGCGGGAGAGCCTTTCGCAACCTCCGCATTCGCCTCGATTCCCGCGGCGCGCATGCGATCGACCGCTTCGTTCACAGCCACGTGCGCCTGCTCGTCGAGCGTTTTGAGCCACGCATTCACGAGATCCGGCGTCGCGGCCGCCAGCGCCGCCGCCGGCACGATGTCGACCACGGTTAACACGGTGCAAGAGGAACCCTGTTCTTTGGCCAGCGATGCCGCTAAATCTACCGCTTGCAATGAAAAATTGGACCCGTCAATCGGAACGATGATATGTTTGAACATGAAACCAGCGTAGCGCGACTCGGAGAAGGTCCTGTGAACCAATTCGGAATGACCCAGGAATGAAGCAAGCCTTCGCGTTCCCGCTGACACGGCTCGTCCTCATCATCCTCGGCTTTGTCGTCTTAGCATCGGTTATTTTGCGGCCGCTCGCGATGAAGCCGGGCGCAGCACTCCTCGGGCAAACCCTCGCATTCCTATTGCTGCTGGCGGTTACGCTGATCGTCGAACGTCTCTGCGCGAACCAAACGCTCAGCGACATCGGGTTCTCCGGCCGCGGCGCGATCACGGGAACCTTGGGCGGTCTTTTACTAGGCGGTGTGTTGTTTTCAATCGTCATTGGAATTCTCGCACTGACGCACGCCTATACCGCGCACCTCGCGAGCTGGCGCGGCCTTGGAACCGCGCTGATTCTTTTTCTTATCGTCGCCTTATTTGAAGAGCTGCTGTTTCGTGGCGTCATCTTCCGCCTGATCGAACAAACGACCGGAACGTGGATTGCGCTCGCCCTATCCGCCGCGCTCTTCGGTTTGCTTCACATCGCCAATCCCGGCGCGACAATTTTTTCGAGCATCGCAATTGCGCTCGAAGCCGGCGTTCTCTTGGCGCTGGCGTACGTGCTCACGCGATCGCTGTGGTTCGCGATCGGCATTCACTGGGGTTGGAATCTCTTCGAGGGACCGATCTTCGGCACGCAAGTCTCGGGCACGCAATTCACTGCCACGGTGCTGCACGCGAATATGCACGGCCAAAGCTGGCTCACGGGCGGAAAGTTCGGTCCCGAAGCCGGCGTCGTTGCAATAATCGTGTGTGTGGCCGCCGCCATAATCGTAGGCGCTGCTGCAATTCGCAAACAGCGCCTCGTTCAGCCCCTGTGGGACCGCTTGCGCGTCAAGACTCCATCTAATCCGTAGTAAAGACCGCCCGACGTCACGATAACGATTAGCGCCAGAATAATATCCGGCACGTCGTTGCTTGCCGGCGCCCACAGTGGCAGACCCTTTGCGCACAGGTAATTGCAGTTGAGGAAAATAGCAATAATGGCCGCCACGCGCGTACCTAACCCGAGCAGCAAACCGATGCCGGCCAGCGCCTCGCCGACAATAATAAGGGGGCCGACCACATCGGCGTGCGGCAACACGAGCCCAACTAGGATCGGCTTGTACCATGCATAGGCATTGGGACCGCGACAGTATTCAAGAACCCGCGCAGCGCGGTCGCGAATCCCACCGGAATCGTCATTTTCGAGTAAGCCGCAAATAGGAATATCACGCCGAGATAAACCCGGGGCAGCACCATGAATCTCATTCCCGCACCGTACCACATCAAAGGCGCCGTCGCAATTCGCGAACGGCGCCTCGTTCAGCCCATGTGGATGCGAGCGCTTATCGCATAATAGTGGAAAGCCGATCCACAATGGCGGTCCAGCCTTCGGTGTGCCGCTCACGCGACTCCATGCTCGCGATTTGCTCGTGAGTTAAAACCAGCTCGGTCCCGCCGCTCACTTCGTTGAACTCCAGCGTCAGCAGCGTATCGTATTCGTCTGCCTTGTTGTCTTCTTCCCAGCGCCAGGTCATGGAAAGGCGTTCGGGCGCGCGCACCTCGCGGTACACGCCGCCGACGTTCATGTCGCCGTCCGGCGTGAGCATCGTAAGGCTGTACCTTCCGCCCGGCCGCACGTCCATTTTAATGTCCCGCGTTTTCACCTCACCCGGGCCTAAGAACGTCGCGGCGATTTCCGGTTTTGTCCACGCGTCGAAGACGCGCTGGCGCGGCACGTTATATGTGCGGCGCAAAACGACCGCAGGAACCGTAACTGTTTCACTCATTTCTTCTTCTTTCGTTTGGGAGATTCGCCAAGAATGCCGGCCAGCCGATCGAGTGCGGCGTTCCAGAATCGGTGTTGTTTTTCGATCCAGTTCGAGGCGGCGCGCATGGCGTCCGGCGAGAGCGTGCAGCGATGAACTCGTCCGATGATCTGCCGCTTTATCAGGCCGGAATCCTCGAGCGCGCGCACGTGCTTGGACACCGCCGGTTGCGATATGGAAAGCCCGGCCCCCACTTCCCCGACGGTCATCGGGCCGCGCGATAGACGTTCGATCATGCGCCTTCGGACTGGATCGGCCAGAGCCGAAAACACCGTGTCGAGTTCTGCCGAATACTTAACCATGTAGTTATATAACTATACGGTTATATGTCCGGTCTGTCAACCCTCGGCTGGCCCGGTGGCTCCCTAAAAGGATGGCCCGCTCCGCGGGCCAATGACGGCCCGCTACCGCGGGCCCCCGTTTAAAGTGTCATTGTAGATAAAGTGTCATCCTGGACGCCTGAGCAGTGCGCCGTAGGCGCACGTGTCGAAGGCCGCGGGTCACAAGCGGTGCGGGGTGCCGCGAGGAACATGGAAGAACGGACCCCTCGTGAGCGCCGAGTACCTCTCCGCCTATGCCGCCATCGGCACGTTCCTCGTGATTGCGATAACCGCGATCGCGGCCGTCATTCAGCTGCGGCATATTCGCGGCGCCAACCAGTTGACCGGACTACTCCATTTAACCGAAGCGTGGCGCGGCGATGCGATCCAGCAAGCCAATAAGTTCATCCACGCAGAACTTCCCGCGCGCCTAGGTGATGCAGATTATCGGGCCGAACTCATGGCGCAGGATCCCAACCGGCAAACGCACCCGGAATTGCTGGTCGCCGATATGCTCGAACAAACCGGGTCGTACATTAAGTACGGCATGATCGACGGGCAACAGTTCCTCGATATTGTCGCCGGGTACGTCACGCACATGTGGGATTGCCTGAAGGGCGTCGTCGCGTTGCGACGCATTGCAACAAACAGCAGCTCGCTGTATGAAAACTTCGAGTACCTCGCCGTACTCGCGCAGGATTTTTACGCCAAGCACCAGGCCGGAAATTATCCGCGCGGCGTGCGCCGCCTTATGACCGAACCCGAATGGCGCGATCTCGCCGCGCGGTTTACGGAAGCTTAGTCGAAAGCACCAATCGCCACGTCGCCGGCCCGAGTACGTTACCGCTGGTCGCACCGGGCGGATTTCCGATCAGCTGGATGGGAACTCCACCGCCGTAGATCGGTAAGAACCCGGGATACGCGTTGAAGATGTTATCTCCGGAGAGTTGCAGTGAGAGCGTGCGCGCTATCGGATAACGCACGGTTGCATACGCGATCCCGAAAGGCGGCTCGTTAAGCGAGTTGTTGCTCCCGAAATACGTGTCGCCCAGCGACATGTATGCGCCGTTTCTGAATGTGTACGAAATTTCGCCGTTGGCTTGCGAGTACGGAATGCGCATGTTCCCGTTGTACGAGATTTGGTAGAAGCCCACGGGGAGTCCGTTGGTATTCTGTCCCGAGATGATGTTGAGGTTTTGATCCTGCGTGCATCCGGGTCCGGGGATCGAGCAATAGAAATAGGGCGGCAGGTTGTAGTAGTAGCCTTTTTGCAAGGCGCCCGAGAGATTATATCCGAATCCGACCGCCGGCTGACGGCGGATCGTTAGCTCGATGCCTTCGAAGCGTGCGTTGCTGATGTTGGTGTTGGTTTGATTCAGAATCGGCGCATTGGGCGGCGCGGGCGGTCCGCCGTTGGTCTGGCAAACGGGCGGCGTGGCTGAGCCGCAAACCTGACCCGTGTTAACCGTTTGCCCGAAGAAACGGTTGAAGAGATTGGTGTAGTAGAGATCGCCCGAAATGAGCGTCGTCTGATCTTTGAGACGCACATCTGCGCCGAGATCGTACCCGAAGGCAGTCTCCGGTTTGAGGTTTCCGTTGCTTTGCGATTCCAAGGCCACGCCGGTCGACGGATCATAAACCGGAGTCGAAGTGATTTGATTCAGCAAGCCCAGGAACGGCGGCGCGATCGCGCTGCCTGCCGAGAACCGGATCGCGGTCGAGAGATTCGGCCGGAAGACCAACCCGATGCGCGGATCGAAGTGCGCATTCTTGGTGGTACCGAACGTTACGCCGGTTCCGTTGACGGCGGCATCAAACGTATTACAGTTTCCGCCGGCGCACGCGACCGCATATGTGCTGCTGTAGGTGTTGAAATAGTTGGCCAGGGTCACGTCCAGTTTCGGATTCACGTAGAAGTGGCCGCGTAATAGGAACGTCGTCAGGGTTTGCGACGAGCCGGGCGGCAGAGAGAACAAATAGAACGGCCCCGAATAGACCGAGTAATCGGTACTCTGCGAAAAGGTGCGATCGACTGAAAACGTGATCATCCCATTGCCGCCGATCGGATGCTGGTACTCGAACG
>PLLF01000099.1:35962-43573 GCA_003140855.1 Vulcanimicrobiota bacterium
CCCGGACCCGCCGCCGAAACGCCGTAGAGGTTAACCATGTTGTTGTCCGGCCCATTGAGGTTGGCGCCCTGGAACTGATACCGGCTGATCGACGCGTGATAGTAACGGGCCAACACTGAGTCGTTGCCCAGCGTCGTGGAGATTTCAGCCTGCGTAATCGGCTCGTTGTTAAACTCGCTGCTGGGAACGCCTGGGTAGATGTTGTTGGCAATGAGCATGGGCCCGGGCTTGAGCGAACCGGTGTAGCTCGGGTCGCCGGGCATAAACACCCCGTTCACAAAGTCCGACGTGTTACCGTTTTGATCGCTAAATGATTGGCCGCCGAGGTAACTGAGGGTTAGCGTGGTCGCCGGCGAGAGCTTATAGCGCAGCTTCGCCAGCTCGGCGGTCTGGTCGAGATTGCCCTGCAGGGTCCAGCAGCAAGCGAGTAGCGGAAAGCCGTTTGGGAGACTGCTGGCGGTACCGGGAACGGTTGCGTAGCTCGTGTTACCCGCCAAATTTGCACCGTTAATGACGCCGCCCGAAGGATCGTAATAGACCTGCTTGCCGTTGAGCGCCGACGGATTATAGTCGGTTGCGAAATCGAAGACGAACCCGAGGCGCCCGACCGTGTCGGAGAGCCCGAAGTTGGTGAGCGTTCCCCCGCGGTTGTCGACGCCCATGAGCAGCTCCGCCACCGGCGTCATGGTCGGATCCTTCGTGCGAAAGTTGGTCGTCCCGCCGATCGCATTATTGACCTCGGGCGAATCCGCGCCGGGGCCCTTGATCACTTCGACGTCCCCGAACATGAACGTATTGAGGAACGTCGTTACGTTGTCGCCGTACTGGCCCACCGAAATCGGGTGACCGTCGATCAGCGAGGCCGTCTCGTACGACGTAGCGCCGCGAATATTCGGAATCGTGATCGAGCCGGGAGCGGCCGCGTTGGCCGAGTTNNGTCTGCGTCGTCACGACGTTGACCGAAGCGGCGGCGGTATTGAGGGTTCCCCGCCCGTTGGAGCGCACGCTCGCAATGGTTCGCAGCGAAGAAAGGGTCGCAGCTCCCATGCGAACGGCCAGGCTTGTCGTTTGCCCCCCCAGCAGCACGACATCGTTTTGTACCGCCGTCGTATAGCCCGGCTTGGTCACCGACAGAACGTAGACGCCCGGCGTCACGCTTGCAAATGCGAATCCGCCCGCCGGATCGCTGGTTGTCGTCCTGTTTGAGGGACCGCGTAAATTGACGTCAGCGCCCGCGATGGGGGCGCCTATTTCGTCGGCCACGGTGCCGTTAACGGTTGCCACCGTCTGAGGCTGGGCCGGCGCCCGCAGCGGTATTGCCAAGAACAATAAGCATACGGCGGCCGCAGCGATCGTCAAGCGGAAAGCAGGCAACATTATTAACTCCTCATTAAGAAGAACAAACGCAGCGCCGGCGCGCGCGCGGGCGTCAGGCTTCTAATTGGGCTTGAGTTTAGGGCAGCCCTTTATATGTCGCCCCGCCCAGGACGATATCGCGCACGCGTTGCGGCGCGTCGTCGCCGATTGTCTGGTTGAGGCTGTCTTCCCACGCCCAAACGATAAGATTGCGTAATTCGCTTGCCCCGAACGCCAGGCGAGCTTCTATGAATGCTTTGGCTTGCGGTGTGCCGCGCGTAAATCCGCCGCTCTTGTCGATCCGGAAGAGTTCGGGAACGGTCGCGTTTGAAGCCGCTAAGTAATGCTCGATGGCATTCAGTACGCTCTGTTCGCTCACGAGCGCCACGGGCTGCATAAGACGAAGCGGCGTTAGGCGATTTCTTACGGCGGCCTCGGTAACGAAGCGGTTGACGAAGTCGGTTTCAAAGAGATCGTGCATATGCGGCGAGTTGGAGTACCCATCGGGATTGGGATACTTTCCCCAGCCGTTGAAATGTACGGTTACGTGCAACGGCTGGGATGCGTCCGCCACGTAATGGCCCCAGACGCCCGCATCACGGCGTGCCAGCTGCTCTTCCACGCTCGCCCGTAACGCCGCAATCGCTCGCAGCCGCGCTGTTCTGGCGTGAAGCGCTTCATAGTCGTCGACGCGCCAGTAGGCAAACACCATCCGCAACTGTTCCCAGCCTTGCACGATGGAATACGGAAGGTAACCATCCTTATACTGATCGGTGCCGCGCGCGCGCAATGCGGTATCGTAGGCCTCGCGCGTGGGCGGCAATTCGCTCAAGAGAAATCCGCCCTGAAGCGTGCCGTCGCCCATCAAATCGAGGTAATGGCCCGGATCATTCTCAGCGTCCCAAGAATTGCCGGCGCCTTTGAGCAGATCCAATTCCAATCCTAAATATGTGAGTTCGTCGTCGGCAAATCGCGTTCGCATAAATGCCGGCACGGTTGCCGGCAGCGATGCAACTGCCAAGTGATTGATCAGGTAATGGCCTCTGGATCCCCATGCGAACGCCTGCGACCCAACTGCGCTGCAGGCAAGGATGCACGCGATTGCCGTGACCGCTGCGCGGCGGACGCCGATCATGATGCTTACGCCCAGGCTACAGCGGATCGCGGTTTCCGCATCGCCGCCCAGCGGGATGACCTCGCCAGCTTGGTCGTCCGCACCGCAGAATTGCACGAAGTGCCCTCGAGGCTCAGGGCTTACGAGCATACGCATTTGCGCCATAGTATACCCCAGAATTCGGCGTTGTCATGCACTTGTGTCATGGTGAGCCTGTCGAACCACGCCTGAATAGTGCGCCGTAGGCGCACGTTGTCGAAGGCCGAATAAAACCGCACAATGCTTTCATTACGTATAGCTGTTATCGGCATGGCGTTTTGCCTAATCGCGGCGTCGCCCGCGCCCACCGCGACGCACATCGCCGACATCCTGGCAAATCCCACGTCATTTGACGGCCAACATCTCAGCGTCACGGGCACGGTTGCCCAGCTAACCGAGAAAACTTCATGCCGCGGCAACGACTACACGACGTTCGATTTGTGCGATCCCACCTGCATTCACGCCTACAGCCACGGCCATCCGAAGATCGCCAACGGCCAGACCCTCACCGTGAACGGCACATTCTTCGCCGTCAAAAAAGTGGGCAGCTTGGAATTCAAGAACGAGATCNNCACTGTGTCATGGTGAGCCTGTCGAACGAAGGGCGCTACATTCTGTCGCGGTGAAACCGCTCCAGGAGTGACAGAGCTAATCGAGGCGACAGATCGGGACTTTGCGTGGATGCTCGGAGTGGATTCCGCATCGCATCGTGATTTGGCGATCCCGCCCGGAGGCATCGATGAGCGCCACATCGTCGAGCACGTGAGAGCCATTGCCGCAAAGCTTCGCAAACAAAGCTGTCATGCTACGTGGATGGTCGTCGCAAATAACGAAGTGGTAGGACTGTGCGGTTTTCATTCCCCGCCGTCCGCTGAAGGCAATGTGGAGATTGGTTACAACACTGCGCCCAATCGCCGCGGACTTGGGCATGCAACCGCAGCCGTACGCGCGATGCTCATACTTGCGGAAAACGATCCGGCTATCCACACGATTACAGCTGAAACCACAATAGAAAACATCGCTTCGCAACGCGTCCTCGAACGAAACGGGTTTGTGCGTACCGGCCAGCGGTTGGATCCTGAGGATGGCGAACTCATTACCTGGCGGGCCGAACTACAACCGCTGCGCTAACTCTTTTGCTTTAGCTTTCGCTAAATCGCGAATCTCCCGCACGCGTTCTATAGACTCGCCTTTCGGATCGGGCAAACCCCAATCTTCATCAATGCGTGGAACGCCTTGCACGTCGCAGCCCATCGTAATGATGCGATCGGCGCGCTCGACGATCTGCGGATCGAGCAATTTCGGCCGCGCACCCGAAATGTCGATCCCATCTTCGGCCATCGCCTGCACGACGATCGGCTCCGGTTTCTCCGCCGGAATCGTCCCCGCGGACGCTACCTCGACCGATTTGCCTGCGAACAAACGCAAATACGCCTCTGCCATTTGGCTTCGCCCCGTGTTGTGACGGCACACGAAAAGCACGAGCGGCATCAGCGCGCCAGCCAGCTGAAGAGCGCTGTGGCAGCAAGCGCGCCGAGCAATTCCATCCCGACGAAACCACCGATGTCGCTCGGCGCGATCCCCGCGAACGTATCAGAGAGCGACCTCGCGATCGTCACCGCCGGATTGGCGAACGACGTCGACGCCGTAAACCAGTACGCGCCCATGATGTATGCCGCGACCGCGTACGGCGTTGCTGCTGCCCGCGAGCGCGCGCAGCCAAAGATAACCGCAAGTAGTCCGAACGTCGCCACGAACTCACTCAAGAGCACGGGAAATCCGTGCCGCACGTGATGCGACGCGAAAAATGCCGGCTGCGCGAACATCGTGTTCGCCAGCGCGACGCCGCCGATCGCGCCGGCAACCTGCGCCGTCACGTACGCCGGCACTTCCCGCCACGGCAACCCGCCGCGAAACGCTTCGGATAGTGTTATGGCCGGATTGAAATGCGCGCCCGACATATCTGCGAACGCAAGAATAATCGCAATGAGCACTCCCCCGGTCGCCAGCGTATTCGCCAGCAACGTGATCGCAACGTTTCCACCCGCGAGCCGTTCGGCCATGATGCCGGAACCAACGACTCCCGCAAGCAGTAGCGCGGTTCCGAGCGCCTCCGTAACGGCCCGCTTACCGAGTGTCACCCGCAGCAGCAGCACTCGCAATCGCAATTGGAATCCGAACAGCACTCTTTAGTATCGCGTAGATCGTTCATGCTAAGACCCTTCCTTCAAAGATGGCCCGCAGCGATTGCTGCAAGCGCCGTTTGGCATCCGGCGCGAGACTGTAATACACCCACGTGCCGCGCCGCTCGCTCGTCACGAGCCCGCTTTCGCGTAAGATCCGCAGATGGTGCGACACGGTCGGCTGATTGAGCGGCAGACTGTCCGTAAAATCGCAGACGCAAATCTCGCCGTCGGTCTGCGCCAGCGATGCCACTATCGCGAGCCGATGTTCGTCCGCCAGCGCCTGAAAGAACGCTGCGTCCTCCGAATAGTCGGTCCTTATAACGCGCTTGGGCGGGCAGCACCGCTGTATCGACATATTTCGATATTATATAAACCATCGATGATTGTCAATATACGCTTGTGCAATGATGGCTCGCTGTAATGCCGGTTTNNGGCGGTTTATATTGGTGTCATGGTGAGCCTGTCGAACCACCCCCGAGCAGTGCGCCGTAGGCGCACGTGTCGAGGGGCGAGGCGTCTACTCATAACCGCGCCGTAAGGGCACGAATCGTACCGTGCGATTCGCTCCATGAGTCCCACACCGATTTGGCCCAACGCTCGACGGCTGCGATATGCTCTTTCGCATCGGTCGCTTTGCAAACGTCGAGCACCGTAACAGTATTCGGTGCTGAAGGCGCCTCAACTGAAGGAAGGCTCTCCTTCGCCTTGCTCGCCCGCCGCATCACCGGTAAAATCCGATCGTCGGAAAACCCGAGGTCGAAGCGCAGGCACAGCGCGATCAAATGCAACGCCGGATTGCTCGCAGAGTGCTGCAGAGCATAGGCGTTCACCGTCAGTTGATGCGCCGGCCAATACTCGGGACTAGAAAACTCGCGGTCGAGCAGCTCGGAAAAAAGCGACCAGCAGCCGGGCGAAGTCCGCATATCCGCATGCGCCGGATATTCAATATCCGGGACCTCCGCACCGCAACCGATGCAGTTGATCACAACGAAAACGCCTCTCCGGAGAGAGGCGTTTCGTTCTGCATACGCGAGAGCCTATTGCAGCGAGGTCGCGTAAAAGATCCCGTTTTGGTAGTAGCCGTATGCCGTAACGTAGCGCCCGACGACGACTCTGCCGGTTTGCTGATTGTTTAACGCCGGCTGGTCGTTGATCGTGACGAAGCTCCCGAAGCCGGCCATTAGCCTAACCTGGTTGCCGTTCACAGAAGTAATCGTTCCGCGAAGCACCGAGTTGCCTTGGCCGTTTGTTCCGTTCGGGTTGCAATTGTACTGGCCGTATTGGCCGTTCTGCTGGCCGCTGTACTGGCCGTTATTTTGACCGTTGTTACAGTTGCCGTTTCCGTTGTAGCCGCAGTTGTGCGGATTGTTCGGGTTTTGCCAACCGCGTTTCTTTCCGTGGCCGGCGCCGCGATTGCCTTGGTTACCTTGATTGTTGTTGTTCTCGTCGCCATTGCCATTACTGCGACGCGTGTTGCCGTTGGTGTTGCACTGGCCGTTCTGGCCGTTCTGATTGTTTTGCCAGTTGCCGTTGCCGTTTTGATCGGCCGACGCAATCGCAGCCGTGGCCACAAATATTCCCGACGCATTCGCCGGATGTTGCGCTTGCGTCAAAGCGATTCCGGACGCCGCGCTTATTCCAAAGAGTGTTGCAAGAGCTGCAACGTGCAGATTCTTCATGGGCGCTCCTCCTAGCACCGAAACGATAGGAGGTCGCGATTAGTTCTGGGCCTACGCTGAAAGCAAAGTAAGCGTGCCCTTACCGTAACCCTAAGCGAGCTAAGTCTTCTTCGTCCAATTTAATTCCGGCGGCGGCCACGTTCTCTTTGAGATGTTTAAGCGACTGCGTGCCCGGAATCGGAACGGTCGTCTTCGATCGATAGAGCAGCCACGCAAGCGCGATTTGAAAAACCGTCGCATTGTGACGCTCGGCAACGTTCTGCAACTCCGCGTCGTCCGAAGCCTCGCCCGCATTCAACGGAAAATACGGGAAAAACGCCAGCCCTTCGCGTTCGCAATAATCGACCACGTCGTCCGTTTCGCCGCGTTCGGCGTAATTGTAGGCGTTTTGCACGGACACGATCGGCACGATCGCTTGCGCCTCATGCAGCTGCTCCAACGTCACGTTCGAAACGCCGACGTGGCGAATCTTCCCTGCGTCGCGCAGGTCGCGTAACGCGCCGACCTGATCTTCCAACGGAACTTTTGTATCGATCGCGTGCAGCTGGTAGAGATCGATCGTGTCGAGCTTCAGCCGCCGCAAACTCGCCTCACAGCACGCCTTTAGCCGCTCGGGCCGGCAATCGCGTTCCCACTTTCCCGGGCCGCCGCGCGTCAAGCCGCCTTTGGTCGCGATCACCAGGTCGTCGGGATAGGGATAGAGCGCCTGCGCAATTTGCTCTTCATTAACCTCGGGCCCGTACGAGTCGGCCGTGTCGATGTGGTTCACGCCGAGTTCGACCGCGCGCCGCAATACCGCGAGCGCATTTTCGCGGTCCTCGGGCCAACCCCAGATGCCCGGCCCACAAAGGCGCATGCCGCCGAACCCCATCCGGTTGACGGTCAAATCTTCACCAATAGTAATAGTCCCGGCTTCCATTGCTTTCATGTTCGCTATCCTACCCTGTCATCCTGAGTAGCACGCCATGGGCGTGCGTGTCGAAGGGCGTCCAGGGCCGAGCAGACCCTTCCTCTAAAGCAAGGCGAGTTCCATGGCAGAAAAACCAAGCGCCGGACTTCCCGAGCTGCGCCACACGGCCGCGCATGTCTTGGCGTATGCCGTGCAGGACCTTTTTCCCGACTCCAAGCCGACGATCGGCCCCGCGATCGAAAACGGGTTCTATTACGATTTCGACCGCCTCGAACCGTTCACGCCCGAAGATCTCGAACGGATCGAAAAACGCATGCACGAGATCGT
>PLLF01000099.1:43665-43785 GCA_003140855.1 Vulcanimicrobiota bacterium
TACACGATCGGCGAATTCACCGACCTCTGCCGCGGCGGCCACGTGCCGCGCACCGGCGAGATCGGAGCCGTCAAACTGATGAGTGTTGCCGGCGCGTATTGGCGCGGCGACGAGCACAAC
>PLLF01000091.1 GCA_003140855.1 Vulcanimicrobiota bacterium
GCTTTGCGCAGCTTTCAGGTTTACTCAACGCATCGTCGCGCGCGATCGACGTGGTGATAGGCCGCGGCGTGGGTGGCATAGCAACTGGGACCGCCCTCCGAGCCAAGTCGCTCGCGCTTGGGGGCTTACAGCTGAAAAATCCCGTCGTCATGATCTCGGATTCAACGACCGGTGTGTATGCAAACACGGACATTTCCGGGAATATCGGCGGGGAGATATTGCGTCGTTTCACCATGACGCTCGACGTCCCACACTCGATGCTTTACCTACGCGCGAATACACAATTTGGGGAACCCATCAATTTTAATCGCATTGGACTGTTTTCGGCAGGCGAGAACGGCGCCGAAAAGGTTCTCTTAGTGGTTCCCGGCAGCCCCGCCGCAGACGCCGGCATTCGCGTAGGCGATACTGTTGTAAGAACTAATGATGTCCCCGCGGCGCAGCTTTCCGACTATCAGATAGCGGAGATCTGGCAACGACCGGCAGGCAGCAAGCTGAGGCTCGAGCTACAGCGCGCCGGTAAAGCGTTTTCCACGACCCTCACGTTGCGAGAACTCCTTTAGGAGGACGGTGGTTGACTAAGCCACCTTAGTCCACTAGACTACTCGCATGAAGCGCGCCAACATTCACGAGGCCAAGACAGCGTTTTCCGCTTTCATTAAAGACGTGCAGGCCGGTGAGGAAATTGTGATTGCGAAGGCCGGCGTTCCGGTCGCCCGATTAGTTCCGGTCGATGCCGATCCGCTAAAACGCGAACTCGGTTATGACGAGGGGCTTCCTTTCCGCATAGCCCCCGATTTTGACACATTCGTTCCGGAAGAATTCAAAGAGCTTTTCTGATTGAAGCTGTTGCTGGATACCCACGTTTGGCTTTGGATGGGTTTGGAGCCAAAACGCATTGGGCGGAGGACGCGCGAGTTGCTCGAGGATCCGGCCAATCAACTCGGCGTGTCAGTCGCGAGCGCGTGAGAGATCATTCTGAAAACCGCGCGCGGAAAACTCGAGCTCCCAATGGAAGCCTCGGAATATATTAGGACACGGTTCAGACGCGCGGGCGCGACGGTTTTGCCGATTACGCTCGACCACGTTCTGGCGCTCGCGTCGCTAAAAGAGCAGCGCAGCGATCCTTTCAATCGGATCCTTGTCGCGCAGGCGCTATCCGAGAGCCGCACGCTCATCACTGCAGATGAGCGGCTTTTGGCCTACCCGATCATCAGCATCGATGCGCGGTCGTAACGGTGGGACTTGTCACGTACGGGCATCGTCCAACGTAAGTATCGGTGAGGGAACGATATATGCTTTTACCGCTTATTCTAGCCGCAACAGTCTCAGCCACGCCGGCGCCGCCTTCGCTGGCTTCGTTACGGGTGATTGCCAACGTCCGCTCTACGCCGCTGTGCTCGGTAATGCGCGCGCGGGTCGCGCCCACGATTACCGCGTTGTTGGAAAACGACGCGACGCTCGATCAGGCTCCGCGGGGATTCGACCGGATGTACCGGGACGCGCTGCTGAGTCCGGCATCGGGTTGGGGACAGCCGAGCGCCAGAGGGTTCATCAACACGGGTAACCTTGAGTCGCTCATCGGGCCGCTCGTGCAGAACATCAAGAAAATCGATGACTTATTGGCCGATAAAAGTTTTAACGAACCGCGCCTCGCCCAAATAAAGAGTGAGTTCAAAGCAGTCGAAGCGCAGCAGAAGGCGGCGCTCAATGTGATCACCGGCTACGATGCAACCGCACTCGCCTGGGATGTGCTGAGCGGAGGGGAGACGGTCCTGGCCGCATCGCAACCCAGCCCGCGGATAGCCGCTCAATTCGATAGCGCCGATTTTTTCGGCGGATCGGCGCCAACGACGCAAGACCCGCGCACAACGCCCGGGCGTTTCGATATCTCGCTAGCCTACAATCCATACGAGCCTTTTTCGCAATCGGTCATCGATTTTCGCGCGCAAGGCGCGAGCGCGGAATCGGCGGCCGCTTCGACGATTACGCCGATTGTCGAGTCTTGCCACATTTAACAACAATTAGCTAGGCGGCGATGTCTCCGGCGCACGCGGGAACCGGTACGGGCGTGATCGCGGGGTGAAACCAGCCCGTGACGATCGCGCGAAGATTATTGCGCAGCCCCGTCGTCGCGACCATTACCATGTGGCCGATGAAAAATAGGACGAGTTCCAGGCCGAAGCCGAGATGCCAAAGCGTGACTTCTTTGCGCCCGCCGAAGAATTGGGTGAGCGGGCGGAAGATCGCCAGATGCGGCCACATCGCCATGCCGGTTGCGGCCATCAGCGGGCCCATCGTGAGCAGCGCGATCGTGTAAGCAAGCTTTTGCAGCGGGTTGTAGTCGATGTATACGGGCGCAGTTTTGCGCAGCCGCGTGTAATAGGCGATCATGGGGACGAGGCCGGCTGCGTCGCGCGGGCCGAAGAGCAACTTCGAGAGGCTGCCGCTCAGTATGCCGCCGGCGAGGTAAACTAATCCGCTCGCGATCATCGCCAAACCGAAGTATTCGTGCAACTTTACGCCTACGGGCAGCCAGTGCCGATGAAAATATATCTGCGAGCCCGTTACCACCAAACCCATGAACGCGACGAAGAATGTCGCGTGCGTCACGCGGGTGACCAGCGAGTGGCGGTAGGTTGGGACCGGGCGGCGGTGCCTCATACCCATAGTGTACCGATGCATTCTGATAGAAAACGGAGAAACGGTTGCGCGCGGCGCCGGACTAAGGTACTTTTAACTTATGGGGTATAGGATTTTCGCGGTGGCTCTCTCGCTTGCAATGCTGGGCAGTCTGCCGCTTGCCGCGCGCGCGCAAGCGACGCCATGCGTTTCATGCGCGATTGCGCGACAGAACGCGGCGATTCAAGCAGCGACCAATCGCGCGATCGTTCAGCAGCAGCTGCAATCCGATTTACAGGCGCGCTTGGGTGCACAGCAGACGACGCTTCAGAACCAACAAATGCTCAGCACGATGCAGCTTCAATCGTCGCTGCTTCAGAACGACTGGGCGATACGGCAGATCTTATTGCAGGAACAGGTCAATCTATTAAAGCTGCAAGCTTCAGAGCGTCCAAAACCCAAAGCTAAAAAAACGAAACATTAGCGCGCCCCTCGACTACGCTCGGGGTCCTTCGACAAGCTCAGGATGACATAGTGAGCGGGAGGCAGAGGGTCACTTGCGTGCCGTGGCCGGGGCTGCTCTCAGTTTCAATCGTTCCGCCAGCGCGTTCGACCGCACGTTTAGCGATCGCCAAGCCTAATCCCGAACCTTCGATATCCCCGCGGGCACTGCCGCGATAAAAACGATCGAAAGCGTGGGCAATATCCGCTGAATCCATTCCGGGCCCGGAGTCTTTCACACGTATGCAAACCGTTCCGTCTTGCGGTATGGTGCTTACCTCGACCCGGGACTGCGGCGCGTACTTCAGCGCATTGTCGATGACATTCTTGATCGCTTCATACAGCTCGTCCTCATCGGCGCTGACCATGGCACGATCCGCCGCGCTCAAATCGATACGACCGTTTGCCAGGGGCGACAAGCTTTGCACGGCGCGCGAAACGGTGGCTGCGATGTCGACCGTCGAGAGTTTTTGCGGCGCGCCGGCGCGATCGAGTCTCGCCAAATAAATGAGTTTTTCGATAAGGGCGCGCATGCGGCGGCTTTCATCGAGCATCGTCTCGTAGATTTGCGCGGTGCCGGCGGAGTCGGTGATCACTCCCTGGCGGAGCACGTCGAGGTAACCCATGACGATCGTTAACGGCGTACGGAGCTCGTGGCCGGCATCGGCGATGAATTGGCGCATTTGCGCGTCGCTTTGTTTGCGTTCGGCAGTCGCGGCCGTCAAACGAAACGCCACATCGTTGTATGCCGTGGTCAGTTCGCGAAAATCGTTCTCGTTTCCGAGCAACTTTTCGGGAGTAAAGTCGCCTTCGGCGATCCGCCGAAGGGATTTGGTTACTTCGGCGAGCGGTCCGACAGCGCGCGCGCTGATGCGCCGGCCGATCAGCCACGCGCTGAGAATCGCCAGCAAACCTACGGGGATCATGATCGACCAGTACCAGAGGAGCACGCGGCTGAAGCGATCGAGATCGGGTTCGATCAAAACCATGCCGCCGTTAACGGGTACGCGCGCGCGTGGAAGGCCGATCAGCGATCCGAAGGCTCGGCTGAAATCGCCGCCCGCAGAGGGCCGCGGCGGGGGCTCGTTTGCAGCGAGTAAACGTCGATGCGAATCGAAAATCGCCACGCGGAAGCGCCCGCGACCGACATCGCGCGCGATCGCGGGAGCGGCATGCGCGAGCGTTTCGTGCCGCCGTTGGGAGGCGGTTACTTCCTCGGAGGCCCTTTGCGCAGCATTCGAGATTGCTTCGCCCAAACTGCCCGTATAGAGAAAGAACGCCAACGCGGTCGACGCAGCGGCCACGGCGAGGATCAAAACGATCGCAAGCAATACATAACCACGCGTCAGCCGTCCGCGAAAACCGCTAAACATTAGTTGCTCCCCTCGACATGTGCGCCTATGGCGCACTGCTCGGGGT
>PLLF01000014.1 GCA_003140855.1 Vulcanimicrobiota bacterium
CCCAGCCGCCGAGTTGTTCGCACAGCTGTGATTCCGAATACGACGTGAAGCCGCCGCTGCCGTACACGGGCACGGCGGCGCGTACCGCGCCAAGAAGAGTATAGGTTGGAACGCCGAGCAGCTTGCCTTTTAAATCCCAGAGCGCCACGTCCACCGCGGAAACCGCCATTGACGTAATGCCGTCGTGTCCAAGATTTCGCGTCTTGCCGTACATGTCGACCCAGCGCGCCGCAATTTGAAGGGCGTCAGTGCCGACTACGGCCTCACGCAGAAGGGTATCGACAAGTTTCGCCGTTGCCGCGTCGGCATACGTGAAACCAATCCCCATCTCGCCCGCGGCATACACTTCAACATAGACCAGCGTTGTGGAGTCCCATTTCAGCGTGCCGTCCGATTCCGGCGTCGCCGTCGGAATCGCATACGCCCGTACCTCGAGCGCGTCGATCCGCGCATCGCATCTGGCGATCGTCGTCGATGACACGGCTTACTTATCTGAGCCGTGTGGCAGTAATCCCGCGAGCACCTCTTTGATCGATTCTTTGATCACACCGACTCTATCCGGATCGCCTTTGGAGAGCGCCGAGAAAAGGTTGTGCGCTTCTTGGAGTGTGATGTGCGGCGGCAGTTGCGTGATGTTCGGATCGACGACCGCGTCGAAAATTACCGGCCGATCGGCAGCCAGAGCGCGGTCCCACGCCGGTCCGATCTCTTCCGATCGCTCGACACGAATGCCGAGCAAGCCGATTTGATTTGCATACTCGGCGTAATTGAAGGGCGGCAGATCCTGTGACGGCTCGTATTTGGGGTTCCCACCTTCGATCCGCATCTCCCAAGTGACTTGGTTGAGATCGGAATTATTCATGACCAGGAAGATCAGTCGCGGATCGATCCACCGTTTCCAGTACTTCGCTACCGTGAGCATGGCAGCGCTGCCGTTCATCTGCATTGCGCCATCGCCCGTGCACGCGATGACGACGCGATCGGGAAACGCAAACTTCGCGGCAATAGCGTATGGAACGGCCGATCCCATCGTTGCCAGGCCGCCGGAAAGTGAGGACTTCATTCCGCGCCGCATATGAATGTTGCGCGCGAACCAATTGGTCGCCGTGCCGGCGTCGCCCGTGAGAATGGCGTTATCGGGCAACCGTTCGTTCAACTCCCAAAAAACCAATTGCGGATTGATCTGCTCTCCTTTGACATGAGAGCGCGCTTCCTCATCGGCATACCAGTCCTTCAGGTTCTTGGCGATTTTCTCTCGCCACGTGTTATCCGTCTTCGGTTTGAGCAAGGGAAGCAACGCAGCCAGCGTCTCGCGGCTGTCGCCGATCAGGTTGACTTCAGTTGGAAAGCGCAACCCGATGTTGCGCGCGTCGATATCGATCTGTACGCCGCGGGCTTGCCCCTCTTTCGGTAAAAACTCTGAATACGGATAGCAGGTGCCGACCATCAGCAGCGTGTCGCACTCGTTCATCATGTCGGAGCTTGGGCGCGTACCCAGCAACCCAAGAGTTCCGGTAACGTACGGCAGATCGTCGGGAACGACGTATTTGCCAAGTAACGCCTTTGCGATTCCGGCCCCCAAGCGGTCTGCAACCGCGAGCACTTCATCGGTTGCGTTCGCCGCGCCCTGGCCGACCATCATCGCCACGCGCTGTCCACTATTGAGAATCTCGGCTGCCTGCTGCAGATCGCGCTGCGTGGGCACGACGACTGGCGCGGAGTATCCTACGCTGCTGCGCGTCATGTTGTGCGTACGGGGCGGGCTGGGAACCGCGTCTAGCTCTTGAACGTCCTTCGGGACGATCACGCAGGTGACGGCGCGAAACGCAGCCGCCGTCCGAACCGCGCGATCGACGACGTGACGCATTGCCGCCGGACTCGAGACGGTGTAGACGTATTCCGTTACGTCTTGCAGCAACACTTGAAGATCGACTTCTTGCTGATACGAGCTTCCAAGCGCACTGGTCGCAGCTTGTCCGACAATCGCTACGACGGGCGTATGATCCATTTTTGCGTCGTAACTACCGTTGAGCAAGTGTATCGCGCCCGGGCCGGATGTTGCCAGACACAGTCCGACTTCGCCCGTGAACTTTGCATGCGCGCACGCCATGAACGCCGCCATCTCTTCGTGGCGGACTTGAATGAACTCGAGTTTATCTCCAATCCGGTCGAAGGCGCCCAGAATGCCGTTGATGCCGTCGCCCGGGTAAGCGTAGACGCGCTTAAAGCCCCACTCGACAAGCCGCTCCAATAGAAAATCGCTCGTGTTCATGTCCAAGATTCTCCCCTACTGCCTTTACCCGGTTTATATGTACGTCGTTCATTTCGCCCGAAGCATGCCTTCGGTTGCTCGCTTTCGGTTGCTTGCCGTCGGTTTGCACGATATCGAATCGGGTATGGTTCGAAGACACACGAGAAGATGAAAAAGGACCGGTAATGGACGCAATCACCTTACTCAAAACGGACCATAGAGCCGTCGAGGCTCTCCTGAAACAAGTCCAAGATCTCAGCGAGTCGGCTCACGCCCAGCGGCAAGAGCTGTTTCGAAAAATTGACAAAGAGCTCACGGTCCACTCGAAAATGGAAGAAACGATTTTCTATCCCGCGCTCAAACAAAAAGCGAAATCCAAGGAAGACGATGACGCGACCCAGGAGGTCCTTGAGGCGTACGAAGAGCATGCCAACGTAAAAAGCATGCTGCAAAAGTTGGAAAACACAGACGCCGCGGACGAGACCTACGATGCCAAACTGGAAGTGTTGAGCGAGTTGGTGAAACATCACGTGCACGAGGAAGAACACGTGATGTTCAAAGAGGCTACAGAGCTCATGGACGAATCGGAGCTGGAGCAGCTCGGAATTAAATTATCGGAGTTTAAGGGGCAACTTCTAAGCGGCGTCCCGGCATAAAGGCGCCGGCTATCGCGCTATAATTGCGTTGATTCCGGCAGCGAGTTGAAGAAGCTGGGTTCGCTGGGACTCCGGGTTTTTAGCCACCGAGATCCTCACGCTTGCGGCCTCGATCTGCAAAGCCCTCAACTCTTTGCCGTCTTGTCCAACGGTCGTGCCATCGACACCGTTCAAATTGGTAACGACGTTGGCGGCAGCGTCATTGGCGACCCCGAAGTTCCGATTGTCGAGGGCAACCGTGGCGCGATACGTCCAAACGCTCGCGCTGAGCAGATGATTAACAGAGTGTAGAGCAGCAATCTGCGACCGGGCGGTCTGCAGTTGTGACTCGGCGGTGGTGAATTGCTGAAAACGTGCGGCGCGTTCGACGCCGCTGCCGATGAAATAGGCAGCGACTCCGGCTATGATCAGAACGGCGGTAATAATAAACCAGGTGCGGTTCACGGAATTGTGCATGCTACTGTGACTTCGGGCCTCATTGCCGGGACGACCTGTAGCGAGCAAGTGTAGGCTCGCTTCGGGCAGCCGCAGAAACCGGGGTAAGGGCCTCTCAACCATGGGATCAAGTACTCAGGAGACGTACCCCTAAGCATGCAAACGATTACGAACGTGACCGGCGCGGGCGAGAGAATCGCTCATTACGAAATCTCCGATACCGAAGTCGCTGCCGGCAGTACGCTCGGCTCGCCCAAAGCCGCGATGGTCATCAAGGCGACCGGGGCGATTGAGAAGTTTTATTCCACCGACATCGGCCTCGAAATGTTGGGCACGGTTTTGCTCAACCACTGGGACGATCGCACCGGCA
This sequence comes from Vulcanimicrobiota bacterium, assembly GCA_003140855.1. Classification (GTDB taxonomy): domain Bacteria; phylum Vulcanimicrobiota; class Vulcanimicrobiia; order Vulcanimicrobiales; family Vulcanimicrobiaceae; genus Rubrimentiphilum. Next base: position 3,713 of record PLLF01000014.1, read on the forward strand.
TACCATTATCGGCCATGCCGGGCACGTTTCGAGTCCATGCCGAACATCAAGAACATATCTTCCGGCTCTCAAACGGCATACGCGTGCACGAAAAACTGTTCGTCCTTAGCGGAAAGCCGGAAGGCAAAAAGGTGGACCCGCCGGCCGGCTATTACGATATCGAGCTGTGTAACGATACGGCAGAGACCGTGCAGATCAGCACCTATGCGTTCGCCGA
>PLLF01000105.1 GCA_003140855.1 Vulcanimicrobiota bacterium
AGAATTTCCCCTCGCATTTCCCCCGGCGTGTTCGCAGAACGAGAGCACATCGTGTTCGTTTCACTCCGCCCGACACGGCGGAGGTTACTACGCCATTGACGGGTACGCCGACGGCGTAGTATAATGCGGAAAGCAGTGTGAGTGACGATTTCAGTGGTTTTGAATGGGATGAGCCTAAGAGCGAACGCACATTCCAGGAACGCGGATTCGATTTTGAATTCGCATCGCGCATATTTGATGGAAATTATGTTGAGGACGAAGACCAGCGTCATGATTATCGTGAGCCACGTTATGTCGCAATTGGCGAAGCCGAAAATCTGCTTGTAACCGTTGTCTGGACACCGCGCGGCAGCCGCCGCCGCATCATCGCCGCGTGGCCATCCTCAAATCAGGAAAGGCGTAAATATCGTGAGTACTATCCGAAGCAGGACGAATGAACTAAAGCGCGGCCGCGTAGACCGTTCACGGATGCGTGCCGCGACCGAGAAGCAGATTCAAGCTTGGAAAGAAGACGAAGGCTATGGAGACTTCACCTTCGGACCGAATACGCGTGCCGTCCCTACCGTAAACGTGCGAAAGATTCGCGAAAGCATCGGACTTACACAAGAGGATTTTGCGACGAGATATTTGTTATCGCTAAGAACGCTTCAGGAGTGGGAGCAGGGGCGTAAGCAGCCGTCGGAGCCCGCGCGCGTGCTATTGTTTGCGATTGGACGTGACCCGAAAGCGCTCGAACGGGCCTTAAGGAAGTAAGGTAGTCGATTCGGAGTGGCCGTGAGCGTTACATCGCTATAGCTAACTGCGCACGAGAATTTCCCCTCGCATTTCCCCNNCGTGTTCGTTTCACTCCGCCCGAACACGGCGGAGGTCGAGGGTTCGAGCCCCTTTCACATGCGCCTTACGACGACTTGGCACGCATCGACGTTAGGCCAGTCCAGGGATCCTAGATTTGCAACGCAATTTGCTACCCAACCGTGCAACACGTGGTGATATGTGACGGCACCGACAGCACTCCATGAGTTCGCTTCCGTGCTTAAAAGAAGACTCCGCGATACAGGGATACAGGCCGAAACCAGGTATCATGGAGCTAAACGCACTTGAAAACCTCTGAAGGTAATGAGCCTTCCGAGAGTTCGAATCTCTCCCTCTCCTTGGATTTTTGCGCATGAACGAGAACCCTGACGCTGTGCCGCAGCACGAAGGCGGCGTGGATTATCGCATCGAGACCCGCCTCTCTCGCATCGAGCACTGGCGGATCGCGATTGAAATTGCCGCACTAATCGTCGCTGCGGCTTGGGGCTTATACGTCTTTGTTTACCAGGAGCGCATAAAGCCGGCGCTTGCACCTGCGCTCCTCGAGCCCAATATCTCTGTGACGCACACGCTCACGGCATCCGGACAAGAATTCGTGGCGCTTGACTGCGAGTTGAAGAACATCGGCGCGACCGAAGTGAGGCTCGTCGGCGTTGCGGTATCGGCATACGGCACGCGATTTGCCAAGACCATCCATACGCGCACCGATACGCATGCCGGATACGCGGGATGGAGGGATGAGTATCACACCCTCGACACTTCCCCGCCGGAACTCTTACGGAATGCCATCGATCTCTTTGCTGCAAGCGGCCACGGCAATCGTAACTTCACGATAGCGATAAATGGCGACGCTCACCAACTGCCGCCAATTACGTTCGGCGTGCTCCACGGGAAGTTCGATATATTGACCGTCCGGATGCAGGTGGTGTACGTGAAAGCCACGGATCGCCGAACGTTCGACCTTCCCTGGCGGAAAGGTCCCGACGGCAGCCTGATCATCTTCTCTTTAGGAACGTCCGCGCCGAAAGATCTGGAGCGCCACCAAATCACCCGGCAGTTTCCTATGTAATACTAGAGCGCCGCTCGAACTAGATAATCGTAAACGGTTTCCAGCCATACTCCTGCGCTTGCTGCACCGAAGCAACGCCGGCCGGCGTTCTGTCACGGCGGAGGTCGAGGTTCGAGCCCCTTCAGCGTCGCCAGATTATAGGAAGCCCCGACATTTTATCGGGGCTTTTCTTATTGGTAGCTCCAACGGGATTCGAATACGACCCTAGGAAGTGAGGTTTGCTTGCAAAAACGCGACGTTACGCGTCACGCGCTTCGCAGGATCTTCAAAGCCGACGCCTTCGCAATAGCCGACACCGCTCAAGCTCACGGTACGCCCGTTGATAGTGCCCACAGCCGTAACGCTTGCGTTAGCCTCCGAATATTCCGCGAGCGTTCCCATCCACAGCGTTTGCGGCTCAACGTGTACCACCGCCTTGACGAACAAGTGCACGCCTGTTCCGGTAACTTCGATGGTCCAGTCCGACGGATAGCGACCGCCGGTGTTCACACTCTGCACGTAGGCGCCGACTTGTAAGACCGCACCGACAAGGGTGGAGGTTCCGCTATCGACAAAGGTTCCGAAGCCCGGATTGTTCGGCGGCAAAACGCCGCCGACAATCGGCCCGTGCGGATTCGACAGCGTCAGCGAACGGTTGCCATCGAATTGGAATTCAAACCAGCACCAGCCGCTCCACGAATACGCGGGACCACCCGGCGGCGGCCCATTTCCGCCCCATTGGTGATCCATCCAACACACGCCGTTGTTTACGGAATATTGTGCGTCGGCAATCTTGACCGTTCCGGTCGTCTTCTGTTGCGGCCACGAATAGTAGTACCATCCGACCGAGGGAGTCTCGCCCGGTTTCACCTGCGGGCCAACGTAGCCGTTCACGCCCTGATAGAAGAACGGGTTCGTCGCATCACAATTCACGTCGACGAGGAGCGGCGGCCGCCCGACACTGGAGTCGCCCGCATCTTCGACGTGGATGTGCAACGGAAAGACATCCGTGCGACCGAGAATTGAGTTCTTGCCGAGCATCATCCGAAATGGCGCGTTGCTCACCTCGACCGCGGCATCCGCACCGGCAAAACTGGTGGTCGGCCACGCATAATGCACGCCGGCCATGCCGGGCATCTCGACCGTCATACCGATGCTGGTACTATAGATTTGCCGTGCCAGCGGTGAGACAGACGGTAACGTTGCTGAGGACACCAGCGCCTTGCGGAAGAAATTTGCGATCACGGAAACCAGCCCGCCATTGGCGAGCGGCAAGCTCAAGGTGAAATAGCGCCACTCGATCATTGTATTAAAATGCTCGCCGTGATCTGACGGAAATGACAGCGGCGATGACGGCGGAATCGGTGTCGGCACGTCAGGAACCCACGCATACGTGCCGAGCAATGCCCATGCGACTTCAATTTGCTGCGGCGTCGCGTTTGTGGATGCAGCCGTTGCTTTCAAAAGCCTGAAAACCGCCGCATCGGGATAATTCGTAATGCTATTCAGATGTGCGCCGAAGATTTTGCCGACATCGCTCGGGCGCGCAAGGTCCGCTAATCCCGCTGCGGAGCCCTCACGGCCAAGGAAGGGCACGGCCGCGACGGCAGATGCTGCGCCGAGAAGGAACGGTCGCCTGCGCACGCGCTAGGAGGCCATGGAAGCTGCTAGCAGTTTGGCAGCTATCCAGCCCCACTTCCATACGCTGTAGAATACCATGATAGTACTCTTGCGTCGCAGCGACTCGCCGCCCTGCATAACGCGATGACAGGGCCTCGACGACGTGTGGCGCACACGGTCGGCTGATCGTTGTGGCAAGGGTATTCTGCCCGCCTCGCTTTTGCGCACTAAACTTTCCCCTCAATTTTCCCCTCAGACCAACGGCAACCAGCGTAAAGCACCGGCCTCTTTCCTTATAAAACGGGTTGCAGCGGTTTCCATACGCGTTCTGTCACGGCGGAGGCCACGGGTTCGAGTCCCGTCAGCGTCGCCAGATATACGAAGAAGAAAAGCCCTGATTTTACAGGGCTTTTCGCTTAGCTGGGTCCGTTCCGCCGACTTCCGACGGTAATCGGATGCCACTGAATTACTCGCAGACGCCGATTACGCCGTTATCGAGCGAACGCGCGTTCCAAGAAGCTGCGCGTAAATATACGAAAACGTACTTTGAACCGCTCCAGGGGGAGCATCCCGTCGACGACGACCGATAAAAGTTCCCAAATGGAGGATCACTCAGAGAACACCAGGGATGCAAGCGAGTGGCTGCGGCGCCGAAATTCTTTTCAACTTCACAAAGGTAGCGTAACATTTACCCGATGAAGACAAACATAGCGAACGAACCATATGCGTCCGACGTGCAACAGCTCGCACGCCGCAATTCCGACTTCCGGCGGGTCCTGCACACAACTGAACGTTCCCAACTCGTTCTCAT
>PLLF01000032.1 GCA_003140855.1 Vulcanimicrobiota bacterium
ACCACGACCATCACTTCAACTTCTTTTGAAAGTTCCAGCGCTTCGCTTTGGCGATTGTTCGTGTCGGTGCAGATCGTATTGACCGCGCGCACTTCGTAGTATTTGGCAATCAGCGCGCGCACGATGTCCGTGAACCGCTCGCGCGAATACGTTGACTGAACCACGACGCCGACGCGCGAACCGCGCGGAAGTTTCTCGACGTCTTCGATCGTTTCTATGCACCACGCGCCGGGAACGTGGCTGAGTGTGCCCTTCACTTCGGGATGGTTGGGATCGCCGACCACGATGATCTTGTAGCCGTCGGCTTTCAACTTCTCGGCTTGCACGTGAATCTTGGTGACCATCGGGCAAGTCGCGTCGATGATCTCCAGGCCTTTTTCTTTTGCTTTCTCGTACACTTCGACCGGCAAGCCGTGCGCGCGCACGAAAAGCGCGCCGGTGTCGACTTCGTCCACGGATGTGGCATTCCGCATGCCGCGCTGCTCGAGCGATTCGACCATCTGTGGATTGTGCACGACGTGTCCCAGCGTCGTCACCTGTTCGCGGGCGTCGATCGCCTCTTCGGCCTTCTTCAGCGTAATGGCGACACCGAAGCAGAAGCCTTGCACCTTCGCCTTTTTAATCTCCACCGGCGGTCTCCGGGAGCTTTCGAATCGCCTGCATCACCTGGTCCGTGAAGTTCGCCAACTCTTCCCGAGTCGCTTTCCGGCCGGGCGGCAGCCTCAGCGCAGGGCCGAAAACAACCTTGAATTGCCGGAAACGGCCGGCCCGGGCGGTTCCCACGACGGCGGCCGGGACGACCGGGGCCTTGCCCAGGGAAGCCAGGAGCGCAACGCCTTCGCGGGCTTGCACGGTTCCATCGAGATTCCGGGTGCCTTCCGGAAAGATGCCGATGACCTCACCGCGGCGCAGCACTTCGACCGACCGGCGCACGGCCGCCATGGGCGTTCCGGTGCGATCGACCGGGTAGGCGCCGAAACCTCGAATGAGCGGCCCAAGAATCGGAATCTTAAAGAGCGAGCTCTTAGCCATATAACGGATGCGGCGAGGACATGCGGTTCCGAGCAGCGGCGGGTCGAAATACGATATGTGGTTACATGCAACGATCAGCGGACCCGTTGCGGGGACGTTGCCGGCTCCGAAGACGCGCATGCGCCACAGTTTGAAAATGACGCCCAGCGAGAGTTTGGCTGCGTCGTAAAGCCAATCGATCATCCGACTATGCTGCAGATCTCGTCGACGACTTGTTCGGCCGTGAGCTTGCTCGAATCGATCACGTGCGCGCCGGGCGCTTTCCGGAGCGGCGAGATTTTTCGCGTCTCGTCGAGCCGGTCGCGTTCCTCGATCTCCTGGGTCAACTCGTGCGCGCTGACGTCCACGCCCGCTTTTTCGAGCTGGGCACGCCGCCGCTGCACGCGCGCCGCGACTGAAGCGGTGAGAAAAATCTTGCAAGGCGCGCCGGGCAGAACGACCGTGCCGATGTCGCGCCCCGCCATCACGACGGGGCCTTCGCCGGCGATGCGCCGCTGCTCGCGCACCATGGCTTCGCGCACGCGCGGATGGGCTGCGACGATCGAAACGACGGCCGTCACGACCGGAGATTCCAGCTCGTCCTGCGTGAGTTCGGCATCCTTCCAAAAAACCCGAAACCCGAGTTGCACCTCCGCGTCCAGGCTGACGCGGATTTGCTGATCGAAGAGCCGGACGAGCGCACTTTCGTTATCTACGTCGGTTTGCGTCTGCAAAGCCGCGAACGCAAGGGCGCGGTACATCGCGCCGGTATCGACGTACACGACGCCCAGACGCTGAGCGAGCAGACGCGCGACGGTCGTTTTTCCCGAGGCCGCCGGGCCGTCGATGGCAATCTGCAGATCTGCGGGCACGCCGTTCTCTTTTGCGCGAGGCTGCAGCGCGCCTCGCGCCTAACTGCGCAGACGTGGCCAAGGCGCGATCGGTGTACTTCTGCTCGGCGTGCGGTTTCGAATCGCCGCGCTGGCTCGGCCGCTGCCCTCAATGCGAATCCTGGAACTCTTTCGACGAGCGGCCGATGCGGGTAACAGCGGTCAAATCACGCGTGAATTCTCGCGCGGCTCCCAAAGGCGGCCCGATTCCGCTGAGCGAGGTCGATCGCAGTGCGACGGCGCGCGCCTCGACGGGCTTGCGTGAATTCGATGCGGTCCTCGGCGGCGGCATCGTGCCGGGAAGCGTGACGCTGATCGGCGGCCCGCCCGGCGCCGGAAAATCGACGCTTCTGCTGCAGATCGCCGCCAATCTCGCGCGCGAACGCGGGCCGGTGATTTACGTGTGCGGCGAAGAATCGGCCGCGCAAGTACAGCTGCGCGCGGAACGGCTGGCGCTCGCCGGCCGCGACATTCTAGTTTATCCGGAAACGAATCTTCGTGAAGTATTAGACCAGGCGGAACAAATCGGGCCCCGTACGCTCATCCTCGATTCGATCCAAACCGTTTGGCTGCCCGAATCCGAATCGTACGCCGGCAGCGTGACGCAAATTCGCGATTGCGCGCAGGCTGCGATGGAGTTTTCAAAGCGCACGAATTGCGCGACGTTCGTCGTCGGCCACGTCACCAAAGACGGCGCCATCGCCGGGCCGCGTTTGCTGGAACACCTGGTCGACACCGTGCTGTACTTTGAGGGCGACATGAACGGCGACTACCGGATCGTGCGTGCCTATAAGAACCGCTTCGGCAGCATCGACGAAATCTGCGTCTTTACCATGGAAGCCGACGGTTTGCACGAGGTCGGCAATCCGTCTGAATTATTTCTCTCCGGCCGGCACGGCCGTCCGAGCGGCTCGTGCGTGGTCGCGGGTATCGTCGGTTCGCGCCCGGTGTTGATCGAAATTCAAGCGCTCGTTGGTGAAACGAGTTACGGAACGCCGCGGCGGCTGGCAAATAACGTCGACCAAGCCCGGCTGGCGATGATCATCGCGGTGCTGGAGCGACGCGTCGGGCTGCAGCTCGGTTCTCACGACGTCTACGCGTCGGTTGCCGGCGGACTGCGCGTCAGTGAGCCCGCGGCGGATTTGGGAATCGCGCTCGCGATCGCGTCGTCCTTCCGCAATCGTCCGCTGCCGGCGGATGCAGCCGCTTTCGGCGAGTTGGGACTTTCGGGAGAAATACGTTCGGTTACGGCGTCCGCGCGCCGCATCGCCGAGGCAAACAAGCTGGGTTACCGCACTCTGTTCACACCGCAGAATTACGCGGACGTCGCGCAGGCGATCGAAGCCGCGCTCGCGTGAAATCGCTGGAGTGCGTCCCGAATATCTCTGAAGGGCGCGATCCGCAAACCGTCGCAGCCTGCGCCGCCGCGATCGAAGCTGCCGGCGCGCACGTGGTGGATCAAACGAGCGACCCGGTACACAACCGCAGCGTCTTCACCGTCGTCGGAAGTTATGAAGCTCTGCGTGACGCCGCGGTCGAACTGGCAGCCGTGACCGTCGAGCGCATCGATCTGCGAACGCATCGCGGCGTGCATCCGCGAATCGGCGCCCTGGACGTGCTGCCCTTCATTCCCCTGCGCGACGCCACCATGGAAGACGCCGTCCGGCTCGCGCGCGAAACGGCTGCCGCTATCTGGCAGCGGCTGCGCGTTCCTTCCTTCTTATATGGCGAAGCCGCGAGTACGCCGCTGCGCCGGAATCTTGCGAAGGTGCGCGAGGGCGAATTCGAGGGTCTCGACGCGCGCTTCGAGCTCCCCGACTGGCGGCCCGATTTCGGCGAAATACCCAAGCACTCGAGCGCCGGCGCGATCGCCGTGGGCGCGCGCGACGTTCTGATCGCTTTCAACGTCGAGCTAGCCAAGGGGGACTTGGCGCTGGCGAAGCGCATCGCCAAGCAGCTGCGCGAGCGCGACGGCGGCCTGCGCACGCTTAAAGCCTTGGGGCTTCCCTTGGCGGACGATCTCGTGCAGATCTCGATGAACGTCACAAACTACCGCGCCACCCCGCTCTACCGAATCGTCGAAACGATTCGGGAGATGGCAAGACAAGCGGGCGCGCAGGTCGTCCGTTCTGAACTTATCGGGTGTCTTCCATACGCTGCCGTCGAAGAGAGCGCGCGCTATTATTTAGAAGCTTCAAACCCAGGAGAACGCCCGTGAAAGTACCCGAACACCAACCCGTGACGACTGCGCAAGTCGAGAATCATCCGCTCGTCGATGACGTCAACGCCATGCACAACGAGCAGCTTTCGCCAATCGAACGAACGTGCCGCAAGATCGCAAACGCGACCGGCGCACCCATCGCCCTTATGCTGGCAATCGTCGTTCAGTTCGTTTGGGTTCTGGTCGGCGTAACCACGCATTGGGATCCTTTCCCCTTTATCTTCTTGCTGACGTGCTCGAACATCGCGCAACTGATTTTGATTTTCGTCATTGCTGTCGCGCAGCGTCAACAGAGTCAGCACGACGAGATTCGCGCCGAAGCCGATCACGATTCGATCTCGCGGCTGCTCTACCATCAGCAGCTGCAGGATCAGATTCTCTTGCGTCTGGCGGAACGGGCGGGCGTGGACGTAAGCGACCTGGCGTCGACCGTGCAAACGCTACTCGCGCCGGCTACAGCCTAATGAAATTTGCCTCGGCTTTCCTACTGGCGATCGCGCTGGCAGGTCCCGGCGTGGCGCAAGCGCAAAGCGCGCGCGCTGGAATCGGCGACAGCGGAATCTACCAGACGAAACTTGCCAACGGACTCCGAGTGATCGTCGTTGAGGATCATGCCGCCCCGGTCGCCCATACCGGCGTCTGGTATCGGTTCGGCTCGCTCGACGAAACGGCCGGAAAAACCGGGCTGGCGCACGCGCTCGAACATATGATGTTTCGCGGCAGCAATTCGACCTCCGCAGGCGGGTTAGACGATATCGTCGCGCGGCTAGGCGCTCAAATGAACGGGCAGACGGATTACGACTACACGCAGTTCGTCTTCGACATGCCGGCGGATCGCGTCGGCGTCGCTTTGCAGATCGAAGCCGACCGGATGCAGCATGCTGCGATCGCGCCCAAGGAATGGGCAATCGAACGACGCGCGGTGCTCAACGAACTCGACGGCGACGACAGCTCGCCTTTCTATAACCTGCTCTCGCGCGTGCGCGCCGCCGCATACCCAGGGTCGCCGGCAGGGCGGACGCCGGCCGGGCTGCGCGTCGACGTTGCGCGAGCGAGCGCCGCGGACATTCGCCGCTACTACGAAGAGTGGTACGCGCCCGGAAACGCCGCGCTCGTTGTCGCGGGCGACGTCAACCACAATACGATATTCGCGCTTGCAAGAAAATACTTCGGCGGAATTCCCGCGCGAGCTACCCCGTCGCGCCTCGCAGCACGCCCGCACGCCGCACAAGGACAAGCGGTTGAGGCTGAATTTCCATTTCCATTCGAGGTCGTCGATCTCGCGTATGCCGTGCCGGGCGATACGGAGTCAGGCGAGCCGGCGATCAGTACGCTTTCGACGTTGATTCCGAACGAACGCGGACCGTTTTATCAGGCGCTGGTCGAATCGAACATCGCGCTCGAGCTGTATGCGAACGCCGATACGCAGCTGCGCGGCGGGCTGATGCACATCTTCGTGATCATGAACGGCGGGCACAGTGGCGCCGAAGCGCAGCAGGTCTTCCAAAGCGTCATGGACCGAGTTCTGCAAACCGGTTTCAACCCCGAACTCGTCTCGGCAGCCAAGCGCGCGACAATTGCCGAGCGCGCTTTTACGGCCGACTCGATCGGCGGCTACGGCGACTTGTCCGGCTACACGTATGGTATCGTTGGCGAGCGCAATCGCGACGAAGATATGCGCTTGGCCGCGCTGACGCCGGCGGACTTGCTGAACGCGGCAAAAATGTATTTGGCGAAACCGACGGTGGTCGGGCACCTGACGCCCAACGAAAAACCGGCCACGAAATCTTCGCAGAAAACCGACGCGATCAACTCCGATAATTTCAGCGGGCGCACGCCGAGCGGTCCGATCGTCGAGCCACCTGCAATCCGCGCGCAGCTACAGCAGCCCAGCACGGCTCACAGCAAACTCGCGCCGGTGCGGTTTACGCTGGCCAATGGGCTGACAGTGATCGTGCAAGAGAAACATGACCGCCGCACCATCTACATGCGTGGCGAAATCGACTCGTCGCCGGCTTTTGCGCCGGCGGGGCAAGAAGGCATTTCGCGGCTGGCATCGGTGGTCGCGCCGTTCGGTAGCGACCATTACAATTTTAAGCAACTGCGCAAAATCACCGATGACATCGGCGCCTCGATCGACCTCGGGCAAACGTTTTCGGCGCAAGGCTACGCGCAAGATTTCGAAACGCTGCTGGGCTTGCTCGCCGACGGCGAAGAGCATCCGGCTTTCCCCGAGCGATGGCTGGCGTTAGAGCGTGGACAACTTGCCAATACCGTGCAGATGGAAGACAACGTTTCCGGAAACATGGTGACGCGCGCCTACCTCCAGAGCCTGCTCGCGCCGGACGATCCCTCGCTGCGCTTCGCGTCGCCGCTAACGCTGGCGGCTATCACACGCAGCGATCTGCTGGCGTATGCGCAGCGCTATTGGCGCCCCGATCTGACGACGATCGCAATCGTCGGCGACGTGACGCCGGCCCGCGCGCGGCGAGCGGTCGAAGCAGCGTTCGGCTCCTGGGCCAACGCCGGGCCGAAGCCGCCGGTCACGCTACCCCCGTTGCCGGCCGCGCATCCCGGACACGACTACATCGGGACCGACGCCAACCAAGTGTTCATTCAACTGGGGCAGCCTGCCGTGTCCCGAACGAGTCCCGACTACGACGCGTTCACACTGCTCGCCGAAATCATCGGCGGCTCGGGCTATTTCGAATCGCGCCTGTGGCAAGAACTTCGCCAGAAACGGGGACTCGTCTACAACGTGTCCAGCGAGATGAAGAGCGATAAAGATCGCGGCGATTTGGAGATCGATCTCAACGCTTCTCCCGGCAACGTTGCACCGTCCATCGCGATCGTCCGCGAACAATTAGATCGGCTGCGAACGCAGCCCGTCAGTGAGAGCGAGCTCGCCAGCGCCAAACTGCGCTTGATTTCATCGGCACTGTTGTCGGAGGCGTCGGCCAGGGGGCAACTCTCGGAGATTCTCGAGCTCGCGCAAAACGGGCTGCCGAACGATTATTTTTCCACGCTGCAATTGCGCTATGCGAACATCACGCCCGCCGATATTCAACGCGTTGCGCGGACCTACCTGCGCCCGGATCAGCTCATCCAAATCTACGCGGGCCCGGCCGGCCCGTGGTCGGACCATGCCATCTGAGATTCTGACGGTCGATCCCTCGACGGGAAAGACGTTGGAACGATTCGACTACATGACCCAGAGCGAGATTGACGTTCGCTTGGATGCGGCCGTTGCAGCGTATCGCACGTGGCGCCGCAAGCCGGCGGCCGGGCGCGCGCAACTCCTCCACGCGCTGGCGGAAAAGCTGCGCGCTCAACGTCAGACGCTGGCTGAAACTGCCGTGCGCGAAATGGGAAAACCGATCGCCCAAGCCCTCGCTGAGGTCGAGAAATGCGCGTGGTGCTGCGAGTATTTTGCGCATCACGGAGAAGCGCTACTTGCCGATCGCCTCGTCCAAAGCAACGCCGCACAAAGCGCCGTTGCATTCCGTCCGCTAGGCGTCATTTTTGCGATCATGCCGTGGAACTTTCCATACTGGCAAGTCTTCCGCGCCGCCGCCCCGGCATTGGCGGCCGGAAACGCGATCGTGCTCAAGCACGCCGACAGTACGACGCGGTGCGCGCTCGAGATCGAAAAGCTTTTCGCAGACGCGGGCGCTCCGAAGGGATTGTTTACAACGCTCCTCATCGAGAACGAAGCTGCGGACGCGCGAATAGCCGATGAGCGAATCGCCGGCGTCACGCTAACGGGGAGCGAGCGCGCCGGTGTCGCGGTGGCTTCAGCCGCAGGAAACGCGCTCAAAAAATGCGTGCTCGAACTGGGCGGCTCCGATCCATTCATCGTTTTGGGCGATGCCGACGTCGATCTGGCCGTTGAATTCGCGGTGAAGGCGCGCTTTCAAAACAATGGGCAGAGCTGCATCGCAGCCAAGCGTTTTATCGTCGAGGACGGCCTGTACGATCGTTTCGTTCAGTCGTTCGCCGAGGCTGCTGCCCGGCAGCGCGTCGGCGATCCGATGGATCCGCAAACGCAGCTCGGACCGTGCGCGCGCAGCGATCTGCGCGATGCGGTCGCGCGCCAGATCACCGGCACGGTGCGCGGCGGCGGACGCATCGTCACCGGCGGCAAGTCGGTCGACCGGCCCGGCTTCTTCTTCGAACCTACGATCGTCGCCGATGTGCACGCAGGCATGCCCATGTTCGGTCAAGAGACGTTCGGCCCGGCCGCTGCGGTGACACGGGCCCGCGACGCCGCGCATGCGATCGAACTCGCGAACGACTCAACATTCGGCCTCGGCGCCAACATTTGGACGCGCGACGTCGATCGCGCAATGCGCATGGCCGCCGAAATCGAATCGGGCTTGGTCTTCATCAACGGCATGGTGGCAAGCGATCCGCGCTTGCCGTTCGGCGGAGTAAAGCGCAGCGGCTATGGCCGCGAGTTATCGGAATTCGGCATTCACGAATTCGTCAACATTCAAACGGTATGGATTGGGCCGGAACACACAAACCAACCCGTTGCCTCCGCCGAGTAGTTTAAAGCTTCGGCATCTTTTCAGCGTCGCCAATCAACATGTACTTGCAAGCGACAAATCCACTAAAACCCTGCAAGTGGGCTTCACATTGCCGCTGCGTGTCAAATGGTCCAGCGAGGATGGTAAGGTCTCGCGCCCCGGGCCGTCTCTTGACGATGTAGTCCAGGGCATACCAGGCGGCAGGTCCTGTTCGAACGCGCCATCGATCGTAGACGGACTGCGCTACGAACGTTAGCGCGCATAATGTCAGGATAAGCAGGCCCCACAGGAACCGCCGTTTCCAAAGGCTCCAGAGGTTTGGCCGAGCCAACTTACTTTCGCAGCATTTTGAAAGCGTGATCCCAGGAACCGGTGCGGATGCCATAATGCACCCAAACGATGCACATCGGTTCGAGATAGCGCGCCTCTTCGATGCCGCCGAGATCGGTGACCGAGTTTTGCCAGCCGAGTGATTCGACGAGCTTCGTGACAGTTTTTTTGGCGCCGTCGTCGTTGCCGGCGATGAACATCGTCGGAGGGCCGCCCGGAAGGTTCGGATCGACCATAAACTGGTTGCCGATGATATTGAATGCTTTGACGACGTTGGCGCCAGGCAGCCACCGCTGAACTTCTTCACCCGCCGAGTTATCGAACCCGAGCGAAAGCTCGGGTAGCTTCCCTTCGGGAAAACGCAGCGGGTTGGTGCAGTCGATGACGGGTTTGCCGGCAAAATTCGCGGGCCCAGCCAAGTCGATCGCGTGCTTCGTTCCGGAAAACAGTGTCGCGATCACCACGAGCTCGCCGAACTTCGCCGCTTCTTCGAACGTGCCGCCCCGCGCATGTCCATTTTGCTCGACGACAAACTCTTTGAGCTTCTCGGGTTCGCGCGAACTTATCATGACGTCGTGATTACGCGATACGAAACCGCGCGCCAGCGCCTTGCCGACGTCACCGCTCCCCAGAATCCCGATTTTCATACCGCAACTTCATATTCGCGAAGTGCCGACTCCAGCGATGTCTTGCGATCGGTGGATTGGTTGCGTGTTCCGATGATCAGCGCACATGGCACGCCGAACGTGCCGGCCGGGAAATCTTTGGGAACCGAACCTGGAATGACGACGGCGCGCGACGGTACGCGCCCTTTGATCGTAACCGGTCCGCTGCCGCGCACGTCGATAACCGGCGTGCTCGCCGTGATCACCACGCCCGCGCCAAGCACGGCTTCGCGTTCCACGCGAACGCCTTCCACGATGATGCAGCGCGAGCCGACGAATGCGCCGTCTTCCACGATCACCGGCTGAGCTTGCGGCGGTTCGAGCACGCCGCCGATTCCGACTCCGCCCGAGAGATGCACGTTCTTGCCAATCTGCGCGCACGAACCGACGGTAGCCCACGTGTCGACCATCGTTCCTTCATCTACATACGCGCCGATATTGACGAAGCTCGGCATCAAGATGACGTCGCGTCCGAGAAAACTCCCGTAGCGTGCAACGGCCGGCGGCACGCAGCGCACGCCGATTTTTTTGAAGTTGCTCTTGAGCGGAACTTTGTCGTAATTCTGCGGACCGAAACGCGAGCCGATCCATTCGCTCTTGCGCCGCTGAAAATACAAAAGAATCGCCCGTTTGATCCACGCGTGCGTCACCCAGTCTTCGCCAACCGGTTCGCAGACGCGCAACTCGCCCCGATCGAGCGCTTCGATCACCGCGTCGACGGGCTTCCCGGCTCGCCCCCGTATGCGTTCGGGCTGGGCCGCGAGCGCCTCGATTTCGCCCTGCAGTTCGGTTGCATCCATCGGCCTCGCTTACGTCGCCTGCTTTCGCCACTCCCGCGAAGGTGGGGGGCCGGACGGGTACAAAGGGAGCGAAGTGCCCAACACGCCCCAGGATGAGCAGCGTATCAACGCGATCCGTTTTCTATCGGTCGACGCGGTGCAGAAAGCCAATTCGGGGCACCCCGGCATGCCTTTGGGCGCAGCCGCCACAGCGTTCACTCTGTGGACCAAACACTTGCGTTTCAATCCGAAGGACCCGGCCTGGCTGAACCGCGACCGTTTTATTTTGAGCGCCGGCCACGGCTCGATGCTGCTCTACTCGCTGCTCTATCTCACCGGCTACGACCTTTCACTCGATGAACTCAAACGGTTCCGGCAGCTCGGCAGCAAGACGCCGGGTCATCCCGAGGTGCACCACACTCCCGGCGTTGAGGCAACGACCGGCCCGTTAGGGCAAGGGTTCGGAAACTCCGCCGGCTTTGCAATCGCCGAAGCGCATATGGGCGCCATGTACAACCGCGATCAGCATATTATCGATCACTTCACCTACGTCATGTGCAGCGATGGCGACATGATGGAAGGCGTCGCCTCCGAAGCTGCATCCATGGCGGGACATCTGCAGCTCGGAAAGTTGATCGCGCTCTACGACGACAACAAAGTTTCTCTAGCCGCCGCCACCGACGTGTGCTTTACCGAGGACGTCGCCAAACGGTTCGAAGCTTACGATTGGCACACACAATACATCGACCTCGACGAAGGCAACGATGTCGCCACAATAGACCGCGCGATTGACGAAGCAAAAAGCGTCACCGGCAAACCCTCGATGATCGTCGTGCGCACGCACATCGGTTATGGTTCGCCCAAACAAGATTCGTTCAAGTCTCACGGCGAGCCGCTGGGTCCCGACGACGTCAAGCGCACCAAAGAGAATCTCGGCTGGCCGCTCGAACCCGATTTTTACGTTCCCGAGGACGTTTTGAAGTTTTATCGCGAGGTCGGCGCGCGCGGAGGCGAGCTGCAAGCTCAATGGCAGCGCACCTTCGACGAATGGAAATCGGCCAACGGCGACCTGGCCGCACAGCTCGCGCGGACGCTGCGCAACGAAGCGCCGCAGCAAATTCCCTGGCCGACGATCGACAGGCAAAACGGCGACAACGTCGCGACGCGCGATACGGGCGGCCTGGTGATGAACGCGATCGCGGCAACCCTCCCGGAACTGGTGGGCGGTTCTGCCGACTTGGACCCGTCGACGAAAACTTATCTCAAAGGCTGCGGCGATTTTCAACCCGGCCAGTACGCCGGACGCAACATTCATTACGGCGTGCGCGAGCATGCGATGGGAGCCATCAACAACGGCATTGCGCTGCATGGTGGGCTTCTTCCGTTCGGTGCGACCTTCTTGAACTTCTTAGATTACATGAAAGGCGCAGTGCGGCTCGCGGCCCTCAATTCGATTCGCTGTTACTACGTCTTCACGCACGACTCAGTGTTTTTGGGCGAAGACGGCCCGACGCACCAGCCGATCGAGCACCTCGCGCACATGCGCGCGACTCCCAATCTCAAGATGATCCGGCCGGCCGACGCGCTCGAAACGCTGGCGGCCTGGAAAGTGATGATCGCCGCAAGTGAGGGACCCTGGGCGCTGATCCTCAGCCGCCAGAAGCTCCCCTATCTCGGCGATCGCAACGCCGACGTTGCGCGCGGTGCATATACTCTCACCGAAACCGAACGGACGCCGGATTTGATTTTGATTGCCACCGGCTCCGAAGTCTCGCTCGCCGTGCAAGCCGCAAAGATTCTCGCCGATCGCGGAACGCAAACACGAGTCGTGTCCATGCCGTGCTGGGAGCTCTTTGAAGCTCAGCCGCAATCCTATCGCGACGAGGTATTGCCGCCCGACGTCACCGCCCGCATGTCCATTGAAGCCGCGGCGACATTCGGCTGGGAGCGCTGGATCGGCACGCGCGGGTTCGCGTTCGGTATCGACCATTTCGGCACGTCGGCGCCGGCCGCCGATATCGCCGCAGAGTTTGGGTTCACGCCCGAGCACATCGCAGACGTCGCGTCGCAAACGTTTTCTCCGGTACGAGGTTAGGACATTCGATGAGCAATCAACTGGACCAATTGCTGGCGGCCGGCCAAAGCGTCTGGCTCGACAATCTGCGGCGCGGCATGTTCGCCTCCGGTGAACTGCAAGGCCTCATCGACAAAGGCTTGCGCGGCATGACCTCCAACCCGACGATTTTCGAAAAAGCGATCGGCAGCGGCAACGATTACGACGAACAGCTCCGTTCGCTGATCGGCAAGGAGCGCGACGCCAGCGCGCTGTTCTGGGATTTGGCGGTCGCCGACATATGCGACGCCTGCGATCTCTTCCGGCCCGTCTACGACAGCTCGGGTGGCAACGACGGCTTCGTCAGCATCGAAGTCTCGCCGCTGATCGCCCACGACACCAAAGCCACCGTCGCGATGGCCAAGGAGCTCTGGAAGCGGATCGATCGGCCGAACCTCATGGTCAAGATCCCGGGAACCAACGAAGGGGTCGCCGCGATCGAAGAGTGCGTCGCCGAAGGCATCAACATCAACGTCACACTGATCTTCGCGATCGAGATGTACGAAAAAACGGCACGCGCGTACGTGCGCGGATTGCAACGGCGCGTCAAGAAAGGTCTGCCGATCGACCATCAGACTTCGGTAAACAGCGTCTTCGTCAGCCGGATCGATACGCTGGTAGATAAGCTCTTGCAAGCGCGCATCGACAAGGGCGAAACCCAACTCGAAAGCCTGCTCGGCAAGACCGGCATCGCCAACCTGAAGCTCACCTATCAAAAATATCTGGAGATCTTCGAATCCGAAGAATGGGCGCCGCTCAAAGCCAAAGGCGGATCGGAGCAGCGTCCGCTGTGGGCTTCGACCTCCACGAAAAACCCAACGTATCCCGACCTCATGTACGTGGAACCGGTAGTGGCGCGCAATACGGTCAATACGATGCCTCCGCAAACGCTCGACGCGTTGCTCGATCACGGCAAAGTCGTGCCGGACACGATTCTGCAAGACGTCGACGACGCTCGCAACACGTTTAAACGTCTCGCCGACAGCGGCATCTCGCTCTTCGACGTCACCTATCAACTACAAGTCGAAGGCGTGAGCGCGTTTAGCGATTCTTTTGCCGGGTTGCTCGGCGCAATCGTTTACAAGCAGCAACAGCTGAGCTCCGGAGCGGAGCGCGTTGCGCTAGCGCTCGGCGGTGGGCAGAACGCGTATGAGAACGCGCTGAAGACATTAGCCGATCGCGATTTCCTGAAGAAGTTGTGGGCGAAAGATCCGAGCCTCTGGTCGAACGACCCGCAGCACGCGGAGATCATCAAGCACGCCTTGGGCTGGCTCGACGTGCCGGAACACATGATCGAAAGCGTCTCGAATCTTCAAAGCTTCGCGAAGGAAGTTGCGGCGGAATTCACCGACGTCGTGGTGCTGGGCATGGGCGGCAGCTCACTGGCGCCCGACATTCTGCGCGAAACCTTCGGCAAAATCGAAGGCTATCCGACCCTGCACGTGTTGGACTCAACCGATCCCGAGCAGATCCGCGCGCTTGAAACCGCGATCGATCTGGGCTCGACGCTTTTCATCGTCGCCAGCAAGAGCGGCACGACGACCGAACCCGATGCGTTCTACCGGTATTTCTGCGAACGCGTCACCAAGTTGCTCGGTTCGGGTAAATGCGGACGGCACTTTGTTGCAATAACCGATGAAGGAACGCAACTCGAAGCTGAAGCCAAGGCACAAGGCTTTCGTTCGTGCTTTCTCAACGACCCGAATATCGGCGGCCGCTACTCCGCGCTCTCCTTCTTCGGCATGCTGCCCGCGGCGCTGGCCGGCTACAACATCAATCTGCTTTTGGATCGCAGCCTCGGCGCGCTGCACGCCAACGACAAAACCGTCGCTTCCAAAGATGCGCCCGGCGTTCGCTTCGGCGCCGCTATCGGCGGACTCGCAACAGCGGGCCGCGATAAACTGACGATCGTCACACATCCGTCGGTACGCGCGTTCGGCGCATGGGCCGAACAGTTGATCGCAGAGTCTACGGGCAAGATGGGCAAGGGCATCTTGCCGGTCGAAGGTGAGCCGCTCGGCACTCCGCAAGACTACGGCAGCGACCGTGTCTTCGTGTACGTTGGCGCGGGCTTGCCGCAAGAACCCGCCGGCATCGAAAACAAGCTGCGCGCGCTGGAAAGCGCCGGACATCCCGTCATCCGGCTAGCGATGAACGACCCGTATGATATCGGCGAACAGTTCTACTCATGGGAAATCGCGACCGCGGCGGCCGGCTCGATTCTGCAGATCGATGCATTCGATCAGCCGAACGTGCAAGAATCCAAAGACAATACCAAAGCGTTACTCAAGCAATATGCCGGCACGGGAAAGTTCGACGAGCCTGCGCCCACGGTTTCCGACGACACGATGGACATCTCGTTTCTCTCCGGCAGCCAGGGCATTCACGCGCACGATTCGGCCGCGGCGCTGGCCGGTGTCTTCGGACAAGTCGGCGCCGGCGACTACGTCGCCTTCTGCGCCTATATTGCGCGCAACGAAAAGCACGCCGAACTGCTCGAAGAGATGCGCCTCAAAGTTCGCGACGCGCGCAAGTGCGCGACCACCGTGGGCTTCGGGCCCCGTTTCTTACACTCAACCGGACAGGAACATAAAGGCGGTCCCGCTACCGGCGTCTTTGTGCAAATCACGGCCGACTCGCCCGACGACATGCCGATTCCAGGAATGGGCGTGACCTTCCGCACGCTGCTCGCCGCGCAAGCGCTCGGCGATCTGCAGTCGCTCGACAAGCGCAACCGCCGCGGCGTCCGCGTACACCTCAAGGGCGACGTCGATCGCGGACTGCAAGCGCTCAACGCGCTGATCGACGATTCCCTGACGGCCAAAGCTTGAAGAGGCCGATGCAGTTAGGGATGGTCGGGCTCGGGCGCATGGGCGCGAACATGACGACGCGTTTGATCGCGGGCGGACATTCGGTGATCGCCTACGATCGCAGCGCCGATGCTGTGAAGGCGAGCGCGAGCGGCGGCGCGACGGGTGCGAATTCGCTCGCCGATCTCGTCAAGAAATTCACGCAGAGTCCGCGCGTGGTTTGGCTGATGGTCCCGTCCGGAAAACCCACTGACGACACGATCGACGAACTATTGGGATTGCTCGCCTCGGGCGATATGATCATCGACGGCGGAAACACGAACTATCAGGACGGACTTGCGGCGTACGCGCGCTGCAAGGCCAAGGGCATCTCGTTGGTAGATGCGGGAACCAGCGGCGGAGTGTGGGGCTTAAAGGAAGGCTACTGCTTGATGGTGGGCGGCGATGACGCGGCGGTAAGTTATTGCGAGCCGATCTTCCTGACACTGGCGCCGAAAGGCGGCTACGCGCACGTTGGTCCGGCAGGCGCCGGACACTTTTCGAAGATGGTGCACAACGGCATCGAGTACGGCTTGCTGCAGGCCTACGGCGAAGGCTTCGAGATTCTCAAGAAGTCGCAGTTTCCGTTCGATTTGAAACAGCTCGCGGAAATATGGCGCCACGGCAGCGTCATTCGCTCTTGGATTCTCGATTTAGCGGTGCTCGCGTTTCAAGCCGATCCCGATCTGAAAGATGTTCGCGGCTGGGTCGATGATACGGGCGAAGGCCGCTGGACCGTGCAGGCCGCGATCGATGAAAACGTGCCCGCTCCCGTGATCACGCTTTCGCTGCTCGCGCGTCTCGCTTCGCGGCAGGACGAATCGTACAGCGCCAAGGTGATCGCGGCGCTGCGCAATCAGTTCGGCGGCCACGCGATTAAATCAGAAAAGGAATAATGGCTAAGACGATTCCCGCCCCGAAGACGGATGGTGCGTCGCACGTTGCAGCCAATCCGCTGCGCGAGGGCATCGAGAGCAACCGCGTCGCCGATCCGTGCACGATCGTCTTTTTCGGAGCGAGCGGCGATCTCTTCAAGCGCATGCTCATGCCGGCCGTGTACAGTTTGCGCGCGAAAGACATTTTGCCCAGCAACTTCGGATTAATCGGTTTTGCACGCACTCCGTACACCGACGATCAGTTCCGAGATTACTGCAAGCGAGCTGTGCAACAAGATCAGGATCCCGACGCGCCTCTTAAAGACGCGCTCTGGAACGATCTTGCAAAGCGCATTGGCTACCTAACCGGGGATTTCGATGATACCAAGCACTTCCAAGCGCTCAAGGCGCGCTTAGACGATTATGAAAAGCAGTTCGGCGCCGGCCACAACCGGCTGTTCTACCTCGCGACGCCGCCGTCGGTCTTCCCGAAGATCATCGAGCAACTGCAAAAAGCCGGCCTCGATCCCGTGAGCAATCCCAACGGCTGGAGCCGGATCATCGTCGAGAAACCGTTTGGGACCGACCTCGCGTCGGCGCGCGCGCTGCAGACCGAGGTTGAAAAAGTCTTCACCGAAAACCAGGTCTACCGCATCGACCACTACTTGGGAAAAGAAACCGTCCAAGATATCATGGCGCTGCGCTTCGCCAACACCATCTTCGAGCCGATCTGGAGCCGCAACTACGTTCAGTCCGTGCATATTACCGCGGCGGAGACGCTCGGCGTCGAAGCGCGCGGCGCGTACTACGACAACGCCGGCGCGCTGCGCGACATGATCCAAAACCACGTGCTCAATCTGCTGGCGCTGGTTGCGATGGAGCCGCCCGCCAGCTCCGACGCCGATGCGATCCGCAACGAAAAATACAAAGTGTTCTCAGCTATAGAACCGCCGGCGCCGGAGCACGTCTTTCAAATGTCGGTGCGCGGACAGTATGGGCCCGGCACGATCGGCGGCCAGCACGTCGCCGGCTACCGTTCGGAGCCTGATGTCAGCCCGACTTCGAACGCTGAGACCTATGCCGCGCTAAAGCTGTACATCAACAGCTGGCGCTGGGCCGGCGTTCCGTTTTTCCTTCGCAGCGGCAAACGGCTGGCGCGCAAAGCTTCCGAGATTGCGATCACGTTTAACCCGATTCCGCATCGCCTCTTTGGCGAGAAAAGCGATACGATCGAACAGAACGTGCTGGTGATCAAAATCCAACCTGACGAAGGCGTGTCGATCCGCTTCAACGCCAAAGTGCCCGGGCAGAAAAATCACATCCGCGGCGTGACGATGGATTTCAACTACGGCACGGGGTTCGGAGTCCAGTCCGCGCCCGCGTACGAACGCTTGTTGGCCGACGCGATGCGCGGCGATGCGACGCTCTTCACCCGATGGGATGCGGTCCAGCGCGCGTGGGAGATCGTCATGCCGATCCTCGACGTGTGGCAGTCGATCAAAGATCGCTCGTTCCCGAACTACGCCGCGGGCTCGGAAGGCCCCGATGCCGCGAAGACGCTCAACCCCGGCTGGCGGATACTATGACGGCCGCAACCGCTTCCACAACGACGGTCAATCTGATCGCGTTTGCCGAAGACCCCGCAAACGTTCCGCGTTTGCGCGACCGCTTTTCGACGTTTGCCCAGAAGCACGCATGCAAAGCGATTTTTTTGGACGCGACGCGCGCCCGGTCCGGTTCTGAAGAGATGGTGCTCGGCGTCGCCGGCATGAAAGCAGCGGAACTGCGTTCGACCGTGCACGACCTGCTGACTGCGGGCATGGATTCGGCGCTCTTCTGGGCCGGGCGCGATCTTAACGATCCTCGCTTTGAGGCACTCGCATCGCTGGGAACGACGGTCGTCGTCGACAGCTCACGCGCCGCCGACGGAAAGGCTTCGATTCAAGAACTGGCTGAGATAAGCGCTTCGACGGATCGCTTCGTGCGCGATCTCTCCTACCTTCGGCTGCTGCCCTGGCAAGATATGGTCGCGCAATTCTTTGACGACGACGAACTCGCGCGCGAACTTCCTCGCATTGCAGGCGTCGAACTCGTCAGCGGTTCGGAACCGGAGGCTTACTATTTCGCCGGCTGGCTTGCTAGCCGTTTGCATTGGAAGCCCTGTGGGCGAAACGAACTTTGTAACGAGGCAGGTGACACGATCAAGGTTAAAATCGAGCGGCATGGCGATCCGCGGCGCGTCCTGAGTGTCATCCTGCGCAGCAAAGATTGCGCCTTTACAGCCGAGCTCGATGCAGAGTCACCCGACCTCGTGTGTTTGACCGTCACCGGAAAACCACAGCGCGATACTCGCTGCGCGCCGCTGCATGACGTAGACTTGGTTTCGCTCGTCGAACAGGCCATGTTCGTTCCTCACAAAGATACTGTCTTTATCGAAACGCTGAAAATGGCGCGCGCCATCCTCGACAGCGCCGGGTGACTGAACGCGCTCGCGGCGAGCTGCGCGTTTGTGAAACGCCCGAAGACGTAGCCGCGGCACTTGCCGATCTGTTCATGGCCGACGCGCGTTCCGCCATCGAGGCCCGCGGTTCGTTCTTCGTTGCTTTGGCCGGCGGCAGGACGCCGCAAGCCGCCTATTCACTGTTAGTCGGGACCGAGCGGCGCGATGCGATCGACTGGGCGCACGTTTTTATCTATTTTGGCGACGAGCGCTGCGTGCCGCCCGAGAGCGACGAGTCGAATTACAAAATGGCGTTCGAATCGTTTCTTTCAAAAGTTCCGGTTCCGCCACGTAACGTGCACCGCATGCACGGCGAAGACGAGCACGCGCGAGCTGCGCGCGCATACGCGCAGCTGCTCGTGGAAACGATGGGCGAGCTGCCGCGCTTCGATCTCGTGCTGTTAGGGATGGGTAAGGATGGCCACACCGCCTCGCTGTTTCCCGGAACCGATCCTCGTACGGACGAGGACCAACTCGTCCGCGCGGTTTTCGTAAAACAGCATGAAACTCACCGGCTGACACTCACGCCGCTCGTCATCAATAATTCGCTGCACGTTGCGATTGCGGTCGAGGGCGCAGCCAAGGCGCCGGCTCTTCACGCCGCCCGCGAAGGGCCTTACGATCCGGTCAAATACCCAGTGCAGATCGTTTTGCCGCATGACGGCGAGTTAACATGGCTTGTGGACAAAGCTGCCACAGCAGCCTTACCGGGTTAGAATCGTACCGGTCGCGCGTTGAATCTCGACCACTGCTTTATTGAGATCGGTCTGCGCCTGCAGCTCTAGACCGCGGTTGTTCGCAACCGCAATTTCGCGCTGCAGCACGAGATACGTCGTCGATTCTCCGGCACGGAAACGCCGCTGCTCGCTCGCGAGCACGGCTTCGGCGGCTTGACGGGCCGCGCGCGCCGCATTCAAACGCGCGAGCGCGCTCTGATAGGCTTGCAAAGCGTTCCGTACCTCGACGGTGATGCCCTGAATCGTTGATGCCTCTTGTACCTGTGCGATATTTTCTTGCTCTTGCGCGATCGCAAGATTGGCCTTAGCCGTATGATCGCCGATTGGAAACGAAAAGAGCAGGCCCGCGGAATACACCGGGAATTTGTTGTTGAGCAGGTTGCGGATCGATTGGGGCAGACCGCCGGAAAGGTATGCCGGAACCGGTGTATTCGAACTCGGCAGCGGCTGGATCTGCTGCGAGGGTGGCAGCGTCGGATTCACGGCTGCGATCAGCGCGTTGATAGCCATCAGCTGCTGTGCGCTGCTCGCAAAGAACGGGCTGCTCGCGGGGTTTGTCGGCGTGCCCGCAAATCCGTTGCTCGTGTAACCGGCCTGCAGATCGACCTGCGGCTTGGTTTGGTTTTGCGCGTATTTAAGATTGACGTCGGCCGCCGCGCGTTGCTGACGCAACTGCTCGACCTCCGGGCGGTTGCGCAGCGCGGTCACAACGAGGTCCGCTAACGGAGGCTCCGCCGGCAACTGCAACACCGGACCCGTCGGCACCAGATTCGCGTCCCACAGCGGATCGGTGGGACTATCGGTGAGCAGCGACTTCAACTGGTTTTGCAATAAACCCACGCGCTGCAGCGCCGCGTACACGTTTTCCTGAAAGACCGCGATTTGCGTGTTCGCCTGCACTACGTCGATCGGCGCGGAGACGCCCTGGCGCGCGAGCCGAATATTGCTGTGCTGTTGCGTGACCGTATCGCGCAGCGCTTCTTCTTGAATCGCCGCGTTTCGCCACGCCGAAACCAAATCCCAATAGACGTTTTCGACCTGTGCTACAGTGTCGGCCGTCGTGCTCAGCGCGTGCGCGGCGGCGGCCCGATCGTTGATTCGCGCCAGCAGCAGGTTGCGCGACGCATCGTTTATACCGCTGTTTTTGGCCAGCGGCTGTGAAAAATTCACCGAAAATACCGTTGGATAATACGGATCGAACGAATTGATGGTGGTATTGTCGTGCGTTTGACGGCCACTCGCATTGACGCTGTACTGTTGGCCGGCCGGTGTTATACCTTGCACTCCGGCGCTGACCGACGTATTGCGCTGAACGATCGGCCCGAAATTCGGGCCGGCGAAGAACGCATTTTGCGGAGCTTCGGTAATGTATTGATACTGCGGCTGCACCGAAAAACGCATGTCGAAAGCGCCTTGTGCCGCCACGATCTGATAACCCGCGATGCGGCGGTTGACCTCGACGACTTCTAAATCCGGATTCTTCGAAAGCGCCATGCCGACCGCATTCGGCAGCGAAATGCCGACGAAAGCTTGTTGCGTAACGCCGATCACGTTGGGCGATGCAGCCGGAACCGGCGGCGCGGCATAGCCGGGCGCAACGACCGGAATTTTCGGCAGCACCGGTACCGGAGCGGGCGTCGGCACGGCGGCCGCCGCGGCTAAGAGTAGAACCGCGAGCACTCAGGGTACCCGGACGGCGGTTTCGACGGACATGCCCGGCCGCATCGGATATTTTTTCGGATCCGCATCATCTATCGATATCTTGACCGGAATACGCTGCGTGACTTTTACGAAATTGCCGGTTGAGTTTTGCGTAGGAACCAGCGCGTACGTGTTTTGCGAAGCCGGATTGATCGCGATGACGCGCCCGTGGAACGTCACGCCCTTATACGCATCGACATGAATGTCGACCAGTTGTCCCGGCCGCATGTTTCCGACTTGCGTTTCCTTGTAGTTTGCCGTCACGAAGACTTGATTCGGGATGAGCGTGAGCAGCGGCATGCCGGCGCCGACCGTTTGCCCCACTGCGACCTGCTTCTCGCCGACATACCCATCGATCGGCGAAACGATTCGCGTATTCGCGAGGTTTTGCTGCGCTAACGAAACGGTAGCCTCGGCCGCAGAAATGGCTGCCGGGCCTTGCGCCTGAGAGAGTTTTCCTTGCGCCGTTTGTACGCCGCCCTGCGCGGCGCTGACGCCGGCCTGCGCCGAGCCAATCCGTTGCTGCGAGGCGTTCAGGTTGGCAATCGCAACGTTCACGTTGTCTTGCGCCGCGGCGTACTGCGACTGCGACTGCGCGTAGGCCGCGCGCGCCGCGTCGAGCTGCTGCCGCGGCAAATCTCCGCTGCCTACCAGCGATTGCGCGCGCTGATAGTCGGCACGGGCCCGCGCGAGCGCCTGTGCCGCGCCCGGGAGCGCCGCCTGCGCGGCCCGTACTTGGGCTTGCGCCGCAGCGACGCCGGCTTGCGCCATCGGAACTTGTGCGGAAGCGCCTTGAACCTCGGCCTGCGCCTGATTGACCGCGCCGGATCCTTGCTGCACGCCGGCATGCTGATTTTGCAGGGCCAGTTGCAGATTGGCACGCGCCTGATCGAGCGCCGCGCGTTCGGCTGCGCTGTCGAGCACGATCAGCAATTGACCCTTGCGGACCGGCTGATCGGTGTCGACCAGAATCCTATCGACGCGTTCGTTGATCTTGCTCGTCACCAGCACCGTGTTCGCATCAACGCGCGCGTCGTCGGTAGATTGGTGGACGTGCGCGTAGCTGTACCAGTTGATGCCATAGAGCAAGAGGAAAATCGCTATGACAACGCCGGCGGCGATGAAAATCGGCCGCAGATTGCGCCGGGGGCCCGTCTCTTCCGCTTCGGTTGGAGCGGGAACGTCCCCGCGCGTTACCGGAGGCTGCTGCTCGCGCGTTTCCATTTACCGCTTTCTTGCCCCGTTCAGGAACATGCCTACCTGGAATTCGATGACCGCGATGGGATCGGCCGCATACTCCTCAGGAAAACGCTTGCGCCCCATCACATACGAGAAAATCATGCCCATAAAGAACCGCGCCAGGAACAGCGGGTTTCCGGCCAGTTCGCCGGCCGCGATGCGCTTGGCCATATGCTCGGCGACGATTTTCTTGATCGCCGTCGGTGCGCGCCAGGCGGCTTCCCCGACCGACCCTTGACTTTCTTCTTCTATTAAAGACATGACGATGAGGTCGCGTACGTTTTCCATGCGCTGCACCAAAGCCGCGGCGATTCGAACGAGGTCGCGTTCCAGATCGCCATCCAGACTTGCCAGCAGCTCTTCGAGCTCCACCGTGCTGCAGTAGTGCTCGACGCATGCGTCGATGAGGGCGTCCTTGTTGCCGAACTGCCTGAATAGCGTGGCCTCGTTGACGCCGGCTTCATCCGCGATCTCGCGCGTGGTGGTGCCGCGGCGTCCCTTCATCGCGAGCAGGCTGCGCGTCGCCGCCAAAATTCGCAAGCGCGTTTCGCTCGAGCGGCTCGTGACCGCAATCTGTTGCAGCGTCATTAGTTCTTCGTAAAGACCGAATCAGAGACTGGAACATTGGTCTTATACGGATCGAACGTGGAATCCGCAACGGCCCGAACGCGATAATCCGCGTCGACGTGCTGCGAGGCGATGACGCTGTACGCGCCTTCGTTCCGATAGGTTTGGGTCATCGTAATCGTGCCCTTGAAGTAATGCCACTCCATGCGCACCGTTGCATACGTTACCGGATCGACAAATGCGATCGTTTCTTTGATCTGATCGCTGTAGATTTTCTTGGTCATGCTGAGTGCCAAGAGCTGACGGCCGCCGACGGTGCGAACGCCTGCGTAGACGATATTGGAGTCCTTCTGCCAGCCTTCCGGATCGTCGATGTCGGCGAACATCCTTTCGACCCCGCGCATGTACGACGGCGGATGATCGAAGACGACCTCGTAGTTGGCCGGCCGCTTGTAATAAGCGGTGCCGTCCAAGCGCGGCGCGAGCCAGGGAAAGCTCAGCATGTGGACTTGGACGTGCACGCGAGCCTGAAATGATTTCAAGGACGCATTACGGGCCTTGATGTGCTTGATGATTTCCGACGCCGTGTGCGGCGCAGCCGGGGAAGGCTGGCCCAGGGCGGGCATGGCGGCTAAAACTGAAACGAAAAAGAAGGCGATCGGGCGCTTGGCGGTCAGAAAACTCATGGAATCTTTCTTTGAAGGTCAGTGCAAGTACTTACTTGCATAACGCACGGCGGCCCTGCATGGGTTCCGCGTCGAAGTGGGCCCGGTGCTGACCGAACAGCTGCTGCTGAAGGCCGCCGGGGACGAGGGATTGACTCAGGCCTCGTTCGTTATCACCCGGCTGGACCGGCCGGGGGTGCGCATCGCCGTTCAGCCGGACCACTATTTTTATCCCGCCAGTATGATAAAGACGCCGCTGGCCCTGGCCGCACTCGAGCTCGTGCAAGAGCACGTCCTCAATCTCGACGAGACCTACGCGGTGACTCAGGCGAACATGACTGCCAACGACAAGGATTCGCCGCTCGTGCCGGGTTACGTCGCGGCGCTGCATCAGCTGATCGAATTGATGCTCACGATCTCCGACAACGTGGCGACGAACGTGCTCTTCGATGCGCTCGGCCGCGAACGCGCGACGCAGATCGTGCAGCAGCAGTTCGGGCTCACGAACACCGCCTTCCACAGAAAGTTGTCGGGTAGCGAGCCGCTGATCGTCGATCCGGGCTGGGACAAAGTTCATCGCAATTCGCACACGGCCGGCGACGCGGCCAAACTCTTCGAGCTGATCGCGCGCGACGAAGTGCCCTTCGCGCGCTTGTTTCGCAGCATCTTAGAGCGACAGCAGTGGAACAACAAACTGCCCGCAGGCCTCTATCCGGGTGACCGTTTTGCGCACAAGACCGGCGACACTGATGAAGTGACGCACGACGGCGGCATTCTAGATACGCAGGAAGGCGCTTCTTACGTGCTTGTGGTCTACACGGGCATGGTGTCCAACGACACCAACAATGCGAAGTTCGCCCCATTCATGAGCTCAATTCGTCCCTACCTATAGCGAAGCGCTAAGAGCTGCGGCGCTCGCAGCGGCCGGCGCGAAAGACCGCGGCGGCGAGATTGCCCCCAAACTGCCAGCCGAATTCATCCGGCGAGCCGATCTGCAACGCTACGAAATCCGCGGGATCACCTGCGCGAATGCGCCCGGCGTGCAGGCGCAACGATTTTGAGGCTGCGACCGTCACGCCGTACAGCGCCTCCGCCGCGCTCAGGCCAAAGAAT
Source organism: Vulcanimicrobiota bacterium (assembly GCA_003140855.1). Taxonomy (GTDB): domain Bacteria; phylum Vulcanimicrobiota; class Vulcanimicrobiia; order Vulcanimicrobiales; family Vulcanimicrobiaceae; genus Rubrimentiphilum. The sequence continues at coordinate 24,785 of PLLF01000032.1, forward strand.
TTGCGCCCGAAATATGCGACCGTCTGTAGGTTGAAACACGGTGAGGTTCCCGGATTATAATCGCTTGCCAGCGCGACGCTTCCACCACGCTCGAGGATCTTACGCACGGGCACGCGTTCGGGAAGCTCGAGGTATGCGATCGTCGCCGGGCAGGATACGGTGACGATATCGTGCTCGGTGATTGCCGCCACATCTTGCTCGCGAATATAGTTGCAATGATCGACGGCATCCACGCCGATCTGTGCCGCCATCGCCGCGGCGCCGCTGTAAGCCATCTCGTCGCAATGCACGCGCAGTCTCAGGCCGTGCGCGCGCGCCGCCTCGAGGTAGCGCCGGGTCTGCGCCGGAGAGAAAAATCCGGGCTCGCAAAACGCATCGGCATACACGGCGCCGTGAGACTTGGCCTCCGGTAGCACCTCAGCGATCAGATAGTCGATGTACTTTTCTGCGTCAGCGAATTCGGGCGGGACGGCGTGCGCGCCTAAGAAGGTTGATACAAGCCGGGGCAGCGCTGAGTCGTCTTTGTGTGCATCGATCAGATCGAGCAGTTGCAGCTCGCCGGTTTTCGTCAGCGCATAGCCCGTCTTTACTTCAGCCGTCGTCGTGCCATGCGCGAGCATCAGCTTCAAGCGGGTTGCGACAGTCTTCCAAAATGCCGGCGGGTCTGAGAGCGCTTCGCGCGTTTTCTGCACGGTATGCAACATCGTTTGGCCGGGTTCGCGGGTGCCCGCAAAAAGCGGATGCGTGTGCGCGTCCACAAAGCCGGGGACGATGACGCAATCCCGCAGATCGAGTGGTTCGACTGGGGCGCTTTGTGGCGCCCGCTCACCATGACACGAAGAGATGACCCCGTCTTCAACAAGAATTGCGCCGTTTTTTATCAGCCCGAGTTTTTCAAACGTGATGCCGTTCTGCGGAGCGACCGTGTCACAGGTTACGATCGCTCCGGCGCGGACTAGAAGCGCCAATCGATGCCTTTGGAGTCTGCGGTTTCGATCGCCGTTTCGTATCCCGCGTCGGCGTGCCGAACGACGCCCAGTCCCGGATCCGTTGTGAGTACGCATGCCAACCGCTCGCGCGAATCGTCGCTTCCGTCGGCTACGACCACCATGCCGGCGTGCAGGCTGTAACCGATACCGACCCCGCCGCCGTGATGAAACGACACCCAGTGCGCGCCGGCGGCCGTATTCAGCAATGCGTTGAGGATCGGCCAATCCGCGATCGCGTCGCTGCCGTCTCGCATCGCTTCGGTTTCGCGGTACGGGGAGGCGACGCTCCCGGCGTCGAGATGATCGCGGCCGATAACGATCGGAGCGCGCAATTCGCCCGAACGCACGAGTTCGTTGAAACGCAAGCCCGCTTTCGCGCGATCGCCGTACGCCAGCCAGCAAATGCGCGCCGGCAAACCTTGAAAGGCGACGCGCTCGCGCGCCAGCGTGAGCCAACGTCGAAGTGAAATATCATCGGAGAAAAGCTGAAGCAGCTCTTCGTCGCAGCGCGCTATGTCGGCCGGATCGCCGGAAAGCGCCGCAAAACGAAACGGGCCGCTTCCTCTGCAGAAAAGCGGGCGGATGAACGCCGGCACGAAACCCGGAAAGTCAAAAGCGTTCTCTACTCCGGCGCGCTGCGCCATCGCGCGCACGTTATTGCCGTAATCAAAAACGACCGCTCCGTTTTCCTGGAACCGCAACATTGCTTTGACGTGCTCCGCAACGGTCGCAAAAGCGCGCCGTTCGTATTCCTGTGGATCGCGCGTACGTAAATCGGCGGCTTCTTCTACCGAAAGGCCCTCGGGAATGTACGATCCGATCATGTCGTGCGCGGGCGTTTGGTCCGTCACGACGTCGGGCCGCAAGCCGGCGGCGAACAGCGCCGCAAATTCCGTTCCGGCATTTCCTTGGTAGCCGACCGACAATGCGCGCCCTTCGCGGCGCGCCGCGTCCACTTCGCGCATCGCTTCGTCACGCGATCCCGCCACGCGATCGAGATACTTCAGCTCGCGCCGCCGTTCGAGCCGGCGCGGGTCGACGTCGACGATGAGCGCGATACCTTCATTCATCGTAATCGCCAGCGGCTGGGCGCCTCCCATTCCACCGGCGCCGGCCGTCAAGGACAGACGTCCGCGCAGCGTGCCGCCGAAGTGTTGACGCGCGAGCTCGGCAAACGTCTCGTACGTACCTTGAACGATCCCTTGCGAACCGATGTAGATCCAAGATCCGGCCGTCATCTGACCGTACATCGTCAAGCCTTGCGCTTCGAGCTCGCGGAACGTTTTGAGGTCTGCCCATTTCGGTACGATGTTCGCGTTGGCGATCAACACGCGCGGCGCGCGGGCGTGCGTCTTAAAGATCGCAACCGGCTTTCCGCTCTGCACGAGGAGCGTCTCGTCGTTCTCCAAGCGTTTGAGCGCGCGTACGATTGCGTCGAACGCTTCCCACGACCGCGCTGCCCGGCCGTTGCCGCCGTAGACGATCAGCTCGTCGGGCCGCTCGGCCACCTCGGGATCGAGATTGTTCATCAGCATGCGCAGCGCGGCTTCTTGCGGCCAGCCGGCGCAGCTTATTTCGCTGCCGCGCGGCGCGCGAATGGTCCGGGCGGGGGCTTTCATTTTTGAGACGCACTTTCGGCAGCCCGCACGAGCTCGCCATTCGCGATCAACTCCCGCGCCGCCACGATGTCCGGCGCCGGTGAACGATCTTCGCGCCAGGCGGGAATGCGTTTGCGCGCGATGGCGTACGCCGCTTGGGTTCCGGCGCCCGAACGCAGCGGGCGGCGAAAATCCGTTGCCGCCAAAGCGCCGAGCAATTCGCAGGCGAGCGAACCTTCTACATTGTCCAGCACGCGGTCGAGATTAAGCGCCGCGGTCATTCCCATACTGACGTGATCCTCCTGACCCGCGGAAGTCGGAATCGAGTCCACGCTGTTCGGCCAGGCCAACCCCTTGTTTTCGGAAACCAGCGCGGCTGACGTGTATTGCACGATCATCAGGCCGGACTGCAAGCCCGAGCGGCCCGTAAGAAACAGCGGCAGCCCGCGCTCCTCGCCGTTCAGCAAGAGGTAGAGTCGCCGTTCGCTGATCGAAGCCAGTTCGGCCAGCGCAATTTTCAGCACGTCGCAGGCCAAGGCAACGGGTTGCCCGTGAAAGTTTCCGCCGCTCAAGAACTCGCCGTCGTCGGGAAAAACCAGCGGATTGTCGGTCACCGAGATCGCCTCGGTCTCTATTGCGGTGCGCGCGTAAGCGGCAGCGTCGCGAACCGCTCCGTGTACGACCGGAATGCAGCGGTACGAGTACGGATCCTGAACGCGGCCGCATTCGCGGTGCGACTCGATGATTTCAGAGTCGCGCAGCAGCGCGCGCAAGCGATCTGCCACCGCGGCCTGTCCGGGATGAGGCCGCAACGCATTGATGCGCCTGTCGAACACACGATCGGTCCCCAAGAACGCCTCGAGCGACATGGCGCCGATGACATCGGCGGACGCCATCAACGTTTCCGCGCGCAGCATCGAAAGCGCCGCGACGCCGGTCATCGCTTCGGTGCCGTTGACCAGCGAGAGCCCTTCTTTGGGCGCGAGTTTGATCGGCGCGAGGCCCGCGAGTTCCAAAGCTCGCGCGCTTTTCATCTTCTCGCCGCCGAAATAGGCGTCGCCTTCACCGACGAGCGTCAGCGTCATGTGTGCCAGCGGCGCCAAATCGCCGCTCGCACCGACCGAGCCTTGCGAAGGCACAAACGGCGTGATTCCGCGGTTGAGTATTGCCGCCAAGAGATCGAGCGTCTCTTCGCGGATGCCCGAATGTCCCGCCGCCAGCGAACTGACCCGCAACACGCCAGCGGCGCGCACGAAAGCTTCCGATAGCGGCGGGCCCGTGCCGGCGGCGTGACTGCGCACGAGATTCAGTTGAAGTTGCTCGGCATCTTCGCGCGCAATCGGGACGTTGGCCAGCCGTCCGAAGCCGGTGGTTACACCGTAGATCGCTTCGCCTTGCGCAAGTTTTTCTTCGACTAGGCGCCGGGCGGACGCAACGCGCCGGCGTGCGTCCGTGGTGATGCGGATCTCCGCGCCGTTCACGGCGACCGCGCGAATCGATTCAAGAGTTAGCTGCCTGCCGTCAATGTCGACGGCGGCCGGTACGGTCGGCACGTTCTGTCCTTAAGGTCTTTGGTTGACCATGAGGTGCGCGTATGGAGTGCTGGCCCACATGATCCACGTTCCGGAGTTTTTCGGAGCGGTAGTGAGGCCGCTCGCGGCTGTAACCGGCCACATCACCATCCAATGCGGCGCCTCTTTGATCGGCGTCCCCTTCGTCGCCCACGGATTGGTCGCGCTCCAATCGGTTCCGCCGGCGAGCATATAGATAATGCCGGGCTTGGCGTTTGCCGGCCGCGCTTTGTGCGCCATCCAAGAGCCGACCCATTGCATTCCGGCTGGGTCCGCACAGAACGGATCGTCGCCGACCACGCCCGGATGTCCAACAAAGCATGTGAAGCCGTTGCCGCCTTTTTGCAGTACGGTCACTTTACCGGTCGCATCGTTGACGTCTATGAAAGCGGCGCTGGCCGTGACCGCGGGCGGGCCTGCAGTCTTGCCGCGCGCTATTTTGGCTTGCGTCGACTCAGCAGCTGCATGGGCAGGCGCAAACGCGGCCAGGGCGACAACCGTTGCGAAAGCTGCAACTGTACGAAGATTCATGAAATTCTGCTCCTTGCCTCTACAGCAAACTCCAACTTGGTTTGCGCGGGACCACAAACGGCGGACCGGACTGGATGACGACCGCTTCGTGATCGCGCAGCGGGATGAGTCTTGGATCGCGCGTCCAGGTTCGCCCGTTGACGGTGAAGCGTAGGCTCCGGCCGCGCCCTGCGCTGATACCGTCCGCTTGCGTACTGCTTAACCGAACGGACCAGATATCGAAAAACTGCCCCAGTGTAAAAAGTTGATTTACGGGAGATTCGATATGGATCACGCCGTTGTCAGAATGCGTGTGCAACCAGTACAAACAGCCTACGCCAAGCGGAATTCCAATATTCGAGGGGACCGTTACCTTACGGCCGCGATCGTACATTTGAAGGTTGGCGTGAATATGAAGCGCCGCGCCTTCACCGTAATCGCAGCGAATGCCGTCGATCGGCAAGCCGCCCAACATGTTCTGCGCGCGGCCCGGAACTGATAGTAATACCAGCATTAGGGCCAAGACAACCGTGGAACTTCTGTGCATAACTAAACTTTTTTGTGGAAACGTTGTGAGTACATCAATCGGCCCCTTGCATACGACTTTTGATGCGTGATACCATCCATTCACTTCGATAAAACGAAGGGCGATGAACGTATCGGTCGCGACTGGAGCATGTTGACGATAGCCGGGATGACCGGCGATAAGAGTGAACCAGTCAAACCGCCGGGTACGGCGTCAGTGGGGCTCCTTCACGGGAGTCAAACAGGCGAAGACCGGTGAGTGAATACGTCGGGGCCCCGGAGAAATCTGGGGCTTCGTCATTTTTGCGCGTAGATTTCGGCTATCTCGGCGGACAAACGCTCGATCCGTTCGCGCGCCTGCGGCGGCGCCACGATCTCGGCCTGGGCTCCCCAGCTCAGCACCCAGCGCGCCAGTTCCTCGACATCCGCCACGTCATAGGTAATGTCAACCGAGCCATCGCCGTCTTGGGCGATGGCGCGACCGGCTACCACGCGCGCGGCGATCGCAGCCTTCGCGACGCGCGGCGCGAAACGGACGCGCACCTCCGTGGTGGCGTCGCTATGCAGAACGCCGCTGATCGAGCTGGCCGCAAACTCCTCGACGTTAAACGTCGCCGGCTTGACGAACGTCATGGCTGTCACGGTCAGCTCCGACATGCTGTCGATAGCGAACACGCGTTTGTCGTGCCGGTCGTGGTCGTAGGCGACGCAATAGACGCGGCCAGAGTTTACGATGAATCCGTACGGATCGGCCAGCCGCTTTGAACGGACGCCTTCTTTATCCTGATAGGTGAAGCGGACGCTGCGGGAACTTCGCTCGGCGGACGAGACAAGCCCGAAAATGCGCTCGCCCTCTTGGTCCAGCCGAATTTCGCTGAGGCGGAAAGCGACCGAGGACGGAGTTTGCAGACGCTCTTTGACGCCGCTTCCGGTCGAGCCGACGACCTTGGCCGTCACCTCATCAACGTACGCTCCGATGGTGCCGCCCAGGGTAGCCCCGATAGAACGTAGCGCGACGAGCCCAAAGAGCTCGCTGCTGCTCAGTTCCAAGCGCTTGAGGCTGTAGCCGTCCGAAAAACGATACGTGTTGGACGTACGGTCGAAATACCACGGGAAGCCCGCCTCGGCGAGAACGGCCAGGTACCGCCTCAGACTGCGCGTGCTCGGACGCCGTTCGCCTTCGGCGATCCGGTCTTTCAGATCCTCAAAAGAAAAACGCCCCTCATCGATAGCGTTGAGGAGCCGGACGAGCAAAACGATCTTCGGTTCGTTAGGCCGTTCCACGATTTCATTGTGCCATTTATTTGGCGCAATGTCAGCGCCCGGTGGGTTCGGGTGCCGGCGAGGCCTGAGGTTTCGGGAAACATCCGTTCGGCGCGGTGATTGGAGGCGGACTCGGACTCGGAGGAGTTGCCGTCAAGCCGACCTCGAGCGGATAGAATGAACCGCCGTCCGTCATGGTCTGCACCGCAATCGTGGTCGATCCGGGAGGCGCCGGGATCGGTGCGCCGATCGCGTAACGCTCGGAAGCACGCGCGCAGGGAATTTCAATCTCCTGCGGCGTGCCGCTTATGATGAAGCTGCTGCGCACCGGTCCGCCCATCGGCTGCTCGTAGAGATAGAGCGTCGCCGTCTGTCCGGTCGGATTGCTAACTGAAAAATTCAAGGTGCGCCACACGCCATACTCGCCGAAGTCGCGTCCGTCCGGCGGTTCGACGGTCGGCGGACTGTGCAAGCCGTAGTCGAGCGAAGCATCTTGGCCGCCGACCGTGTAGGCAAGGGTATCATGCGCATATCCGGTGAGGTCGAAGACCCCGGTCCGATGGTGTCCGTCGCCCGGGAGTTTGCCCTGCGTCAGCAACTGTGGAACCGCGGAATCGGGAGTGCCCGGGGCAACTGAAAGTACGGTTACGTCGAGCGCGCCGCCGGAGAGCACGTGTATGTCGATATTGCCCGCCGCGCCGGAAAGAGGCAGCATCGCGAACCTTTCCGCGAGGTAGGGCGACTGCGGCGTAATGGACTGCACGATCCCTTGGTTGTTCGGCTTGCGGTTGAGGAAATCGCGGGTCACGTTATGGCCGACGGTCATGACGTCGATGTTCGGCCCGGCAGATGCGTCGATCACTTGAACCGTCGACGAATCCGAAGTCGTGGAAAACACCACAACTAAATCGCGCGGCTGGCCGCCGTTATCGTGGTAGTAGTAGAGCCTGACCGGCGTGCCGGGCTGAATATGACCTCGGTACAGAACCCCTTCACTAGCAATGTGTTCCGGATCGTCGTCGTAGAACAGCAGCGGCGGCGCGAATGTTTCCGCCGCAACGTTTTGAAGATTCACGTTGACGAGCGCGCTCACAGGATAGGTGCTATCACTTCCTGGCACTTGCACCTGGGCTCCGAAAGCACTGATGCTGCCGGGCGCAAGCGGCGCGGGCAAGTTGAAGTTCGTCTGCGCTTGGGCGCCGGGCTGTAGCTGTACGTTGCGCAATACGGTTCGCTGTACAGTTCTTTGCAGCCACGCCTGATCGACGGGATTACCCGTGTACTGCAGCGTCAGGTTCGCAGACAGAATCTTCGCGGCGTCGAGCCCGACGCGCACCTGGATATGCACGCTTTGATTGCTTCGATCCGAAATAGTGAGTGTCGCGCGCCCCAATGCTCGACCCGCGCTCAATGCAACGGTGCGTGCATTCTGGTCGATGCTCCAGGTAGCGATCGGATTGTCGATTGCGACGCCGATGTCGCCGTTCGCATTCGCGACGGCGATCGTCAGCACGTTGCCCGGATAGAGATGATCGGCGACCGCTGGCCGCGCACTCATCGCGGGCGCCGCGGTGGGCGAAGCTGACGGTGAGGGCGATACCGAAAGCGATGGCGAGGGCGTGGGAACAGGCGTCCCTTGTAACAGCGCGGCAAGGATGGCCGCCACGAGGTGCATATATCCCATGATAACGTAACGTTATGTCGGTTCCTTCAGGTATGCCACGCCCCCGCGTGCCGGCGTCGGCATATTGGGCGGCGCTTGCTTTTGCAGGCGTCGTCGGATTTTCGCGGCTGTGTTTCGGCGTGCTCATTCCCGCGATCCGGCACTCGCTGCCGGGATCGTACGTGACTTACGGCTGGGTTGCAGGCGCGAACTTCGACGGATTCCTCGTCGGCATCGTCGCAATCCCGTTCGCGCTGGAATTTCGGTTCGACCGCCACAAACTGAATTTCGTCGCGATACTGCTGACCGGTCTCTTCATGATCGCGTCGGGATTCAGCGATAATCTTTTGCAATTGGCGATCTGGCGATTTTTGGCGGGGCTCGCCGCATCGGTCGCAACGATCTTGGTCGTGTCGCTCGCCGTTGATGACGCGCCCGAAGCGGTGCGCGGAAAGGTTTCGGGCATTCTCTTTTGTGGCGCAGCGCTCGGCATGGCGGTCTGCGGTGCGATAGCGCCGGCCGCAGCTCCCGGCAGTCCGTTCACCTGGCGCGACGCATTTATCGCCATGGGCGTATTCATACTCGCGGTTATGGTGCCGTTTGCGCGCAGCGTGGCAAACGTGGATCCGTCGCCGGAACCTTCCAGCGCAGCGCGCGGCGATTTTCTCACCGCGCGTTTTGTGCTCACGAGCCTTATGTTCGCGTTTTTTGGCGCAGGTTTCATCATGTATTCGACCTTCATCGTTGCCTTTGTCGCGCAGATGGGGATCGGCAGCGCGGCGATCGGGGCAGTCTGGTTTGCGATGGGTGTCGCCGGCGCGATCGGCGGCATTTGGTGGGGCAGAGTGTACGATCGGGCCGGAAAGGGGCGCACGATCGCCTTTGCGATGGCCACAGCCGCGGCCGGTACGCTGATCGTGTTCGCGCACTTGCACGTTCTCACGGCGATCGGTGCGCTGGTCGTGGGCGCGGCAAGTTTTGGCATTCCCGCAATGGTCAGCGCACAGTTACGCCGCAGTTCGACGCCGAGCAGCTTCGCCTCAGTATGGGCGGCTGCGACCGCGATCTACGGCATCGGTCAAGTCGTCGGACCGCCGCTAGGCGGCGCGGTCGGCGATCGCTACGGCCTCTTCAGCACGATCGTGCTCTCCGGCTTTCTGTGGCTGGCCGGCGCGGCGTGCGCGTTGTTTATCGATCGGCGTTAACCGGAATGCTGCTCAGCAGCACCCCATTGCAGCAAGAATTAGCCAGAACAAACACACTAAGGCTATCACGGCTGCACCAAGATAGATTGCAATGTGTACAACGAGGTTCTTCTTGTATGCTTCAGTCCGACGGTATGTCACGAAGTCAGCAATTGAACCCCGATAACAACAAACAGTACGAGCGTCACCGGCCATAAATAGATCGGCACTTGGAGCCAATAAGGCAGTTCACGGAGCATGATTTATGCGGCCCTCGACTGCGCTCGCGCGTGGTTCGACTGGCGCATCAAAGATGCGTCGCTCACCATGACA
>PLLF01000026.1 GCA_003140855.1 Vulcanimicrobiota bacterium
CGCAAGCAGATAGAACAAGCGTGTCGCGAACTAAGGATACCATACATCGGTATGTTCCCAGCATTCATTGCAGAAGAAAACCGGCCGAATCATCGGCCACTCTATGGGACGTTCGACCCGCACATCAACGCGGCGGGGCGAGCCTTTGAAGCCAAGGTACTTGAGGCAGCTTTGGAAACTCCGGCGCTCAAGCGGTATCTCAATTCGTCGGGAGCAGCCGCGGAATCAAGTGATCGATAACATAGGCGGGATGTCGTGGCTCCGGACGCGCGCATTAGCGCGGAACCTCGCGCGGTGGTGCTTCTTGCGCTAAAGGATGGCTGCCATCATCGAAACCGCGGCATTACGATGTTTACGCCGCGCGGCTTTCCGGTCCCACCATGGGCTTAATTCTCTCAAATGGAACGGAATGCGTCTTCGTCACGGGTCCAGCCGATACGATTCACGGTATGCGCATAAACTACTATTGCGGGAAAGGGTGGATTGTCGGCGAGACGGATACGACCCATGGACTGTGGCGAGTACGTTACGCAACCCACGCGAGCCACCCGCGCTTACAATGGCTGGCAGTTATTGAAGCGTTTTACTAGACCCGACGCATTCGTCAAAGCGGCTCACAGGCAACCGCAAAGGCCGTGGCACCGCTGTGGCACAAACTCCATGCCACAAGACAGTTCAAGTAGAGTTTAATCGCGACGTCGCGTGAGAAAAACCCAGACAGGACGGGCGCTTTCGACACGCGACGTTACTCGTCGGTATCGCCGCACTCAGATTCGATTCCCGTTGGCGCTACCATTCTTCGCCCGTATCTACGAGCGTTTTAAAGTAGCCGGGGTAAGACGCGCGAACATACAGCGCATGCCGGTAGAGAGGCCCGCTCAACCTGCGCAGTACATATGGTGGCGCGACTTTGCTATAGCAACGGTCATCGCGCTCGCCTTCACACTGCCGCTTATCGCGCATCAGGGCTTGCCGGGTTATCTCCACGACTGGAGCTGGCCGCCAGATGCCGAGAGCATGCGATTCTATGTGCAACGCGCGTGGAGTTCGTGGAGTTCCGACGGCCTCGGCGGCCCGAACTTCTTTCCGTCGGCGCTGCCGCACTTCGTGGTGTTATGGCTGCTCGCTCCGTTGGTCCCGACAAAAGTACTTCTTGTGCTGAGTCTAATTGTTGCTTGGGCCGCCGGGATCTTTTCGATCGCCCTCATCGTGCGCACGCTCGCATCGGCGCCGCAGTGGATCACCCTCGCCGTGGGAACTTTGTATATGGCCGCGCCGCTCGTGCTGACCAAAACCGTCGCCGGACACATTGCCTACGTTGAGGCCTACGCAGCGTTTGCGGCTTTTGCTGCATCGCTCTTCTCGATCCGGAATTCCGCTCACCCATGGCGATGGGTCGCTCGCGCCGCGTTGGCGGGCGCATTCACGCTCTTACAATTACAATTTATCGGTTTCGATGCGTTGCTGTTGCTCGCCCTGACCGCCGCAACGGTCGTGCCCGTGCGTCATGCAATCGTCGTCGCGGTTTTCATGGTCGCAGCAAGTCTTCCGGCGCTTGCCGGTCCGATATTCATTGCAGGCGACGGCAGCGGCACGATTGCGATGCAGCGTGCCGTTCTTTCCTGGCAGCAAATTCAAAGCGTCCAACCGCTGCCTGCGCTCGAAGGGCGCGGCTACTTTACTTACTATTTTGAGAACGTGGCACCGCATCAAGCGCTGTGGGCACATGTGCTGCTGATTGCGCCGATTGCGGCCGCAATCGGCGCAATCGTATCACGCCACCGACGCGCGGCAGCAGCACTGGTCGCGATCGGAATCGTTTCCTGGCTTGCGTGCACGAGCCTGAAGGGGCCTGCGGCGCCGCTTTTTCGTGACCTCTTTCTGCGCTTCAACGACATGTCTTTGTATCGTGAAGTGTACGACACGCTGGCACCCTACGTACTTGCGGTCGCCGTTCTCGCCGGAGTCGCATTCTCGCGCCTCTGGCGTCCGTTAAGCGCCGTTGCGCTCGCCGTGCTGCTCTTGACGCTTTCCGTTGCATGGGCACGCTGGCCAAAACTCGTCGGCACAGAATCTGCACAGCTCTTGGCGCAGCTCCCCAAAACGATGAGCGGTCACGGCCGAGTCGTGTGGTGGCCGGCCGCGCAACCGATCGGGCCGCTCGGCGACGGTCCCGGCGGTGTGGATCCGCTTGCATTCACACCGCTCGGCACGCTTACCCCGCTTTTCGAGTACGAACCTTACGGCCTATTTGCGAGCGCGGTTTACGATCAGACGCATGGTAATGGCATCGCTGCGGCGCGTGAATTCTGCACCTTGGGAGTGCAGAAAATCATTGAGCGGCCTCATCTTGTTTCCTACGTTTCCGGGCGAGCGTCGCGGCCGCAACCGCTGGTGAACGCCGGATCACTGCGCTTGCTCTCACAAGGCGCCGATTTTCGGCAGTTCGGGATCGCCGGAGCCTGCGGCGTCTTCGGGTTCCAGCACGGTGATGGCAACCTCGCGTCGCTCGGGACTGCCTTGCCGCGTTCGCTCATGCATGACGCGCCGACTTCGGGAGAACTTGTCGCTGCGTTCCCGTATTACTGGCGTTACGCTCCAATCGGCAGTTGCGGGGAAGGTGCCGTTTTGGCGGAGGCAAGTTCATTGGAACGGCTGCCCTATGACTGGCTCTTCGCAGGGCGTGCAGATACAAGCCGACCGTGTTCTTGGATTCCGAAGCGGCGATTAGCTAGGGGAAAGCCGCGCACACTCTTTGTCGCCGGTGCGGGATCGGGTGTGCGGCCGGACCTCGCCGTGCACCGTACCACGGCGGCCAGTGGCCGCGTGAGCATCGACCGCTGGGGGTTAGATTATGTGAGCGGTGAATACGACGCGCGCGACGATGCACGACTGCTATTCCGCACTACTTTCGATCCGCGCTGGACGCTTGCCGTTGACGGTCGCACGACTGCTTCTACGATTGCGAACGACTTCAGTAACAGTTGGCCGGTTTCACGGGGCAGACATCGCTTCACGCTGGAGTTCTCGCCTCGGCGCCCAACGCAGGGCATGCTGCTCCTGGCATCTTTTGCGTTGTTCCTCTTGATCGTAGCGTCGCTTCCGCTACGCTGGTCGCGCCGCAAGCGTCGCCACGAGAAGGCGTAGCGCCCAAGAACTCTAAGAAGGCCTCCGTGCGCCTTCTCGTTCTGACACGCCAAATGTTGACACGTGCGATTCTTCCCGTCGATAAAGGTGGCGGCACCGACACATTCGTCAACGCGTCCATGCAGCTGGAGAAATGGAAGCGATGTCGTCGGGGCTGCCCATCGTGACATCCGATGAAACGATGAACGCCCTTTACGCCAGCGAAAGGATCGACGGCAGCATGATCGGCGCACCGCGCTTCGCCCGACTGTATCCGCCCACGCGCGAAGGTATTCGCCGCGCGATTCTCGAGACGGTCGAACGACACGAAGAACTGCGCATTGTTCGGCCGGAAGTTCGCGCGTTCGCGCGGCGTCAATTCGGCATGACCAGCGCCCTAAAGCTTTTGGCGATCATCGCGCAGGCAGCCGGCTGCGAACGGCCCGTGCCGGTTGGCCATGCGACGCTCTCGACAACGCAATAGAGATCGAGCGCCGATGAAGGTCCTTTGGCTTTGTCTGCAAGGATTGGGCGACACACTGATGGCAACTCCGGCGATTCGCGCCCTGCGTCAGGCTCGCCCGGACTGGCGCATCGCGGCTGTCGCAACGCAGCGCAACTCCTTTGAGCTGCTTGCCGGACTCGAAGAGATCGATAGCGCGCACTATGCGCCGTATTGGGAACTTGGAGCACTGCGCTCGATCAGAGCGCTCCACTTTTTGCGGCGCGAGCGCTTTGATATCTCATTCCTACCTTATCCCGCGGTTCGTCCGGAATACCACGCGTTCTCCGCTTTGGCCGGTGCTCGCAAACGGATCGCACACGCCTACGAACCGCTGTACCGGACGCTCGGCTTCCTCGAACACCGGCGCGTGCCCATCCGCGCCGGACACCACGTCGTCAACAACATGGCGTTGCTCTGCGAAATTGGAGTGGAAACGGGTCCGCCCGGCGCCTACGCCGCTCCGCCGATGTGGTTCTCCGCCGCACAGACTGGGCGAATCGGCTTGCATGTCGGCTCGATGACGTATAAAGGGAACGAACTCAAACGGTGGCCTGCGCGACGCTACATTGAGCTTGGCAACCTATTGCGTGCCGAAGGTCACGAACTGGCGTTTATTGCAGGCCCCAACGAACGTGCGGAGACGGTCGCGATACGCGACGCGATCGACGCACACGCACCCTTGATCGAGGGTGGGTTGGCGGAAGTCGCCCGCGAGATCTCGGCGATGAGCGCCGTCATTGCCGCAGACAATGGAATCGCCCACTTGGCTGCGGCGATGCGCGTGCCGACCGTTGTGCTTTTCGGCATCACCGATCCGGCCTTATGCGCCCCATGGGGCAAGGACGTCCACGTTGTTCACCCTTCAGCCTGCCCGCCATGTTTTCGGTTCGGCGACAAGCGCTTTGCTTGCAAACGCCACATCAACGTGCGCTGCTTGCGTGAAGACTTGAAGGTCGACCACGTTCTCGCGGCCCTTCGCGCGACGGTGCCTTCTCATGCGCCGTCGCGAGGGCCGGTCCCAAACGGCGCGCAGCTCTGATGATGCCTGTGCAACCCGCCCTCGTCAGCGTCTTGATCCCGACCCGCAACAGTGCTACGCATCTAGCGGCCTGCATTCAAAGTCTGCGAAAGCAAACGTATCGTGTCCTCGAGATACTCATCATCGACAATGGCTCACAGGATGAAACGCTTACGCTCGCATCAAAGCTTGCGGATCGGGTCTTCGAATGCGGTCCCGAGCGGTGCGCCCAGCTCAACGAAGGCGCGCGCCGCGCCGCCGGCTTCTACTTGTATCGCGTCGACGCAGACTTCATCGTCGAGCCCACGGTTGTGTCGAGCGCCGTCGCCGCCTGCGAGGCCGGCGCCGATGCAGTCTCCGTACACAATGAATCCTCCGCGGACGTGAGTTTCCTTGGACGCGTGCGGCGATTCGAGCGCTTGATGTACAAGCATGACCCCTTGATCGTGGGAGCGCGTTTCTTTACCCGGGCGGCCTTCGAGGCCGTGGGCGGGTTTGACGAAGAATTGGTCGCCGGCGAAGATTACGACATCCATAACCGTCTGCTCGCGCGTGGATTACGGATCGCTGTTATCGAGCCGGTGGAAGTCCATCTCGGCGAGCCGACGTCCGTTGGGGATTTCGTGAAGAAATCGTACTATTACGGAACGACCTTTAGCCGCTTTTTGAGCAAGAACGGGCGGCGCGGTTTCGCGCAGGCCAGCCCAGTGCGCGCGGCATTCTTCAGAAACTGGCGCGAATTCGTTCGCCACCCAGGCCTTGGCTTGTCGTTTTGTTGGCTGCAGGTGCTCAAATACGGCGCAGGCGCGTGCGGGATGATGGCCGCGCTATTGCGTCGGCGACCCGGATAACCTCGCCAGCGGGAAGGGACCGACCGAGGGTATCACGGAGCGCGCGAACGCAGCCATCGTTCGCACGACGGTTTCACGCAGCCGCGAATCCGGCCGTCCGGGGATGATCCTCCAACCGATCCACGTTCGGTTGAGCGTCTGCCAATCGACCGTCAAACCCGCTTTCTGAAAAAATCGCGCGAGCAACGGCGGCGTGAAGTAGCCGATGTGACCCTCGGGCATCAAGTACGGCGTGCCGGGCTGCCGCCGAACGAGTTCCCAACTGCCGGTGCCGATGAAGAGGATGCCGTTCGGCGCAAGTAGCTCGCGTAGACGGGCAAGAAACTGAGTCGGGCTCGTTACATGTTCTATCACTTCGATCGCGGTCACGATATCGAAACGCTGTCCGTTCAAGCGCGGATCGAAGAGACCGTGGGGGAAAACCGGCACGCCACGGTCGCGGCATATTGCGAGTGCCGCCGCCGAGCTGTCCTGACCCCAGGCATCCGCTTCGCGTTGGCGCAGCTCCGCCACGAGCAGCCCGTTCCCGCATCCCACGTCAAGGCAACGTTTTCCGCGAAGCGAACCTGCGGCCTCAGCTAGCATCGCGGCGATGTCCGCGCGTTTGGTCTCGTCCTTGTCGGCGCTCTCATAAGCGATCGTACGGTCGAAGCCGTGTCCGGCGTAATACTCGTCGTCGTACAGACCGGCAATGTCCCGATCGCACAGGCGGGGATTGACGAAAATAAAGCCACACCCGCGGCACCGCACGATCGTGAACTCTGATGAGACCTGGGCGCCTCTCTTGCGCGCGACGACGTCCTGTTCATTTGAGCCGCAGTAGTCGCAACGCACGCGCGTGAATTCGTATCCCCGCAACGCCGGCTCTATTAGGCTACTGCGACGGCGGTTCGCGCCGCGCTCGAGCGAGAAAGCGCTTCCAGCATGCGCACGACTTTCAGACCATCTTGAAATGGTGTCAACGGCGTGGCGTGCCGGTCGATGCAATCAACGAACGACCATCAGCATCATCCCATCTCGCTTCGGCAGCCTGAGCAAACTGCGCGCTTGTGCGCTCGTCGGCGAGGGGTTTTTCCACGAGCAGGTGTTTGCCGGCTTCGATGACGCGCTTGGCGACCAAATAATGTCGGCTGGTCGGAACGATGACGATGACAGCGTCGCAATCCGGAGCTTCGAGGAGTTCGTCGAGGTGTGGCGTCGTCTTAATCGCGGGGTCGGGCTGCTTTGCGGCGGTGAGCGCCGCGGAAGAAAGATCGCAGCACCAGGTTAAGACGGCGCGTTCGCTTTCGCGCAGGAGGCGCGCATAGTTCGGCCCCCAATAACCGTAGCCGACCAAACCGACGCGCAGCACTACCGAGGGTTCACCCAGTAAACGTCGGTCTCTTCCGCAAATTGGGCCAGTTTGTAATTCGCGTTCCTCGTAAGCTGCGGAACCTCAGATGCTTTCGCATCGTAGAGCTGCGGCTCAACCGTGCGCAAACGCGGATTTGCATAGAGATCCCCTCGAACAACGGCGACGCGCACGCCCAGCTTGTGCATAGTGTGGTCCGTCGGCCCGGCTCCGATCTGGTCGGTCGTTGAGAGCGGGCTGCCTTCGACGTACACGAGCGGCTGAACGATTCGTAATCCGCGCGCGAGCAGCTCGTCAGCGTAGCTGATGCCAGCCGGAGAGCCGCCTTCCGCGATAGGAAACTCGACCAGCGTCGTGTTCGGTGATTCGTTCGGGATCGCGATCGCGACCGGTTTCGGATGGAGCAGCCAAGACACCCAAAAAACGGCGATCCACGGCGCAACCCGAAGCAGTTCCGGTTTTGTTGCAGCGACGAAGCCGATCACCGACCGAAAGCTGAATGCGATCGGAATCGTCAGCGCAAAAAGCGCCAACTCAAGCATCCGAGCCGAGGGCCAGCCGAGCGGTAAGATCTGGAGTATTTTGGCCGCAGAAACGATCGGAACTCCTCCCAAGTGCGTCGGAACGGCAAGCACGAGTCCGAGACCCGCGAGCGTTGCGGCGAACGTCAACGGGCGGCGGGCGTGGTCCGCGATCATCTGTTTGATTCCGAATGCCACGAGAAGCGCGGCTAGGATGACCCAGCCGGGAGCTATAGTAAGGTGTTCGGTCCAGAAGATCCGCGAAAGTTGGTCCGCGAACCACCAGTTCTGTGTCAGCGACACGGTGGGGGCGAGTCCTTGAACTGCCCCTGCGAACACTACGCTTCCCAACGCGGCCAAAGCTGCAAGCAGCCAGGTGAACGAACCGGGACCGTACCCGGCGACGCGCAGAGCGATTAGCATCACTGCGAGTTCGTAACCCGATGCCACGTTCGTGAAGCCCGCTAAAAACGCGATGACGGCCGCAAGCACTTGTTGGCCCGGCCGCGCTATGATGTATGCGCACAACGCAACGGGAACGATCAAGTCCAGCGGCGCTGCAAAGCGCGCGCTGAAGCTCAACGGAAGCGTAGCAAAGAGCAGTAGCGCCCCTGCGCCGGCGTAGCGATTCGCACAAAAATTGTCAACGAACAGCACGCCGGCGACGAGCAATCCGAAGAGTCCGATCAGCGCGACGAAGTTGACGATGAAGGGCCCATTGAGGGCGCCCGGGTGGAGAAACTTGAGGGCATCCAAAATCGGTGCGTCGGGAATTGCGACCGGCGACGCGCGCCCGCGTCCCGATACGATCAACGAATCGAGTAGCCCATGGCTGCTTACGACCAGGTTGGACGAGATAACGTGGGCATTCCACACCGGACTACCGGTGCTCGACCCTAGCAGCGACCACGTTTGCGCTCCCGGCCGGGGAAGGCTGAAGAACAGTCCAATTGCTAGCGCAACGATGATTGCCACACGCGGAAGAGAAGCTTCGCGCGCTTCAGAAATCCTGTTTGCTCGCTCGACGATATGCGGCCACCAATGCCGCAGCTTCTCCAACCGGACCGGAACGCTAAGAATTGCCCCCGCGCACAGATACGCAACCAGGAGCACCATAGCTAGCGTGATCAAAGCATCCGAGACGGCCGCCGCTATATCAAAGGGCAGCGCGCGCAGAAGGACCGCCGCGCCAAAGATTTCCAGCGAAACCCATACCAATCGCTCTCGTCGCCGCTCAGGCCACAATGTGATCGCAAATGCGCCGGCTACGGCAAAGAATATGCTCGACATGACGGCGGTCGGCTTTGGACTGCCGCCGATCGCGGGCAGGATCGAGCTTACAACTGCGAGCAGCGAAAACGTCACAAACCAGAAAGAGCGCCTCAGCCGGCGCCACCGCAGCTTCACGCGCACGCGCTTTGGACGGCGCCCTTCTAGCGACGCCACAATGCCGCCGCCGTGGCAAGCGTGGCGAGCAGCGCCAAAAGCGCCACGGCCATGCCCACGATGCCAAAGTTCTGAGGCGCAAAGTCGATCACAAAATCGCGCGCTTCAGGGTCGGCCAGATACCATGTGTTGTTGTACGCATTGCCGACCAAATGGTTTCCCGCCTGTTTTCCAAGCCATCGCAGCGAGAGCAGCCATGCGATGCGGTTGCGCGGTGCGTCAGCCTGTATCAAACGCCAACCTTGATGGTAGGTTTCTGCGAAGGAGAGCCAAACCGGCCGCTGAGCGCCATCGACGTGTACTGCAAAGAGTTCATCGTCAACGTGCCGGATGCTGACGTGAGGGTGCGCCGGAAACGCTCGCGCCTCAGTCGGAATCAGCGCGATGCTTCTCACGCTCCACGGCTCGTTGAACGCGCTCATGATCCGGTGCGCGCCACGCGACACAGTGATCGGTGCATAGTCTAAGGAAATAACATCCGGTTCGCCCGCGACTTCGTGCTGGACCGCAGGCCGCAGCGACCGTCCGTCGATCTTGAGCGCCTGGCCCGAAGGCCGAAGTCGCGGTAGCGAGCCCTGGCCAAGAAAAGTGACATCACCAAAACCAAACGAAAATGAGGACGTCATCTCGTCTCCGGTTGGAGCCGCGATCAAAAAGCTGAGCTTCACGTACTTCGGAACGGCATGTAGCGAGCGCGCCTGGTACGACGCAACCTCGCGCATGTCGAAGACCGCTTCACGCCACCCAAGATCGGGGGCCGGCGTCAGCATCCGGTTGTCGAGTGCGATGAATGTATCCAGACCGATCGGGCTCGCTTGATGGATCGCCTCCTCCGGGATTAATATATCCAGAAAAATCGGGCTCGCTAAATGGACCGCCTGCGCCGAGGTTCCTGACGGCTGGTTGCCCGGGGCGCCGATGGCGGGCTCGACTTCTATAAAGCCATATTTGGTCTGCAGGCCAACGCGCAGCTCTACTTGCTCATTGGGGCTCCCCTGCAGATAGCGCACGTGCAGCTCGGGGTACTTGTTGATGTCGATGCGCGGAAGCGGCATAGTCATCGAATAGACGCCGACGCCGCCTAAGGCGATCGAGACGATCGAATCAACGAGATTCTTGTAGAGCTTTCGCGTTTGCAATGCGTCCGCGACGATGTATGCATCGTCCGTCTCCCGCAGGACGTTGACGATCGTCGTCGAGCCGTCTTTGAGTCTGAACGTCACCACGTGGTGCGCGAGCGTTTGATCATTCGGCAACCGGCCGTTCTTCACCGACGCGTTTGCGAGAAGCGCACCGCTTTGGACGGTTGTGTAGACGCTTTCAAAGTTCGTCACGCTCTCCCGGCTCTTTGGCACAAAGGTGCTGTAAAAACCGCGGTACGCAAACGTTGGGGGGGAAGAGGTGCCGAGGGTAACACGCAACGAGCGCATTGTGAAGCTGAAGTTTTCCGGCGTTACAGAGAGGTCGGATCCAGGACGCTTGCCCACGATCAAGCGCACGCCCGTCAGACGGTAGTCGTCGGCTTGCTCCGGATTAAAAAACTTTTGGGCGGCGACCCACTGCGGGTCGGTCTGATGCAGCTCCAGCAGTTGATCGAAGCGGTAATCGAGCGCCGCTTGCAAGCCGTCTCGAAGATCGTAGCTCGCAAGGCGTCCGCTGTAGTCGAGTTCCTTATCGAGGAACACGCGCCGACCACCGGGATCCCGAAGGTCGAAGCGCAACCAAGCCACTACGAACGGATTCGCCTGAAGCTCGTAATTGAAGGCGGCCGTCGGATTGCCGAGCAGTGGTTGACCCGGTTGGCGGACGTGCGGATTCGTCTGAAGCTCGTAATCGAAGGTGACCGCCGGATCGCCGAGCAGTGGAACGTTCGGCACGCTGCGATAGGCCGCGATGTATTCGTCCGTGCGCGCGTCGGTCGACAGGCGAAACTGATATGCGATCGAGGTTGAGCTGATGACCGTTGAAGATGGCACCTCCCGCGCGATAAAGGCGCCTGGTTGATGCACGGCGACTCCTTCCACAAGGTCGTCGTCGGGTGTGGGCTCGTCCGCAAACGATCGTAGCCGCCAAGCAGCAACACCGTCGGCTCCGAAGAAATCTGCCACGACCTCCTTTGGTACGCTCTTGGATTCCACCACGATGCGAGGCGTGGCGCGTTCCGCCGAGCCGGCAACGAAGGAACCGACGATGTTTTCCTTTCGCGCCACCGGCAACGACAGCCAATCGCCATGCGGCTGCATGAACAGGTAGTACGTCGGCTTCGCACTATTGGCAAAGTGCGCCGCTACGGATTCCACTTGACGCGCGGGAAGCTGCATCTGCTCTCGATAGAGGGCCGGCGTTTCATCGATCAGCGGCGCGCGCACGATGTACGCGGATTTCTGGAGTAAAGTGCTGTCGTCATACGCATCCTGCAGGCGAGAACCCGGCCGCTGATTGCCAGTAAAAAGCAGCACCGGGTGGCGTCCCGCGTCCGTGATGCCAGAATTGGCCGCACCGAGCAAGTTGTTCTCGTAGCCCATTTCCAACCCGGCTTCGTACGAGCCATAGAGGTGACCGAGCGTCGCATCCGGGCGAACGCGATACAGGACGAGATTGGCGCCCTCATAGATCTTCTGCAGCCGCGCGTCACGGTCCAGAAAGCGCTCCGAGGACTGCGCGAGCAATGGGCCCAGCACCTTATAGCGCTCGTAGTCCCACGCCATCCGGTAACTTGTCAGGTAGTCTTTATGCAGGATCACATAATCGATGCCGTACAACCCAAGCATGCCCATCAGTTCGGGCAGCTCGCGAGCTTCCTGCAGTCTGAAGTCATCGTACAAAGGCGCGGCAGAAATACTGCGCGCCTTAAAAATCGCACCGTTGATCACGCGCGCTCGGTAGAGGAAGTTCTCGAAATTTCCGCCTTTGAACCAGCTCGTGACGTGAATCTCGCCTGGCGCGCCGGGGAGCGAGAGCGCGCGCGTCTGAGGATCGCCGCCCATGATCTGATCGACTTTGATGTAATCGGCCGGGATCGTCGTCAGAAAATACGGTTCGGCGATACGGCCGGCGAGGAAAGGCCACGCGGTGAAGACCACCGCGGCAAGCGCTGCACCGGCAGCAATGCGGCCCCACAGTTCCCGCCGGCTGAGCAACACGATCCCGATCGCAAAGGCGGCGGGAAGCGCGATCAGGATGCAAACGATGAACTTGTCGTACGCCTCGCGGAAAGCGGCGAAAAGCGAGACGTGCGTCATCAGCCAGTACATATTGAGCGAAAACGGCGGATGCACGCCCTTCGCTAGCTCGATGCCCACTAAGACGAGGATCAACGCCGCGCGCGCGAGCATCTTTCTCGAGAGCAGTCCAAAGACGGCGACCATCGGCGGCAAGAGTGTCGCCACGACCATCGGGAACGACGCGTATAGCTCAGCATTCCGCGTTCGCGGCCACCATAGGAGACCATCAAAGCGCAGCAGCGCCGCCACGCTCGAGCGTTGCGCGATCAGCTCCTGAGATCGTATAAGCGATAGCGGATCCGCACCTTCGGGCACGACGACTCCGCCACGATACAGGAAGAGTGCAGCCACGGCCGGCAGCCAGAAATAACTCGTGCAGAATAGCGTGACGCCGGCAGCTGCCAGCATCATCTTCCCATGCCACGTGCGCGTCGCGACGGCGTTCGCGACATAGATCGCTACGACGAGGACAAATCCAAGAATCGTGTGGGCCGGGTTACCGAAGCTGGCGGCGGCCAACGCAAGCCCAAAAAGCAGAGCGGTCGACAAGCGCGGCCGATGCCAGAGAAAATACAGCTCGAGCGCGACAATTGCCGGCCACAAGACCACTGCCCCTTGAAAGTTGCTGGGCGGATAGAGCATCAGAATCGCGGTGAAGATGTTGAACGTGGCGAGAAATGCTGCGCCAAATGCTCCAATAGCGCGCGCAGTCCGAGAGGCCTCTGGAAAAGTCCGTTCAAGAATCAGCCACCCCAGCCAAAACGTGCCGAACTCCAGGAAGAGCAGTTGCAGCTCGAAAAATATGCGTCCAACCGTCGCGGCGCTCGGATGAAGAGCATTGACGAACTTGACCACTAGCGCGTACGGCAGCGTTACCATCGCCTGGAAGTTCGGAAAGCCTAAGTCGTGTTTGACCTCCCACGTTCCCGCCGAGGTGCGCATCAACTGTTGCGGGTAGAGCGTATAGAAACCGCTGTCGTGGCCCGCAAAGATCTTATTTGAGGGAAGATTCGCAATCGTCACTTGCGTCGCGACAAGGACGAGCACGGCCAGCGCGAGCGCGACAGCGTACCGTTCAAAAGAGCGCACGCGTTCACCCGCGCGCGCCCTTGGGGCAGGAACCGTTGCGTCGAACGCCGAGTCAGTCATTCGCCTCCAGCGCGAATACGGCAGTTTCGGTAAAGAGACGAATTTTGAGATTCAGCATCGTTGCCCCGAGCCCTTTTCATCGGAAAACAAACGATAACCGAACGTTGAACGCTACTGCATGGCTGTACCAATGCTCGGCGCGCTGACAAAGTTCGTCAAAAGAGTCGCGCCGAACGTCTACATTTCGGGACTCCTCGACTGCGATAAGGCCGGCGAGCAATTCCTGCGCGATGGGCCACCTTCGGAAACGCTCGTCGACGTCGGCTGCGGCGACGGCGAAAAAACTATGGTCTGGTGGCGCGCCTCGCGCGCCAAAACGTGCATCGGCTTGGAGTTCGTCGAGAGCGAAATAGATGTGGCAAAGAGTCGTGGCATCGACGCACGCAAGGCGGACCTCTCCTTGCCTTGGCCTGTCGCCGACGGCGAGTGCGACGTCGTCATGTCGAGCCAAAACATTGAGCACATGCATCGGACGATGTTTTACGCAGGAGAATTGTTTCGCATTCTGCGGCCGGGCGGGCGGGCCATTGTCTTGACGGAGAACCTTTCGGGATGGGCAAACATCGCGGCTTTGAGCTTCGGGTGGCAGCCCTTTTCATCGACGCCGCTCGACGGACACATCATTGGTTGTCCGCTCGCGCACATGGCCGATGTCAAGCTCGAACGATTCTCGATCCTGACCGAAGCTTTCGAAGCCGGCATCACCGGTGCCGCTGCCCATGTATGCGTGCTCGCATATCGCGGTCTACGAGACGTTATGCAGAAAACCGGCTTTGAGATTCTCGGCTACGGCAGCACCGGCTACGCTCCGTTTTGGGGAGCACCGTCGCGCTTTTTGTGCAGGATCGATCCGCGTCACGGACACTTTTTGGCGCTCGAAGCGCGCAAGCCGTTTTAGGCGAACGGTCGGAGCGCCACCGTAGATCAACCGTTCGTGAAGGACACCTTGAAAGCAGTTTGAGGGCGCATTGGGCCAAGGCCTCGGCAAGAGGGCGCGAGAACTTTTGGCGCATGAGCTCGTTCATTAAATCTTCACAGCCGCCCACGGGTAGACGTGCTGCCGTTTGTTGACCTAAGACAGCAGTACGCCGACGTCCGCGAGGAAATCTTACCCGCGGTTCAAGCCGTCTTCGAGCAGGCGGCCTTTATTTTAGGGCCGGATGTCGCCGCGTTCGAACGCGAGTTCGCCGCGTTCATCGGCATCTCCGAATGCGTCGGCGTCGAGTCCGGTACGGCGGCACTCAAGCTCGGCCTCGAGGCGCTCGGTATCGGCGCCGGCGATGAAGTGATCATCCCGGCGAACACCTACATCGCCTGCGCCTTCGCGGTCTCGCAAGTTGGTGCGACGCCTGTCATGGTGGACATGGATGATGACTATCTGATCGACCCGAGCTTGATCGAAGAAGCCATCACGCCCAGAACCAAGGCGCTGATGCCGGTGCATCTCTATGGCCAGGCGGCGGACATGCATCGCATCCTCGAAATTGCCCGCCGAAACAATCTGAAAGTCATCGAAGATGCCAGCCAGGCGCATGGAGCGCTCTATCGGGGACGCCGATGCGGCACGTTCGGAGATGTCGGCTGCTTCAGCTTCTATCCGGGGAAAAATCTAGGGGCGTACGGCGACGCTGGAGCGATTGTGACCAATGACCCCGCCATCGCCGATCACCTGCGGCTGCTGCGCGATTTCGGTCAGCGCAAGAAGTACGAGCATCTGCTAATCGGCGATAACTGTCGCCTGGATACCGTTCAAGCAGCAATCCTTCGCGTGAAGCTTCGGCATTTGGAGCAGTGGAATGTGCAGCGGCTGCAGGCTGCCAAAATGTACGATGCCCGCCTGACCGACATCGGCGTAACAGCGCCGGCGCGACACACCGCTGAGGGGCACGTTTACCATCTGTATGTCGTGCAGATTCCGGAGCGGGAGCGCGCTATTGAGCGTTTCACGGCGGCCGGTATTCAGACCGGCATCCATTATCCGGTGCCGATTCACCGACAACCGGCGTATCGCGGCCTCAATATTCCTGAAGGCAGCTATCCGCGCACTGGGGCGGCCGCCGGCAAGATCCTGTCGCTTCCGATGTTCCCGGAGATCAGCAAAGCTCAGATCGACCGCGTCGTGCGCACGTTACAGGAACACTTCACCGAAACGCACGCGCACTTGGCACACTAATCGCTGCGCCGGCTTGGAGGCGGCCAAATTTCGTCTGTTTTTTGTCGCGCATCAGCTGGCAGCGGAGCGTGGGGCGTTGTTGAAAGGGAGGAAGCATCACCGAATCATAGACCGCTGTTTCTTTCGGTAGACGGCCATTTTTCGCCATACGGAAAGTCGGCGATTTCCCGTGCTATTGCGCTCAAACTCTAAGAGATGAGACCTTGGAATGATACAATCATCACTCTTTCGATAAGATAGCCCAACATCTTGGCGGTCGGCTTGCGGGCCGGCGGATTGGATTCTTGGGCCTCGCTTTCAAGCCGAACACAGACGAAATGCGCGAACGTTCGCATGGGAATGCGGATTACCGGTACGACTCCATTTCGACGCGCGCGGAGAGGGCGGTTTTCGGTTGCGTCCGACTCACGGCTCTTAGAATGTCAACGAGTTTCAGCGCGTTTTCGAAGCCGAACGAGCGGCGCGCGAATGCGGCTACGTCAGGGCGAATGGAGTTGAGTTCGCCGCGCCGTTCGATCGCTTCCGCGATGGCCGCGCGAATACCATTGCGATCGGGCGGAAAGAGCCGCGCGTACTTCGGCGCGCCCAAGAACTCCGGATCGACAGCGAACCCTTCGTAGAGCGGATTCATCGTTTGGTTCGACGTGTACACCGGCAGCCCGGACGACATCGCTTCCATCACGA
>PLLF01000045.1 GCA_003140855.1 Vulcanimicrobiota bacterium
ACACAGGCCGCTGCCCGGAAACGTCGAGAGACGCCAAGCGGGTAGACCAGACTTCGCCGATCTAAGGCGTCGTCTAATGCGGCTAAGCCCTCCGGGGCTTTACGGCGCGTGGTGCCAAAGCAGCCGCGATTGGGGTAGCAAATGGCGTTTCAGGACGGATTCATTTCCGAGCTGGTCGGGCGGCGCGCGACCGTCAACGAATTGCCGATCGGCAAAGTCACCGATTTTCTCGTCAATAACCCCGATCAAACGTTTCCCGAAGTCGACGGGCTCATCATCAAGACGAGCCAAGGTCCGCGCTTTGCACCGATGGATACGGTTTCCGACGTTGACGCCGATGGCGCCGTCGCGCTCAACGCCGCTCCGAAAGTCGCCGCTCCGCCCGATGAAGAGGCCTTGTACCTCGTGCTCGATCTGCTCGACAAGCAGATCGTCGACGTTGACGGCCGCAAAGTCGTGCGCATCAACGATATCGAGCTTGCCAACACTGGCGGGAAACTGCGTGTCGTCGCAGCCGACGTTGGCGTCAGCGGACTGCTGCGCCGCCTCGGACTAAAGGGAATCGGAAAGCGCTTCACGCCATGGCTCTATCACAGCGTACCGCGTACGATGATCGCGTGGGATTCGGTCGCTCCGATTCGCGAGAAAAACCCGACGCAAGTCCGGCTGGCGGTGAAAGAAAGCAAGCTTACGCGCCTGCACCCGAGCGAACTGGCGGAAGTCATTAGCGATCTCTCCGCGCGCGGAGCTGCCGCGCTCATTCATTCACTTGACGATGAGACGGCGGCCGACGCGCTCGAACATCTCGAACCGGTAAAACAGCGCGCGATCATTGAAGACATTGGCCGCGAGCGCGCCGCCGACATTATCGAGGAGATGGACTCGGACGACGCCGCCGACCTTCTCGGCGAGCTTCCCGAGGAGCAGCAGAGCGAGCTGCTCGCCGAGATGAATCAATCGACAGCCGGCGAGCTGCGCGAGCTCGTGAAGTATGCGGAAGATACGGCCGGCGGCCTGATGACGACCGATTACGTCTGGATTTATCCGCACCGCACCGCCGAACAGACGATTCACAAGATTCGCGAGATGGCGCCGGAGTCGGAGTTCATCTATTACCTCTACGTCGTCGACAAAGACGAACGGCTGCTGGGCGTCTTGACGCTGCGTGCGCTGTTACTGGCTCCTCCCGAAAACGTGATCGAACGCATCATGGAAGGCGAAGTCGTGACCGTTCCGCCGGAGATGCAGTCGCGCGACGTAGCCGCAACGATTGCACGATACGATCTGCTGGCCGTTCCCGTCGTCGGCCGCGAAGGCAACATGCTCGGGATCGTAACCGTCGACGATGCGATCGACGCGATCATGCCGGAGGATCTGGCAAAGGAACTTCCGCGCATTACGCCCCCACGACGAACGGCTCGCCCGGCGGTCAAAGGCTAGCTCGTGGTGCACGCGGTAATTCGCAGGCGAACCTGGTGGCGTTCGCTTCTGTTACTGCTGGCCGTCTTAGGCCCGGGCTTCATCACGGCGTCCGCCGGAAACGACGTCGGGGGCATTACGACCTACTCGCAAGCCGGCGCGCAATTCGGCTACCGCATCCTCTGGGTGCTGATTCCGCTCGCGCTCGCTTTGATCGTCGTTCAGGAAATGGCGACTCGCATGGCCGCGGTCACCGGCAAAGGTCTCGCCGCGCTGATCCGTGAGAATTTTGGCGTCCGCGTTTCGTTTTTCGCGATGGCCGCGCTATTCGCAATAAACCTCATCATCACCGCGACCGAGTTCGCGGGCATCGCGGCCGCCTCGGAGATGTTCCATGTCTCCAAATACATCGCAGTGCCAATCGCCGTGCTGCTCGTTTTGATTTTTGTATTTGGCTTCAACAGCAAGAGCATCGACCGCGTGTTCGTAGGCTTCTCGCTCATCTATTTCTGTTACATTGCTTCGGCGATACTGGCGCATCCCGATTGGAAAGCGGTCGCGCACGGCACGCTGGTGCCCACGCTGAACTTCGGCAATCACCTATACCTCGTGATGGTCGTGGGATTGATCGGCACCACGATCTCGCCGTACATGCAGTTTTTCTTACAGTCCGCGGTCGTCGAAAAGGGTTCGGACGAACGAGAGCTCGGGCTGGCGCGCGCCGACGTCATTAGCGGCTCCATTTTGGCAATCGCGATCGCCGGTTTCATGATCATCGCCAATGCGGCTACGATTTTCGCAGCCAACCGGCACGGCGCACATCTCGCACCGTCGCAGGCGGCGGATTTTGCCGCCGCACTGCGGCCGCTCGCCGGGCAATGGGCTTCGATCATCTTTGCGTTCGGAATACTGAACGCGGGACTCTTTACCGCCACCGTCCTGCCGCTTTCTACCAGTTACGTTATCTGCGAAGCGTTCGGCTTCGAGGCCGCACTGGATCGCAAGTTCTCCGAAGCTCCGGTCTTTTTTACGCTATTTGCCGTCACTCTGATCGCGGGAGCGGCACTGGTTCTGCTTCCGAGCCTTCCCTTGCTCAAGCTGATCTTTTACGCACAGGTAGCGCAGGGCATTTTGCTGCCGCCCGAGCTGGTGCTGATGCTGATCGTCATCAACAAACGAACCGTCATGGGTAAATTTACAAACGGCTGGTTCGGCAATACGGTGGCGTGGGCCACGGTCGCGCTCGTGGGCGCGCTCTCGATCTATTACGTCGTCGTGCAAGTTTTCGGCGGAACGGCCTAGCAAGCGGCGAACCCTCCCGGCATGACGGCCGACGAATTGGTCGCATTTGCCGAAGATCTCGCGCGTATCGCCGCGGGGGGCGGCGGCGCGAAAGCGCTGGCCGGCCACCTAGCGAAGCGCACGAGCGTTGGCGTGCTTGTGGAAGACGCACAGTGGCGGCACCTCGCAGCCGCCGGCGGTACGGGCATGCCCAGCAGCGTGCAAGCGCTTCTGCATGACAATGCCTCGCCGGATTTTCAAAAGCTGCGCAACGGTTATGCGGGACGCACCGTCGCCATCGTCACCGGCGACACACGTTTGGGCCGCCTTTCGATTTTTGGAGCGAGCGATCTCGATAAGCTCGAACACGCTGCACGCTTGACTGCCAGCGCGATCGCGGTCGAACTCGCACGCGAATCCGGCGCGCAGCCCGGACGGCGCCGCACGTTCTGGGAGCAGCTCGTCGCGCAGACATATAACGATCCGGTTGCCGCGCGCGACGATGCGGCGTCGCGCAGCATTGCGCTCGCGACGCATTACGTTGCGGTCGCGCTCGAAGCCGAGAACGCCGATGCAGTCGCGTTTCGCGTTGCCGTTCTGGAAGCGTTTCGCGGCGGAGAAGGCGATGCCGGGTTTCTCGAGCGTAGCGGCGCGCTGGTCGTTTTCGTCCCGGCTTCACGCGAGGTCGATGCGTCCAACACGCGCGCCGCTGCGGCGCTGTTGCAGCGAAATCTTCAGAAGCAGCAACTTGAGGTTCGCATTACAGGCGGAGTCGGAACGCGCGTGGCGGCCTTGTCGCTGCAGCGTTCGCTTGCCGAAGCGGAAGCCGCACTGACGATCTGCCGTCGTCTTTACGGTTCGGGTCGCGTGGCAATTTATGAAGAGCTCGGCGGGTATCCACTGCTGCTCTCCGGTGGCGATAGTAACGCGATGCGTGACTTCGCGCGCCGCATTCTCGCGCCGCTGCGCGCTTACGACGAAAAACACCAAACGGAATTGGAGAGAACGCTGCGCCTCTATTTTTCGGTCGGCGAAAATGTAAAAACGGCGGCCGCCGAACTCAACGTCCACCGGCATACCGTCTTCTATCGGCTTCGGCAAATCGGCGAAATCTGCGGCTGCAAGTTGGACGACCCTCACGACCAGCTCACGCTGAGAATGGCGATCGCGATCGATGCACTTACCGCTTAGCGATTCCCGGCGCGCGGCCAGCAAGCACGAAGTCTTGCGCCTGGCCAAGGATCGTAACGTCCAATTCGTCCGGCTGTCCTTTGTCGACGTGCTTGGCGTCGCAAAAAACGTTTCGATTCCGGCGACCGAACTCGAAGCCGCGCTCGACGGCAAGGTCACCTTCGACGGCGGATCGATCGACGGATTCGTCCGCGGTGAAGAACTCGACATGGTGCTGCGGCCCGATCCCTCGACGTTCGCGCTGTATCCATGGTCCACGCCGGAATTGCCCGAAGCGCGTTTGCTGTGCGATATTGCGATGCCGGACGGATCGTCGTTCGAAGGCTGTCCGCGCACCACGCTCAAACGCGCGATCGAAGAGGCCAAAGGATCGCTCGAAGGCATCGCGGTTGCGCTCGAAGTCGAGTTTTACTTATTCGAAGCGCTGGACAGCGAATACGGCTCGACCAAAACCGCCGACGTCGGCTCGTATTTCGATTTTTCCGCCAACGACCACGGTGAGGACGCGCGCAGCGCGATCGTGGCGGCACTGCAAACGATGGGGGTCGCGGTTGCGAGTTCGCATCACGAGCACGGCCCCGGGCAGCACGAGATTGATTTTCCACATGGCAACCCACTCGCCGCCGCAGACGCGTTGCTCACGCTCCGCTCGATCGCCAAACATGTCGCAGCCGCGCGCGGCCTGGAAGCAACGTTCATGCCCAAGCCGATCGAGGATCGCGCCGGCAGCGGCCTGCACGTCAATTTCCGCGTTTCAGCCGAGCAGCAGCCCGAAACACTCTACATGATCGGCGGCTTGCTCGCGCACGCGCCCGCGCTGACCGCGGTGTGCAATTCGACCGTCAATTCATACAAACGGCTGGTCAACGCGTGGGACGCGCCGATTTACACCGTGTGGTCGGAGCGCAGCGCCAACGCGCTCGTGCGCGTTCCGCGCGAGCAACCTCCGCAAATCGAGATGCGCAGCCCGGACGCAGCCGGCAATCCATATCTTTCGCTGGCCGTTTTGCTCGGGGCGCTGGCCGACGGCGTCGTGCAGCATCTCCTTCCCGGCGATCCGCTCGTCGGTTCGACGTACGATTTGGCCGAACGGGAACGCCACGAGCGTGGCATCGGCACGCTCCCGAAATCTCTACGCCAAGCGATCACCGAACTCGACAACGATCCTGTCGTCCGCGCCGCGCTCGGCGATCACATCTATCATGCATTCCGCGATGCGAAGCTGGCGGAATACGAACGGTATCGCCGCGCGGTTCATCCTTGGGAGCACCGCGCGTACCTCAGACTGTACTGAAGCGTTATTGCGCTAGAGCGGCAAGCTCGGCTCGCGCGACATGCGCTTCATTGTAATTAACGGGACAGATTTTTACTGCCTGCGCGACCTGATCTCGCGCGGCTTTGGCCTGAGCGTGGATGATGTTCCACTCGGCTGTATAAAACACGGCCTCGCACACTTCGCCGGGAGATTTTGCCGAGGCAGTCAGGGCGCCCGTGATCGTTTTGCCGAGATAGAACCAGATCACCGCTCCGGGCCATTTCGAAAGATCGATGGCAGAGGCGTTCGACGCAAGCTCATTTGAGCCGATAGCTGGCGAGTCGCCGGCGCGCTCGCGCGCTAGATAAAGCTATAACATCGTATAGGCGTCTGATCTCTCAAGCGCGGCCGAAGCCGAGAAATCGCGGATCGCATTGGAAAAATTTCTCAAAGCAAACTCCGCAGTTCCACGTTCGCGATAGACGATAGCGCTGTACGGATCGTGACTGAGCGCCTCCGTATAATCCATTATCGCGGAGCGGTAGTCGTCTTTGGCGAAATAAACGGAGCCCCGGTTTACTCGAAACGGCACATTATTAGGATTTGAGTCCAATAGCGTTGTGTAATCCCCGATCGCGGCATCGTAATTTTCACTCCCATTATATGCGAAGGCGCGAGATAGGTACGCGAGTCCAAAGGTCGGATCGATTCGCAATGCCGTATTCGAATCGGAGATTGCGGCTTCATAAGCTTTGGCCGGCACCTCAGCCAGAGCGCGGTTCACATAGAGCTCTGCGAAGCGCGAATCCATTTGGATTGCTCGCGTATAATCGGCGATAGCCAAGTCGTATTGGCCGGCGGCGGCGTATGCCTGTCCTCTAGCATTGAGCGCCACGGCCAAATCGTGACCCCTGAGCATCGCTGAGTCGATCAGCTTTGTGCACATTGGTATGCTGGGCATCGTAGCGCCTCGAACCGCGCAATCGGTGCTCGTTTGGCTGCGGGCTGAGCCGCCGAATGCCAGCAGAACAAATACCGTGACAAAAATATATCTCATTGCTCACACGCCTTACGTAGTAAATACCAAGCCAACGCGACGTCGTCGCGTGTTGTCTGCAGGTTTCCGATAGCGAGCCGGAGCGCATAGCCATCGCGGACCTTCGTATGGGACAGGAACACCTCACCCGTTGCGTTGACATCGTCCAGGATTCGGGCGTTGATTTTTTCGATACTGCTCTCATCCAGTCCCGGCGGCGCATAACGAAAGCAAACTACCGAAAACGGATGCGGTGCGAGAATCTCCCAACCAGGTTCCACTTCGACCCAGCTCGCAAACTCTTGCGCGAGCGCTATGTGGCGGCGCAGGTGTTCGCGTAAGCCTTCCGCGCCGAAGTAGCGCAGCACGAACCATAATTTTAATGCGCGAAAGCGCCGTCCGAGCTGCAAGCCGTATTCCATAAAGTTGCGCCCGTGCTCCTCGTCCGCGTGTAAGATGAACTCGGGGACCAAACTAAACGCGCGGCGCAGCATATCCGGGTCGCGCACGTAGAGCGCGGAACAATCCATCGGGACGAACAGCCATTTATGCGGATTGACTACGAGCGAATCGGCGTCTTCGGCGCCCGCGAGAATCGAACGAAACTCCGGCATGATGGCGGCGATGCCCGCATACGCTGCGTCGACGTGCAGCCAAATGTTACGTTTGCGCGCGATGGCAGCGATCTCTTCCAAGGGATCGCGCGAGGTGGTCGACGTCGTGCCGATGGTCGCAACGATCGCCATCGGCCGCATGCCGGCGGCGATGTCGGCATCGAGCTGCGCGTTTAGCACATCGGGACGCATGCGCAGCTCCGAATCGGTTTTTATGCGCACCACATTCTCGCGTCCGATGCCAAGCGCGATGCAGGCTTTTTCAACATGTGAATGCGTCTCGCTCGTAATATATACGCGCAGCTGCGGAAGTTCGCGCGCGGTCATCCCGCGTTCGCGAATTTCCAAATCCAACGATTCACGCGCCGCAGCGAGCGCCGTAAACCCGCCGATTGAAGCGGTGTCGTAGATAATTCCCGTAAACGTATCCGGCAGACCCATGAGGCGCGCCAGCCAGCGCATCACGACTTCTTCGAGCTCGGTCGCAGCGGGTGACGTGCGCCAGAGCATCGCTTTGACGTCGAGCGCCGCGGTCAGCGCTTCTGCGGAAATTCCGATCGGGGCGGCGCTGGTGGCAAAGTACGCGAAGAAACGCGGGCTGTTCCAGTGCGTGATGCCCGGAAGAATCACCGATTGGAAATCCGCCATCAACGACTCGAACGGTTCGGGATGCTCGGGCGCGCTCGCCGGCAAACGGGAGGCCACGTCTCCAGGCGAAACCTTCGAAAGTACCGGATAATCGCGCGCATTCGAAAGGTAGCGATCGATCCAGGCCCCAACAGCGGCAAACTCGGCAGCGAAGTCGCTCACGACGGAGTATATTAGGGCAATGCGATACCGGACCTACCCCAACAGCAGCGTCACAGTCAGCGAAGTCGGCTTCGGCTTGTGGACCACCGGCACCGATTGGTGGGGCAAGAAAACCGAGGCCGAATCCGTGGCTCTGCTGCGCGAAGCGTTCGATCTCGGAGTCACGCTCTTCGATGCCGCCGACGTCTATGGAAACGGGCGCAGCGAAGAACAGCTCGCGGGCGCATTCGGCGATCGCCGTGATCGCGTCGTGTATGCCACCAAATTCGGATACGACTTCTACACGAGTCAGGGCGAGAAGCGCGGCGAGCGCGAGCTGCCGCAAGATATTTCGCCGAAGTTCGTGCGCTTCGCACTGGAGCAGTCCCTGCGCCGGCTGCAGACCGATTGCATCGACATCTACCAGCTGCACAATGCGCGGCTCGCGCAGATCGACAACGACGAGCTATTCGCGCTGCTCGAAACATTAAAGGCGGAAGGCAAGATCCGCATGTACGGCGTCGCCCTCGGTCCCGCGATCGGCTGGCTCTACGAAGGCATCCACGCGGTCAAAAAACGCGGCGTCTCATCGCTGCAGATCATTTGGAACATGCTCGAGCAGTATCCGGGGAACGAACAAATCAAAGCCGCGCATGACGCCGGCGCCGATACCGGATATATGATCCGCGTGCCGCACTCCAGCGGGATGCTCGAAGGCAAATACACGGCAGATACCGTGTTTCCCGAAGGCGACCACCGGCGCCATCGTCCGCGTTCGTGGCTCGTCAACGGCGTACAGAAAGTCGAGCAGCTGCGCTTTTTGGAAACCCCGGAACGCACGCTGGGGCAAGCCGCCATCCAGTGGCTCCTGAAAGAACCACGCGTCATGACCGTGCTGCCGAACATTTACAACCGCGAACAGCTGGTGGAATTCGCGAAGGCCGTCGATACTCCGCAACTGACGCGCGAAGAACTCGACCGGATCGCCGACCTGTATACGCACAACTTCGGTATCGAAGAACCCCCGATGTCGTTCAAAGGCATCCTTCGACCCGGCTCAGGGCCGGCTTCCGAGCTAAGCGAAAATGTCTGACTCTATCTATTCGGACAAAGCGCCCGCGCCCATCGGCCCGTACAGCCAGGCGATTCGCGCCGGCGATCACCTCTTCTGCAGCGGCATGATCGCGCTGGATCCGCAAAACGGCGAGCTCGTCGGCTCCGATGCGGCCGCGCAAGCCGACCAGGCGTTAAAAAATTTGGGCGCCGTGCTCGCTGCCGCCGGCATGAGCTACGCGGACGTCGTGAAAACCACAGTATTTCTAATCGACATGAACGATTTCGCTGCTGTCAACGCAGTATACGCGAAATACTTTGACGCAAACAAACCCGCACGATCGACCGTCGCGGTGGCGGGCCTACCCAAAGGTGCGCGCGTCGAAGTCGACGCGGTCGCCGTCTCGCGCTAGGGCGTTACTCTTAAACCCGTACGCTCCAACGCTGCGACGCGTTCTTTTGCTAGCGATACGACCGTTGGATCGTAAGAATCGGCGGCCAGTTTGAATTGCGTGGCAGCCATCCCTTGATTTCCCTGCCTCGCGTATACGTCACCCAGCACGAAGTGCAGCCGGCCGTCTTCGGGTGCAATTGCTAAGCCTTTGACCAGCGCCGATTGCGCCAGCTCGTAGAATCCGTGCTGATTGTAATCGAGACCTAAATTGATGTACGCTTCGGGCGCATATGGATAAACGGTCATCGCCTGCACATAATAGGTGACCGCGCGTTTCCAGTCGCCGTTGACGTCGGACAAGAAGCCGATATTGACCAGCGCTTCGCCGCGTTCGGGCTGCAGCCGGTGCGCGATGGTCAGAATGTTCGTGGCCTCTGCGTAGCGCTTGCTCTCCAAAAAGGCCGCGCCCAAATTGTCGGCGCATGCATAGTTGCTCGGATCTCTGCCTAGGCACTTTCCGAACGAGTCGATCGCGCTATCGTAGTCATGCAAGTCGAGATAAGCGCGTCCCGTATCGTTCAGAGCCTGAAGCGAGGCGGGATCTTCGTCGAGCGCGCGACGGAAATATCTGAGCGCCAAGTCCGTCTGGTGCACCGCAAGATACAGTTGCCCAAGTTCGAGCTGCACGGCGGGGTCGGTCGGGTAGTCTATCGCCGCTTTTTCCCGCTCGTACTTGTACTGGTTGAAGTCGCCTTTGCGAATATGTAGGCGCACGAGGTCGGGAATCGAGTCGGTTCCGGGCAGGCTGCGGTCGAACTCGTCGATCGCCGTGTCGACTTTGTTTTCGGTGGCGTAAACCGAGCCTAACCGGTTGTGCCTCTCTTTATCTTGAGGCGCATAGGTGAGAATGTGTTTGTATTGCTCTT
This sequence comes from Vulcanimicrobiota bacterium, assembly GCA_003140855.1. Taxonomy (GTDB): domain Bacteria; phylum Vulcanimicrobiota; class Vulcanimicrobiia; order Vulcanimicrobiales; family Vulcanimicrobiaceae; genus Rubrimentiphilum. The sequence continues at coordinate 9,959 of PLLF01000045.1, forward strand.
CGGCGCGGGAGAGCTCGCCGTGCCGGTAGTAGAGGTCGCCGAGCAAGCGTTCCGGCCCGATTTCGCCGGGATGCCACAAGACATAGGTTGCCAGTTCGCGAATCGCCCCATCGAGATCGCTCGCTGCGACGCGCTCGCGCGCGGCCTCAATCGCTGCTAGGGGATTCGAAGGGAGGACGGCCCGGTCTTGCGGGTTGACATTCACCGTTCCGGCGCGCACGGCGGCGGCCGGCGCCAGCACGAAACATGAGATCACCAAAACCGCACACAGGAATCGCTGCATGGTCTCGCCTCTTTTTGCGCCGCGTCCCCTATTGTATCGGTCTATTTGGCTAGCGGCAATACGTTGCTTGGCGTAAGTGGATAGAAAGTCATCGCGAGCACGAAAACCACGCAGAGGGCGACCCCCGCGTAGGCCAGCGGCGCCGTGGTTCCAACGGTCGGGCCGGGCAGTTCGTGACGGTCGTACATGAGCCGAATGACCTTAAAGTAGGCGTAGAGCGAGATTGCGGTGCCGGCTATGAGGAGCACGGCCAGCCAAGCGTACCCGGCGTTGACGTTGGCCGAGAGGATCAAGATCTTGCCCAGGAAGCCCGCCGTGGGCGGAAAGCCGGCCAGCGCCAGCAGAAAGAAACTCATCGCCGCCGCAAGTCCCGGCCGGCGTTGGGCCAAACCGCGGAAGGCCGCGATCTGCGCGCCTTCTTCCCGGTCGGTCGAAAGCAGCGCGACGACCGCAAACGCGCCGAGGTTCATGAACATGTATGCGGCCAGATAGTAAATCGCGTACCGTACGCCCAGCGCCGACGCTCCGGCCAGCGCGGCAACCATGTACCCGGCTTGTGCGACGCCCGAATAAGCCAGCAAGCGTTTCAAATCCGTCTGCGCGAGCATCGCGAGATTGCCGCCGATCATCGAGATGCCGGCGATGACGAAAAACGGCAGCAACAATGTGTGGCCGTTTGGAACGACGTAAGCGAAACGCGCAAAGACCGCGAGCGTACCGGCTTTGGTTACGACGCTCATAAAAGCGGTTACCGGCAGCGGTGCGCCCTCGTATACGTCCGGCGACCAGACGTGGAACGGCATCAAACTGAGTTTGAAAGCAATGCCGACTAAAAAGAATCCGCCGCCCAGCCAATAGAGCGGATTCGAAATCAATGCAGGCGATGCGAGGCTCGCAAGCGTGACGCTGCCGGTTGCGCCGAAGAGCAGCGCCATACCGAAGAGCAAGAAACCCGACGCGGTCGACGACAGAATCAAATACTTGAGCGCGGACTCTTGCGACGCAGGGCGATCCGCCAAGCCGCACAGACAGTACAACGCGAGCGAAAGCAGCTCGAGCCCCAAGAAAATGGTCATCAAATTTGCCGCGCCGGCCATCAGCATGGCGCCGCTCGTGCTCCACAACATCAGCGCCGTGATCCCCGCCATGCGATCGGCGCGGCCGAACGTGGCGAAGAGCGCCAGCGAGAGAATCGCGGAAACAACGATGATTTCCTGAAAGACGACCGCGAAACCGCCGAGTATGAAGCCGCCGTTGAACGCATTGTAGCTGCGGCCGTATGTCGTCGCCGCAAACGCTCCGGCCGCGAGCAACACGGCTATCCCGATTGCGAGCGCAACATACCGCGGCGCATTCTTGGGCCACACCAAATCCACCAGCAGCACGACCAACGCGCCGCCGCCAACGATCAGCAGCGGCAAGACCGCGAGCCAGTCCTCGTGGGTAATGAAATTCGGCACTAGCGCAGCACCGCCGTAAGGATCGCGTGCGGATAGATTCCGATAAACAAGAGCGCCGCCAGCAGCGGAGCCACCGCCAATGCCTCTGCGAAGGTCAAATCGCGCCGCTGCGGGAGCGTCGCAATCACGGGCCCGTTGATCGCGTCTTGAAGCAGCCGGAGCATGTAGGCCGACGCGATCACGATAGGAACCAGCGCGATCAGCGCGGGCCAGAGATATCCGGCTTTGAACACACCGGTCAGGATCACGATCTCGCCGGCGAAACCCGCCAAACCGGGCAATCCCAGCGCAGCCAGCGCGGCGATCGTAAACGCGCCCGCGAGCTTCGGATTATTCGCTCCGATGCCGCCCAGCTTCGAGATAGATCGCGTCTCCTCGCGTTCTTCCATATAGCCGAGAATCAAGAATAGCGCCGCGCTGAACAAGCCGTGCGCGACGATGTACACGACTGCGCCCTGCAAGGCGACTGGATTGAAACTGGCGATGGCAAGCACGATGAGACCCAAGTGCGAGAGCGACGAATACGCGACGATGCGTTTGGTGTCCGTTTGCGTTAGCGCGATGAACGCGCCGTATAGCAAAGACACCAGCGCCAGCGCGATAATAAGCCAGCGCCAATCAGCCATCGCGGTGCGCAGACACGGCAGCGCGATGACGATAAAGCCGTACAACCCGGCCTTCGATTGCACCGCGCTGATCACCGCGACCATCGGCGGCGGCGAGTCCGCGTACGTAGCCGGCATCCAGGTGTGCAGCGGCCATAACGGCGTTTTCACCGCGAAGGCAAAGGCAAAGCCCGCGAAAATCCAAGGCGCCCACGATCCCGCGAATTGATGCGTACTGCCGATGACGTCGGTCGAACCGCTCAAAATGCCGAACGCGGCGGTCGCGAGCAGCAGCGTCAGACCGCCGGAAAAATTGTAAATAAGGAAACGCCAGGCCGTTTCGCGATGCGTGCCCCACTCCACGAGCGCAAAAAACGGCGGAATCAGCATCAGATCCCAAAAGAGCGCGAAAGCCAAGATGTCGCGCGCCGTAAAAACGCCCATCATCGTGCCTTCGAGCAGCAACAGCAGCGCGATCAGCGTGCGAGTTTGCGCAACGTTCGTCGCCACGATCGCGCAGAACGTACAGAGCGCGAGCAGCAGTACGAGCCAGAGCGAGACGCCGCTCCATGCGAAGTGCAGCGACGCGGTGAAGGGACGCGACAGCCAGCGCACCGCAAACGCTCCGTCGTTTCCGACGAGCAGCGGCAACTCGAACGTCAGCGCCGCAACGGCGCAACCGATTACGCGACTCCACAAGCGATCGCCGCGCGGAAGCGCGAACAGCGCGCAGCCGGCAAGTATCGGCAAGAGTATCAGTACGAGAGCCATCAGCGCACCGTTCCTTGCAGCGCGTAATAGATAGCGAAGCACGCCGCGCCGAAGACGACGATCAGCGCGTACGAGCGCAGCAGTCCGTTTTGAAAGTAGCGTACGACCGCAGCGAGCTCCGTACTAAGTGTGACCAGACCACGAACCGCTCCGTCGATGAAGTCCGGATCGAACCAGCTGCCGAAAAATCTCCCGAGCGCCAAGGAAGGCTTGACGAACAGCCAGTCAATGACGTCGTCGAAGTAGAACAATCTCACCAGCACGGCGGGCATGCGCTCCGATTCCAGGCGCAAGCGGGCAGGTGCATTGGCAAGCGCGACCGGCGTCGCATAGCGCGCGTACGCGATCGCGATGCCCGCGGCCATGACGACGAAGAGAATCGCGGTCGTCCAGCCTTCGCCGATCGCGACGGGCGGCAGATTCTCAGACGGAAACGTGTGCGCGAACAAACGCGACCAAGGCGGGTTCGATCCGATCATCGCATAGCCCGCGATCACTGAGAAAATGCCCAAAATCGCAACAGGCAGCGCCATTATCCACGCAGGAGCGTGCGATTCACCGCGCGCCGGCTCGTGCTCCGGATCCACATCACCACGATACGTTCCAAAGAACGTTACGAAAAACAGCCGGAACATGTAATACGCCGTTATCCCGGCCGTGACGATTCCAACTGCGTACAGCCACGGGTGCCCATGTTCGAGGGCTCCGAACACGACTTGGTCCTTGCTGAAGAAACCGGCGAAGCCCGGAAATCCGCTAATTGCCAGCACCGCTGCAAACATGGCGAAAAACGCAACGGGCGCGCGCGATCGCATCCCGCCCATGCGCCGGATATCTTGTTCGTCCGCGAGCTCGTGGATGACGATTCCGGCGCCCAAAAACAAACATGCCTTAAAGAACGCATGCGTGAAGAAATGCGCAACGCCCGCCTGATACGCGCCAACCCCGACGCCCATGATCATGTAGCCGATCTGCGACATCGTCGAATAAGCGAGGATGCGTTTGATGTCCCACTGTGCGATGCCGAGCAAAGCTCCGGCGAGTGCCGTCAAACCGCCAATCGTTCCCACCAGTAGTTGCGCGCTGTGCGACGCATTCCAGAGCGGCCAGCAGCGTGCCACCAGGTACACGCCCGCGGTGACCATCGTGGCCGCGTGGATCAGCGCCGAGACAGGCGTCGGGCCTTCCATTGCATCGGGCAGCCACGTATGCAGCGGAATTTGCGCCGACTTAGCGGCCGCGCCGATAAATAGAAACAGGCACGTCCAGAATAGCCAGCCGTCGAGCGCGCCAACGTGCGCGAAGACGTTGGCGAACGTTATCGAGCCGATCTTCGCAAACATCATGAAGATCGCGAACATGATGGCAACGTCGCCGACAACGTTGATCACGAACGCCTTGCGAGCAGCCGCCACCGCAACCGGCTTGAAGAACCAGAAGCCAATCAGGAAATAGGAGGCTAAACCAACGAGTCCCCAGCCGACCAGTAGTCCGACGAAATTATCCGACAGCACCAGCGTCAGCATCGCGAACACAAAGAAATTCATGTACGCGAAGAAACGCGCGATCGCCGAATCCGACCACATGTAACCCACCGAGTACGCGTGTATCAGAAAGCCGACCCCGGTGATGATGAGCGCCCAAATCAGCGAGAGCGGATCGAGCAGCAGCCCGAAATCAAATCCGGGCATCCATGAAAATAAATTCTGATGCGCGCCAACCGCCGCACCGCTGCTCTGCGTCGCCGCGTTCCACGCCATAAGCGTTGCGACGAACGGGATGCCGATCGCCGCGCTGCCAATAATTGTCGCACTTCGTTTCAGCTGCGGCCCGAACGCCCAATTGACGATCGCGCCGGCCAACGGCACGAGCCAGATGACGAACAGCAGCGGATACGCGCCGTCGATGCCCATCAGCCCTTCATCAGCGCGACTTCGTCGACGTCGACGTTCGCGCGGCTCCGGAAGACAACCACAACGATGGCTAGGCCGATCGCGGCTTCAGCGGCGGCAACGGTGATCACGAGGAAAGCAAAGATGTGACCCGCGTTGTTTAGCCACGCGCGCGCAAAGGCAAGGAACAACAGGTTAGCGGCGTTCCACATCAGCTCGATGCTCATGAGCATGATCAGCGGATTGCGGCGCACGACCACGCCCGCCACGCCGATGAAGAAAATGACCGATGCAAGCCCGACGTAGTTCGCTAATGCGACCGGCAAGAGATCGGGACGCATCACTCTTCTCCCGCGCGCACGATCGCTTCGCGCATGTCGCGCTCGACGATGCGGGCCCGGCGCCGCGTCGGGACGTACGGAACGTGATCGCCGGCCAGCAAAATCACGCCGATAACGGCGACCATCAGAATGAAGGCGGTGATTTCAAACGGCAGCAAATTCGTCGTGAAGAGCGCGTGCCCAAAATCAGCGACCGAACCGAAGACGCCCGCCGCGCCGACCGGACCGGCGGCCACTCCGTGCTCGTTCGCAAGAACGATCGGTTCGCGCGAGATCCCATACGCGACGAACCCAAGGAGCACTGCGACGATAAGCGTTGCGGGCGCCGCGATCTTCGGAAGGCGGTCCGGCCCGACGGAAAAAGGTGCGACGCCGCTCGATAGCAGCGCGATGACGAAAACGAACAGCATGAGGATCGCGCCGCTGTACACGATCAGTTGGATGACGGCTAAGAACTCGGCCGACAGCATGAAGTATGTGATCGCCAGGAAGAAAAAATGCGCGAGCAAGCCCGCTACGCTGTGCACCGGCTTTTTCGCGGTGATTACGAACATCGCCGACGCGACGAGCAATACCGCTAAAGCCCAGAACGCGATGGTCATCCGGCCAAGCCTTTGGTCTGCGTTTTGAGAATCGTGCCGCGCCAGGTCGCGTCGTAGCCTTCATCCGTATCGACGGTAGATTTGGTCTCCGCGACGCTTCCGAGATCGGACGGGATGCCGTTGGGCCGATCGTCCGGCGCCAGGCCGACGCCGGCTTCAGGCGGCACGAGCAGCCGGTCTTTGGAATAGATAAACGAACCGCGCCGGTAATCGGACATTTCGAAGCGCGGCGTCAAGACGATCGCGTCGGTCGGGCACGCTTCCTCGCACATGCCGCAGAAAATGCAGCGTAGTTCGTCGATTTCATAACGCGCCGCGTAACGCTCTCCCGGCGAGCGGCGGTCGCCCGGCGAATTTTCAGCGCCGATCACCGTGATCGCGTTGGCCGGGCAGACGCTCGAGCAGAGCTCGCAGCCGATGCAGCGCTCTTTTCCATCGCCGTACCGGCGCAATTCGTGCAGGCCATGAAACCGGGGTGCGTGCTTCTTCTTGCGCGACGGATACTGGATCGTCGGCTTGCGCTTGAACATGTACTTGAACGTGATGGCAAGCCCCGTCAGCAGCGCGCCGACGTTGTAAAGTTTCTTGCGGCTCATCCACGCACCGCCACGACAAACGCGGTAATGACCAGGTTAAGCGTTGCAACCGGCAGCAGCACTTTCCACCCGAACGCCATCAAGCGGTCGTAACGGATCCGCGGGAACGTCGCCCGCAGCCAAATATAGACGAACATGAAGAACGCCACTTTCAACAAGAACCACCCGATGCCGGGGATCATGGTAAGGCCACCTACCGCATTCCAGCCGCCCAAAAACAGCAGCGTCGCGATGCACGAAACCGTCAGCATGTTGATGTATTCCGCGATAAAGAACAAACCGAAGCGCAATCCGGAATATTCCGTGTTGAATCCGCCGACAAGTTCCGCATCGGCTTCAACCAAATCAAACGGTGCGCGATTCGTTTCCGCGACTGCCGTGACCACGTAGATTATGAAGCCGACGAATTGCGGGATGAAAAACCACAGTTTGGCTTGGCTATTCACAATGCCGACGAGCGAGGTCGTGCCGGCCAAGATCAGCACGCCGATCAACGACATGGCCATCGCCAGTTCATAGCTGATCATCTGCGCCGTGGAGCGCACGCTGCCGAGCAGCGGATACTTCGATCCGGAAGCCCAGCCGCCGAGCGAAATACCGTACACGCCGATTGACGTAATCGCGAGAATCACGAGTATGCCGGCGTTGACGTCACCGACCGCCCATACGTTCCCCGGTCCCGGTTCTGAAAACGGAATGACCGCATACACCGAAAATGCCGTCACGAGCGAGATGAACGGAGCCAACCGGTAGATGAGCGGGTCAGCGGTTTTCGGAGTTAAGTCTTCCTTTAGTATGAGTTTGAGGGCGTCGACGAGCGGCTGAAGCAATCCCCACGGTCCGACGCGGTTCGGACCCGGACGCAGCTGCATCCACCCGATGATCTTGCGCTCGAAGAGCATCGCGTACGCGAACGAAGTGATCACGACGAAGAGCAGCACTCCGCACTTTATGAGCACGGCCCACCAAAGGGAAGATTGCGGCGACAGCCAGGCGTTCATGCCGGCGCACCGATCGGTTCGACCGCCTCTTCCGGAGCCTGCCGAATGTTCGTCACGCTCACGGTTGCGTCTAGCGCGAAAACGTTCGTAGGGCCGTCGGGCAAACCGCCGATAAGCGCGATCGATCCGCGGGGCATTCCCGGACGAACTTCGACGAGCAGATCGTGTAACGTCGCGTCCCCTTCCAAGTCAATGTAATCGCCGGTGCTCACGCCGAGCTCCGACGCATCTTCCGGCGAAATTGCAGCTTCCGGCAGTGGACGCAACTCCGCGATGCGCGCGTCGTGCGCGCTCGTTCCGCCGCCTGCAAGAATGCGCGACTGCACAATAATTCTAAATGTAAGCCCCTCGTGACGCGCCTTTCGGTGCTCCTCGGGATGGTTCGACGGGCTCACCATGACAAAGCGCTCGTCGCCTAACGTGAAATCTTCAGGCGCGGAGGCGAGATGTCGAAGAACCGCCGCGTCCACTTCTTCCGCAACTGGAAGATCCACGCCGAGTTTTTCGGCGAGCGCCACGATCATTTCGAGATCGCTTAGCGCTTCGGCCGGCGATTCGAGCGACTGCGCCGCATTCACAGGCAGAACGTCGCCAGCAAGATTTGTCGTCGTTCCGGTTTTTTCAAATCCGGATTTTGCCGGAAGCACGAGCGTTGCGAGCTCTGCCGTTTCGGTCATGAACAGATCGCTCACCACCACAAAGGGTGCGCGCGTGTCGCTGAAGCCGGGATAGTGCAGCGCCGGATTAGCTCCGAAGATCGAAAGAACGACTAAACGCCCCTCGCGTGCGGCGGCGAACATGCCGGCCGCGTCGAGTCCGCGCTCGACGCTTGCGTAGCCGGGTTTGCAAAACGGCAGCATGCCCATCGCTTCGGCGCCGCGCGCATTGGGCTGCTCGCCCGTGATGTACGTAAGAATTCGCGCATCCTTCGGCATCTTCTCGAGCAGTGACGTGGCGAGCGCTGCGTCGCAGCCATCCCAGACGATCGCAATGCGTTTCGCGCCTTTGGGCAAATTTTTCGCCGCCTCTGCCACGGTCGCGACATCCATCGATGGAATTTGCGCCGGATAGGCGCGTTCCGCCGATGCGACGCGAATCACCTTAGCGCCTTTTTGCAACGCTGCTTTGCGTATCCGCAAATCCATGATCGGCGCACGTTCGGCCGGCGATTCGCCGATCAGCACGATCGCGTCGGCGCTTTCCAAATCAACGAGCTTGCCGCCGTCGCGGCCGGGCGAGGCTTGGCGCTGCCGGCCTGCGCGCCAATCGAGATTGCGTACGCCTTTGGCGCGAAAGACGTGCTGCAACAAAAACGCTTCTTCGTTCGTCAGGCGGCCGCCGCCGATCGCGCCGACCGAAGCCGGACTGACGGCGCATGCGTCGCTTATTGCGGCCGCCCACAGTTCGAGCGCGTCGTCCCAGCTGATTTGCACCCAACTTCCATCCCGCTTGTACATCGGCTGAGTGATGCGTTCGGAATCGTCGTAGAAACCGACATTGTAGCGGCCGCGATCGCAGAGCCAGCCGTCGCTGATCGCATCATCGTCTTCAACCGACATCGTGCGCTGCACGACGCCGACGCGTACGTCAACATGCATCTGGCAGCCGACCGGACACTGCGTGCACGTCGTACCGGTCCGGCGCAAATCCCACGGACGCGACTTGAAGCGATACGTTTTCGAGGTCAGTGCGCCGACCGGGCACAGCTCGGTGACGTTTCCGGTGAAATTATGCCGATAGGGTTCACCGTTTGCCGTGGCGATGATGTTGCGAACACCGCGGTCTTTCAGCACAAGCTCGCGCTCGCCGACGATCATGTCATCGAAGCGCACGCACCGCTGGCATACCACGCAGCGTTCTTCATCTAATACGATCGTCGGTCCCAAGTCTACGGCTTTGGGTTTGCTGACTTTCGGATCGACACTGCGCGAATAGCCTTGACCGTAGGCCATCGCGTAATCTTGCAGATCGCATTCGCCGCCTTTGTCGCAAATCGGACAATCCAGCGGATGATTCAGGAGATACAACTCGAGCACGGCGCGCCGTCCGTCGGCCGCTTTCTCACTCTGCGTGTGCACCACCATGCCGTCCGTCACCGCGGTGTTGCACGCAATCTGCAGCTTGGGCATGCCTTCGATTTCGACCAGGCAAATGCGGCACAGGCCGGCCGGCCCCATCTTGCGGTGATAGCAGTAGACCGGAATCTCGCGTTTTATCTGCTTGGCAGCTTCGACCAACCACGTTCCTTTCGGAACCTGCACCGGCGTGCCGTCAATAGTGACGGTGACGAGTTGCTGTTCGCTCATGCGCGCACCGTCTCTCTCGCGACGCGAGCTTCGAATTGCTCCGGAAAGCGCTTTAGGACGGAAGCTAAGAACGGCTCGATCGAATCACCGAGCGGACACAGGTTGATGCCGGTAATCTCATGGCTGACGCGCGCCAGCATCTCGATATCGGATTTGAGCCCGCGATTTTCGAGGAAACGATGAAGCACGCGCTCGAGCCAGTGTCCGCCCTCGCGGCACGGCGTGCACTGTCCGCACGATTCGTGCGCAAAGAAACGCACGAGATTGAAGGCGGCGCGCACGAAATCGGTCGTGTCGTCCATCACGACGATGGCGCCCGAACCTAGCATCGTGCCGGCCTTTTGCAGCGACTCATAATCGTACGGCAGATCGAGCTGTTCTTCGAAGATGCACGCCGACGAACCGCCGCCCGGTTGAACAGCCATCAGTTTTCGCCCAGGCCGCAAACCGCCGGCGATTTCGATCAACTCGCGCACGGGCGTGCCGAGCGCGACCTCATAGTTGCCGGGCTTCTGCACGTGGCCGCTGATCGAAACGACTTTGTAGCCCTTGCTGCGCTCGGTGCCGACTGCGGTAAACCATTCCGGTCCGCGTTCGAGGATCGGCACCAGGTAGGCCAGCGTCTCGACGTTGTTAACGACAGTCGGTTTGCTGTATAAGCCTTGCACCGCCGGAAACGGAGGCTTCAGGCGCGGCTCACCGCGTTTGCCTTCGAGTGAGTTCAGCAGCGCAGTCTCTTCGCCGCAAATGTATGCGCCCGCGCCGCGATGTGCGGTTACCTCGAGATCGAAACCGCTCCCGAACAGATCCTTTCCGACAAAGCCCGCCTTGCGCGCTTGCGTCAGCGCCTCCATGAAAATTCCATAACCGCGCTTGAATTCACCGCGAATATAGATGAAGGCATGATGCGATTCGATCGCATATGCACCCAATAGGATGCCCTCGAGTACCAAGTGCGGCGTCTCCTCGAGCAGCATGCGATCTTTGAACGTGCCTGGTTCGGCCTCGTCGCAGTTGCAAACGAGATAACGCGGACGCACGTCTGCCGGCAAGAATGACCACTTCTTACCGGTTGGAAATCCGGCGCCGCCTCGCCCACGCAACCCGGATTTATCGGACATAGCTTGCACGTCGGCCGGCTTCATCTCCTTAAACGCGCGCGCCAACTGTTTGTAACCGCCGCGTTCGCGATAGACTTTGATGTCGCGCAGGTTCGCCTCGCCGATGCCTTCGGTCAATACTTTGACGACCGGCATTACTCTTCGATCACCTGCGCGAGCGCGGGCTCGACGTTCGCCAGCCGCTCGTTGGTCCGTCCTTTGAAGCGCGCTTCATCGGACAAGATGCGATCCAGCATGATGATGCCGTCGCGATCGAGTCCGCCGGGATTATTCGGGTCGGGCTGATCCTGCGCGCCGGCCGACTTTCCGCCGGTCGAAACCTCGAAGTCTTGCCGCTCCGTCCAGCTGCGCTCGGGCGCTCGCGTTTGCGCGAGCGGCGGCACGGCATACTTACCCGCGCGCATCGCGGCCAGCATATCGTCGATCATCTGCGACGTTAAATCGTAGACGAAGTTCAAATTCACTTGCATGCACGTCGCGCGATCGCACGCCGCCAAACACTCGACCTCTTCGTACGAAAACAAGCCGTCAGCAGTGGTTTGCAAGTGCGAGATTCCGAGCTGCTCGCGAAAATACGCCATGATGTCCTCGGCGCCGTTCAGCGTGCACGCCAAACCACGACACACCTGCAGCATGTATTTTCCGACCGGCTTACGATAGAACAGCGTGTAGAACGATACCGTCGATTCGACGACGGCCTGCGACAGGTCGAGCATCTCGGCAACCGCGCGCAGCGCCTCCGGGCTCGCGTACCCCTCGCTCTGCTGAAACAAGTGCACCAGCGGCAGCAGCGCCGATCGCGGCTGTTCGTATTGCGCGATGATCTCATCGCATTGCTTCTTCAACCGCTCTCGCAGCGCGGAGAAATCGCTCATCGATCCACTTCTCCGAAAACCGGATCGAGCGAGCCGATGATTACGACGAGATCGGCGATCAGATTTCCGGGCGCCAGTCCTTTGAGCGCCTGCAGGTTGTACATCGAAGGCGGGCGCGTGCGCACGCGATAGGGGCGATTCCCGCCGTCCGAAACGACGTAATAGCCGAGCTCGCCGCGCGGCCCCTCGACCGCTTGGTACACATCTCCCGGCGGGACGCGAAAGCCTTCGGTCATGATTTTAAAGTGATGGATCAGCGCTTCCATCGAGAGCGCGATCGTTTCTTTGGGAGGCGGCATGACTTTGGTGTCGTCGACTGCGTACGGGCCCGGCTTGAGCGAATCGCGCACTTGGCGTACGATGCGCATCGATTGTTCCATCTCGTCCAAACGCACCAGAAAGCGCGCGTACGAGTCGCCCTCGGTGCGCGTGGGGATGTCGAACTCGTAATTCTCATAGCCGCCGTACGGAAAAGCTCGCCGCACGTCGTAGGCGATACCGGTTGCGCGCAAACCCGGGCCGGTGATGCTCCAGTCCTGCGCTTCTTCTTGGGTCATGATGCCGACATCGACCAGACGGTCTTGCAAAATCGGATTTGACTGCAGCAGCCCGCGCAGATCCCGCATGCGTCCGGGAAACATTTCCATCAACGCGTCGAGCTGCTCCATAAAGCCGCTCGGAAGGTCCGCTTGCACGCCGCCGACGCGAAGATAGTTCGGATGCATGCGCGCGCCGCCGGCGGCTTCTTGCAGATCGAGAATCTTCTCGCGCATATCGAAACAGTAGAAAAACGCCGAAAGCGCGCCGAGATCGATGCCGTGCGTCCCAAGCCACACGCAGTGCGAAGCGACGCGCGTGAGTTCGGCCTGCAGAACGCGAATCTGGCGGGCGCGTTCGGGAATGCGATCGGTTAGGCCGAGCAGCTGCTCCACGGCCAAGCAGTAGCAATACGCGTTGCTGCTGGGCGCCAGGTAATCCATGCGTTCGATCACGGTCTGGGCTTGCGACCAAAATAAATTCTCGGCCGTTTTTTCGATGCCGGTGTGCAAGTAACCGATCTCGGGCTCGGCCTTGAGGATCGTCTCGCCTTCGATCTCCAGCATGATCTGCAGCACGCCATGCGTTGAAGGGTGCTGCGGACCCATCGAGAGCACCATCGCGTTGCCTTCGTGCGAAACGATCTCGGGCGTCAGCGGCGTCGTGGACATGCTCATTTCGAGGGATCCTCGCCGCGAACCCCAGCAATTTGCCGCTGCAGCGCTTCGAGCGTGCGGCCCGACGGCGGCGTGCCTGCTTGCACGTTGCTCTTGAGCGCGAAGACCGGACGCGGCGAGCGTTCGCGCGCGGGGCCGCGCAACGGATAATCCTTGCGCAGCGGATGACCTTCCCAGTCGTTGGGCATTTGAATGCGCCGCAAATCCGGATGGCCTTCGAAATTGATCCCAAAGAGATCGTAAATCTCGCGCTCGGCCCAATCGGCGGACTTCCACAGATCGGTTGCCGTCGGAAGCTTTGGCTCGTTCCCCTGAACGCCGCAAAGTAGTCGGACGCGCTGTGTCTTGCGCAGATTCAACAGATGATAGACGACGTCGAATCGCGGCGTGCGCTGCGGATAATCCACCGCGCCGACGTCGAGCAGCAGCGTAAAGCCTTCGCGTTTGAGCTCGGCCAGCCGCGCGTGCACGTCGGCGAGCTCGATGCGTTCGATTGCGGCGTCATCGATCGGAGGGCGCAGCGCGGGAGGATCGATCGCCGTGCCGGTCAGCGGCGGTGTTTGTGTGCTAGGCACGCGCTAACAGACCGCCGCGGCCGCCTTCACGGATCTGCTGCTGAATCAAATTGACCGCGTACAGCAAGCCGTCGGGCGTCGGCGGGCAGCCTGGAACGTAGACGTCGACCGGTATGATCGTATCGACGCCTTGCACGATGGCATAATTATCGAACACGCCGCCCGAACTCGCGCAGGCACCCATGGAGATTACCCATTTCGGATCGGCCATTTGATCGAAAAGCCGCTTTACGACGGGCGCCATTTTTTGCGCGACGCGGCCGGAGACGATCATCAAATCGGCTTGCCGCGGCGACGGCCGGAAGACTTCGGAACCCAAACGCCCGATGTCGTATTCAGGCGCGGTCGCGCTCATCATCTCGATCGCACAGCACGCCAAACCCATCGTGAGCGGCCACACGCTGGAGCTCTGCGCCCAGCGCGCGACGTCGTCGAGTTTGGCCAAAAGAAAATGCCCGGGCCCTACCTCCACTCGAAGCCTCGCTTTTTCCAAACGTACGCGTATCCAATCCCGAGCACTACGATGAACACTCCCATTTCAATCAGTCCGAACATGCGCAGCGCGTGCATTTGCACGGCCCACGGATAAAATGAAGCCGCCTCAACGTCGAGGATGACGAACAGCATCGCGATCAGGTAGAACTTGACGGGAAACCGGCCCGCAATCGCCGAGGTCGGCTCGACGCCGCACTCGTAGGCTTTCTCTTTTTCGGGGTTGGGTTTGCGCTGAGCCAGAAGTCCCGGCAGCAGGCTGAAAGCCAGCGCGGCGGCTATGGCGACGGCCACGAAAATCGCGACGGGAGCATAGGGGGTCATCGGCTTGTGACAGTTTTCACAAGCCTTTCCCAACCCCTTGAAGAAAGAATAGCGGCATGAAAGTGTTTGCGTTTGCGCTGGTCTTTGTTCTGGCTCAGGGAGGCGGGTGCAATAACCCCAACGGCGGAGGCGTGCAGGATTACGGCTCGATCGTCGGGCGCGTGCTCGACGCCTCGAACAATCGTCCGGTGCCGAACGCCCTGGTTGCCGTCGGCGCGCTGTACACCGGCTACTCCAACCCCGACGGCGCGTTCACGTTGTCGGGCATTCCCATCGGACGCCAGGGCCTGAGCGCGAGCGCGCCTGGTTACCAAACCACGTCGGTCATCGTTCCGGTGCACAAAGATCAGACCACCAACGCATACTACGTCCGGCTGCTTCCTTTAACCGGCGGCCCTACCGCGCCGCCGCCACCGACGCCGACACCGACCGCAGGACCGCCGACCCCAACACCCGTGCTCACCCCGGAACCGAGCCCCACCGGCAGTAGCAGTCCCTCGCCGTAGTGGCGCTCAACATCCTGGCGATTGTCGCCGGCCTGTTCTTGGTCCTCATCGCGCTGCGCGACGTCTTCCAGGGCGTCATCGTACCGCGCGCCGAGAACACGCTGCTGCGCGTCAGCCACTATTTGAACCGCGGCTGCTGGCGGATATGGCCGTGGACCGCGTACCGGCTCTACCGCGACCCGCTGCAACGCGAAAACTTCTTGGGAGCGTTCGCGCCGCTCATGCTCGTCGTCTATCTCGTGACATGGGTCGTGCTGCTGATCGCGGGCTGGGGTTTGTTTTTCTACGGGATCCGCGATCAATTGCGCCCGGACGGTTTATCGTTTGCCGAGTGCGTGTATTTTGCGGGCGCGTCGTTCCTGACCATCGGCTACGGCGACATCGTCGGCACGACGACGCTGGCACATATGGCGTCGCTTGTCGCCGGCGCGTGCGGATTGGCTGTCGTCGCCGTGGTTGCAACGTTCTTGTTTTCGATCTTTGGAGCGTTTCAGCTGCGCGAAAGGTTCGTCGTCACGTTGGGCGCGCACGCCGGAGCACCGCCCAGCGGCGTCGGCTTGCTGATCGAACACGCGCAGGCCGGAATTGTCCCCGACTTAGCACAGGTTTTTCGCGACGGACAAAACTGGATGGCCGAAGTGATGGAAAGCCATCTGGCTTATCCCATCCTCACACTGTTCCGTTCGAGTCACGATTATGAATCGTGGGTGGGAACGCTCGGCACGCTGCTGGACGCCTCGGCGCTGGTGTTGACGACGGTTGAAGTGGACGATGCGATTCGAGGTCAAGCTCACATCGCTTACAACCTCGGGCGTCACTTGACGCACGATTTCACCGGTTACTTTGGTTTTGGAGAACGCGAGGACGGCGCCGGAATCGAGCGCGCCGAGTTTGAGACGGCTTGCAAGCATTTGACGCAGGTGGGTTACAAGCTGCGGGACGGCGAGAACGCATGGAAACGCTTCTCGGACTTACGCAAAACCTATGCAGTGCACTTGAACGCGCTGGCGCGCTGGCTCGAAATTCCGCCGGTGCAATGGGTCGGCGATCGCACATTGATAAAAAGCCACCACTAAAAACCGTGGGCGGCGTCGTGCTTGTGCAGGAAGCGTTTGGCTTCGTTAATAGGTAGCGCGAAGCCGATCGAGCGCTCGTCTTCGAAACGCGACTCGGCAAGCCCGACGACTTCACCGCTATCGGCGAGGAATACGGGGCCGCCGCTTTCCCCCGGAACGATCGGCAGCGTTACCTCGATCGCATCGCGGCGCAGCGCAGAGATACGGCCGGCGTTCAGCGACGTCGCCAGTCCGAGCCCTTCGTTTTCGAATTCGTCCGGAATCGGGTAGCCCAAAAGACCAATCGATCTGCCGGGCCGCGCGTCGTCGCTCGATCCGAGCTTTGCGACCGGCAGATTCTTAGCAGATGTGCGGACGAGCGCGATATCGAGATCGGCGTCTTGCGCCACGACGTGAACCGGAACCTTGTGTTTGTTCCCGACCGTCGCCAAGTGATGCCACGTGTGCTCGAGCGCATGCTGCACGGTAAGGATGTCGCTTCCCCAGCTGCCGCTTGCGATCACGATTCCGGTCGCATACTCGGTATCAGGACCGCCTTTTTTCGATTCACCCGGCACGTTCATCGTCAGCAAGATGACGGCGGGCCGCAGTCTGTCCGCCGCTGCCACGAACGCGTCGTCCGACGATTGAGGGTGCGCGCAAGCCGCCAGGGCAAGCACGGCCAGCAGCTGCAGCGTCCGCTTCACTGCGCCACCGCCGATTCGATCGCGGCTTTCAGTTCCGAAATGCCGGCGCCGGTACGCGCGCTTACCGCCAGCGAACGCCCGCGGTGCGGTACTTCCGTAACCGAATCGCATTTGTTGAAAGCGATCAGTTGCCGTTTCGTTTCCAAATGCAGCGTCGAGAGCGTGCTCTCGACGGCGGCCATTTGGCGCGGCCAGTCGGGATTGGCGGCATCGACCACGTGCACTAGCAGCTCAGCTTCCTCCAATTCTTCGAGCGTCGCGCGAAATGCCGCCAGCAAATCTTTGGGAAGATCCGTAATGAAACCGACGGTGTCGACGATCCGGAAGTACCGCCCCTCTCCCATCCAAACGCGGCGCACCGTCGGATCGAGGGTTGCAAACGGCTGATCCGCGACGAACGCGTGCGAACGCGCCAATCGATTGAGCAGCGAGGTTTTGCCCGCGTTGGTGTAGCCAACGAGCGCCGCCAGCGGCTCGCCACCCGGCGGTGGACGGCGTGTCGTGCGCTGACGGCGCACCTCGGCGAGCTGCCGGTTGAGCACGCTAATCCGTTCCTGAATGCGGCGGCGATCAACTTCCAACTTCGTTTCGCCGGGACCGCGCGTGCCGATGCCGCCGCCCAAACGCGAAAGGTCGGCGCCGATGCCGATCAGATTTGATTGCCGGTAGCGCAGCTGCGCCAGTTCCACTTGTAGTTTCCCTTCGCTGCTGCGCGCGTGCCGCGCGAAGACGTCCAAGATCAGCATCGTGCGATCGACGATCGGCAACGGTATGATTTTTTCCAAATTCTTGCGCTGCCTCGGGCGCAAGTCGTTCAGGACTAAGACCAACCCGGCGCGCAACTTTTCAGCCTCCTGCGCGATCTCGAGCGCTTTTCCACTTCCGACGAGCGTGGCCGCGTCGACTTTCGCGCGCTTCTGCACGATTCGTCCGACGATCTTGGCGCCGGACGCCGCCGCCAGCGCCTCCAGTTCCGCCAGTTCGGGTTCGATTGGCCGTGCGGGATCGTTGGTATCGACCGCGACGACGAGCGCTTTCGGTCCTAACGCGCGATTGGACGAAGGCGCTCGATGAGCCATGAAAGAGCCTTGATGTATTGCGGGCCCGGCCGGTAGAGAACGTCTGGGTCCGGCGCGATGAGCAAGTGTTTCGCCGCGACCGCGCGCAGCGAGCGCCACGGTTCGCGATCGAGATTCTGCTGCAATTGCGCGTCGCGTGAGGCGAGTAGCGCGTCCGGCTGCAGGCGCAGCAGCGCCTCGCCGCTGTACTGCGAGTATGCCTGCAGCAAAGCGGTCACCGCATTGCGCCCGCCGGCCAGCGAAATCAGCGTTGAAATGTATGAATTAGGGCCGACGGTCCAAATCGGCGTAGTTTGTATGACGACAAAAACCGAGGGACGCCGCGAAAAATGTTCGGAGGCTTGCAGTTTTTTCGTTTGCGCGCGCAAGTTTGCGATCAATGCGTTGGCCTGCGCGCGATGGCCGGCGAGCACGCCGAGTCTCGAAATGTCGTTAAACAAATCCGCGTAGCTGTCGTCGGGCAATAATAAAACGGCAACTCCCGCGCGTTTCAGCGCCGCCACCGCACGCGCTTGCGACGGAATCCCGACGACCAGATCGGGATGCAAGGCGACGATTTTCTCCGCATCCACACTCGACGCATCATTGACTTCGGGTAACCCCTTCGCGCACGGAATACCGGAACTGAACTGTGAAACGCCGGCGAGTTGCTTGCCAGCGCCGATCGCGCACAGATCTTCGGTCAACGACGGTATGAGCGAGACGATGCGCGGGTGCATGCCCGAGCTTTTTTGTGCGGCCGGGTACGCGCAAGCTGCCGGCCAGAGCGCCAGCAGCGCAAGCGCGAAAACTCGTGCGTTCAGACGCATTGCGCTACGAATCGCGTTATTGCGGGATCGCCACCCAAAAAATGCCGATGCAGAAAACTCGCGAGCACTTGCGGACGCCATGCACCTGCCCGTGAGCCGTCGACTGCATACGCAGGTTCTTCGGAGAGCGTTTCGTTTGCGTAGTGAAACTCATAAGCACGTAACTCGTCACCGGCACGATCGCAGACAGAATCATGAAGCGCCTGCGCGCGCCGGTAGCCGATGCGCAATTTGGGGTCGAGGATACTCGTGCGGCCACGCAGGGCGCCGCACATCGGAAACACTCCCTCGGACGTTTCCATATCTTCCGCCAAATACATCATGCCGCCGCATTCCGCGTAAACGGGAATGCCGGAGGATACTGCGGATGCGATGCTGCGCCGCATCGCCTCATTTTGTGCGAGTTGCGGTGCATACGCTTCGGGATAACCGCCGCCTAACCACAGTCCGCGAGTGCCGCCCGGGATTGCATTGTCTTGCAACGGTGAAAATGGAACGACGCGCGCGCCCGCGTGCTCGAGCGCTTCAATCGTTTCCGGGTATGTAAACCACAATGCCGGATCGTCGGCCACGGCGATCGTGGTTTTGCCGGCCGTCGAAGGTTGCGAAAGGTGTTCGCACGACGGCATCGCAGGGAAAAACTCAGAACCGATCTGCCTCTCGAGAACGTCCGCAACCGCGGCGGCAATATCGCAAACGCGTTCGGCACGGTCGCGATCCAACCCCAAAAGCCGCTCGGGAATGCACCACTCTGCTCGATGCGGCAGCGTCGCGAGCACAGGTATCCCAGTCTGCTCGAACGCTTTGCGAACCGCCCTTTCATGTTCCGAACCGCCGACCCGGTTAAGGACAATGCCCGCAATCTCGACACGGGGAAGCATTTGAGCGCAACCCAACGCCACCGCGGCCGCACTTTGCGACATACGCATGAGATCGATGACCAGTACGACGGGCGCTTGAAGGAGCGCGGCCACGTGCGCCGTCGAGGTTTCGCCCAAATTATCGCCGTCGAAGAGGCCCATCATGCCTTCGAACAACGCGAAAGATCCGCGCGACGCGCGGTCTACGTGAGCGCGAATTTTGTCAGGACCATCGAGCCACAGATCGACGTTGCGCGCAATTCGTCCACATGCATTTTCATAAAGCCGCGCATCGATGTAATCCGGACCCACCTTAAACGGCTGCACGGGAATGCCCCGGCGCGCAAGCAGCGTCGCCAACGCTAACCCGACGAGCGTTTTGCCTTCGCCGGTCGCCACGGCGCCTACGACGACTCTATCTTTCACGTGCGTCAGCTTTCCAAAAACCAGGAAGCCTAGCCTGCACCGCGGTATCTGGACTTACCACGTTTGCGCGCGGGAAGCCGGTCCAATGCCGGCACGGTCGCGCCACTGTAGGCGGGGAGCCGCCCGATGTCACTCCTTTTGGGGGAAGGCCCGGGCACGAGGCTACGATCCGCGAGTCAGGATACCAGCGCAAACGGCACACAACCACCTCGCGTCAGGGAAAGGGTTGCAATGTTTTCGTTTCTGCTGGTTATCGTACTCGGCGCCGCCGGACCGTCGCCGTCTCCTTCACCGCTCCCCGAAATCGCGCACGTCTACACGAGCGATCGCACCGACGAGACGCTCAATAATTCCGCGCGCACCAGTTACATCGTCACGCGAGCGGACATCGCCCGCCATGGATACCGCACGGTCGGTGAGGCGCTCGAAAATCTCCCCGCTTTTGAATTTTCTCCTTACGGCGCGATCGGCAGCACCGCGCAATACGGTGTGCGCGGCAACAACAGCGCGCAGGTTCTCGTGCTTGTCGACGGCTTGCCTGCACCGGGATCGTTTGCAAACTCGGTCGAGCTCGGAACGATGCCGACGACCGGCGTCGATCGAATCGAGCTCGTTGAAGGCGGCGGCTCGACGCTGTACGGAACGGGCGCAATCGGCGGCATCATCAACGTCATCACTGAGCGCAAAGCTGCAGACGGCGTGACGCTGCGCGGGGGCTCTTTCAGCGACAGCTCATTCGAACTGCGCACTCCCAACATACAATTTTCGCGCATCGTCGCGCGCAATGATTTTGCGCAGCCCGACGGAACCACCCGCCCGAACAGCGACTATCAGACCTCCATGCTGCATGCAAACTTCGGCACGCGTATCGGATCTTTCGATGCGGTTTTACGCGCAGAAATCTCGAGCGACCGCGGCGGCGCTCCGGGACCGACGGAATTTACGTCGCTCACGTCGAGGCAAAAGGACCTGAACGCAGGCGCCAACCTAACGCTCACGCACAAGAGCCCACAAGCGGAGGCGACCCTGCAATTCGGAGGTACGCGGCAGCAAATAACCTTCGCGTGCGATGCGGTGAACGATCCGAACTGCTTTCAATCCGCCGAATCGCTCAACACCGAAGGGCGTTTCGATTTTGGCGCCCGCAACGTTGTCAGCGGCAACAACGAGCAATTACTCTACGGCGTCGACCTGGCGCGCGGAACCGTACGCAGCGATGCCGGCGGCTTGTTTTCGACGAACAGCTTGTCGCAAACCGCCGCCTACGTTCAGCAAAAATTCTCGACGCGCTGGGGAAGCGCGTATGCCGGCGTGCGCGGCGAACGCGACGGCTCACTCGGCGGAGAGTTTTCCCCTTCGGCCGGCTTCGTCGTTCGTCTTTCGAATGAAGCATCGCTCAAAGGCAATATCGCAACCGCCTTTCGCGCGCCGGATGCGAGCGAGCTCTTCTTTCCGTTCTTTGGAAACCCGGCGCTCAAACCGGAGCGCGCGAAGGTGGCCGACTTAACGCTGGTCGATTCGCGACTGCTCGGCGGCGTCGCGCTCGGATGGTTCGGCAATCGCACCAACAATCTGATCGTGACGACGCTGATCGATCCGGTCAACTTTATCTTCGCGCCGGAAAACGTCGGCCACGCATTGGTTGAAGGCTTGACGCTCGACGCCAAGACGCATCCGCTGCACGGCTTCACCGCTTCGTTCAATTTAACCGACCTCTATCGAGCCGAAGATCTCGACGCGAAAACGCGGCTGCCCGACGACCCTGTTCTCACGGCGAATCTCGGGCTCGATTACGCGGGCGGCGGATTCGTCGAGGCGTTCGGCACGTCGGTCCATTCCGTGGGCGCGCACGGGCCGGCCGGATTCACCCGCACCGATGCCTACCTGTCACTGCGCGCCGCGCCGAACGTGCTCTTCACGCTGCGCGCGTATAACTTCGGAAATGCGCGCTACGAAGCGGTGAACGGATTCCCGATGCCGGGCCGCACGTTCGCATTCGAACTATCGACGCGCTAGCGTGACTTTGCGTTTCGCGGCGCTTGTCGCGATGTTGTTTGCCGTTGCGGCGGGAGCGCTGCTCGTCGGCGGGACCACGCTTTCGCCGTCCGCCATCGGCGCGGCGCTGCTGCATCCGCACAGCGGCGAAATCGCGACGATCGTTTGGCAATTGCGGCTGCCGCGCATCGCCATCGGCGCGCTGGTCGGCGCGGCGCTTGCAATAGCTGGCGCGCTGCTGCAAGGATTGCTGCGCAATCCGCTGGTCGATCCGTATCTCACGGGCGTCAGCGCAGGGGCTGCCGTCGCAATCGTCCTCTCTATTTCCGCAGGCGTTGCGGCTGCGGCCGTGCCGGCGCTGGGTTTCGCGGCCGGCCTGGCGACGGCGATCGCGGTCGCTGCGTTGGCGCGGCGCGGCGCGAGTTTGGATGCAACGCGCTTAATTCTGGCCGGCGTATCGCTCTCTTCATTATTCGCAGCGATTATCGCGCTGGTGCTGACGCGCGTGCAGGGCGGCGGCAGCGCGCCTGCGATCGTCAGCTGGCTGGCCGGCACGTTATCGGGACGCGGCTGGAACGACCTGGCTTTCGCCGCGCCCTATGCAGCGCTCGGCGCGCTCCTCGCATTTCTTAGCGCACCCGCACTCAACGCATTGCGCCTCGGCGACGTGCGCGCGGCGGCCGTCGGCGTCGACGTCGGGCGCGCGCAATGGACCATCCTCGCATCTTCTTCGCTGCTCGCAGCTTCGGCCGTAACGCTTTCCGGCACGATCGGTTTTGTCGGCTTGATCGTGCCCCACGTCGCGCGCCGCATGGTAGGTTCCGATGCGCGCTACGTGCTGGCAGCTTCCGCCCTGTTGGGGGCGGCATTGACGATCGTCGCCGATGCTCTGAGCCGCACCCTGCTCGCTCCCGCCGAGATCCCGATCGGCGTGCTGCTGGCCTTCATCGGCGTGCCGACGTTCCTCTATCTCTATTTGCGCGACAGGCGCACGGCCGCGGCATGATCGCCGTTCGCGATCTCGATCTTTCCGTCGCCGGCCAAACGCTGCTGGCAAACATGTCGTTCGACATTCGGAACGGCGAGTTTGTCGGAATGCTCGGACGCAACGGCGTCGGCAAGACGACGCTCTTGCGCACGCTGGCGGGTTTGCGGCCGATCGAAAGCGGCAGCGTGGCATTGGATTCGCGCAACATCGCCGCGCTTTCGCCGGCCGATCGCAGCCGCGAAATAGCGTTCGTCACCAGCGACGACGTCTTCGCCGATCGCTTGACGGTTCGCGAAGTCGTCGCCGCGGGCCGCTATCCGCATCACCGCTGGTGGCAATGGAGCGAAGAACCACACGATGCTGAAGCGATCGCACGCGCGCTGACGGTCGTGGAGTTGCAGCAGTTCGCCGATCGCGAGTTCACGACGCTGTCGAGCGGAGAACGGCAGCGCGTATGGATCGCGCTCGCGCTCGCTCAAGAGGCGCCGGTGCTTTTCCTGGACGAGCCGACGAGCCATCTCGATCTGCGGGTCGCCCAGCAGATCCTCAAGCTGTTGCGCGATCAAGTAGAAAGCGGGAAGACGGTGGTTTGCGTGCTGCACGATCCGAACGAGGCAGCCGCATACGCCGATCGCGTGCTGCTCTTGGCCGGCGGCGGCATTCTGGCTTTCGAGGAGCGGGAGCGCGCCCTTTCGGCCGAGCTCCTCGAGCGGGCCTACGAGGTTCCCATGGAGGCCGTCACCACCGCCTCAGGCGCGACCCGCATCTTTCCTCGACACCCCGCATAACCGGGGGGCCAAACCTTTTACCGCGTGGCTAAGGCGCCGGAGCGCCGGCCGTGGCAAGATTGTCAAAATGCGCCTTTTTTATTTTAAAGGGAGATGCGTATGGCAATCACAGCCGGGGAGCTCAAAGCATCAGTCTCGTCGAACGGCAACGGCGTGCACCGCAAGAGCTCGCCCAAAGCGCTGGTGGAATACATAAAGAAAACCGGCGTGAAGATGGTGGATTTCAAATTCACCGACGTGCCGGGAACCTGGCAGCATACCAGCGTGCCCGCCGACCAAGTCGACGAGGACTTGCTCGTCGCGGGAATCGGTTTCGACGGTTCCTCGATTCGCGGCTTCCAAGCGATTCACGAATCCGACATGATTCTGAAGCCGGATGTGGGTTCTGCAGAAGTCGACAGCTTCTGCGCCGTTCCGACGCTTTCGCTGATCTGCGACGTTTTTGATCCGATCGCGAAAGAGTTGTATCATCGCGATCCGCGCAACATCGCGCGCAAGGCCGAAGCTTATCTGCGCTCGACGGGAATCGCAACAACCGCCTATTTTGGCCCGGAAGCGGAGTTTCATTACTTCGATCGCGTCTCGTACGAGAATTCTCCCAACCGCACGTATTACGAGATCGATTCGAACGAAGCCAGCTGGAACAGCGGACGCGAGCAAGGCTCGCTCGGATACACGCTGCGCCCGAAAGAAGGGTACTTCCCGGCGGGACCGGCGGACACGACCAGTGACGTTCGCGCCGAAACCGCCCTGGTCCTCAAAGAGTGGGGGATCAACGTCGAGATGCAGCACCACGAAGTCGGCGCGTCGGGCCAAGCCGAGATCGATTTCCGCTTCGACTCGCTGCTGAAAACGGCCGACAATCTCATGACGTTCAAATACGTCGTGCGCAGCGTCGCGGCTCGTCACTGCAAAACCGTGACGTTCATGCCCAAGCCGGTGTTCGGCGACAACGGCAGCGGTATGCACGTGCATCAATCGCTCTGGAATGAGGGCGAGCCGCTGTTCTACGACAAGGACGGTTACGCCGAATGTTCGCAGATGATGCTGTACTACATCGGCGGCCTGCTGACGCACATCGATTCGCTGATGGCCTTCTGCGCACCGACGACCAATTCGTACAAACGGCTGGTGCCGCATTACGAAGCGCCGGTCAACGTGGCGTTCTCGGCGCGGAATCGCTCGGCTGCGATTCGCATCCCAATGTTCTTCCAGGGCAATCCGAAGGCCAAACGCCTCGAGTTCCGCCCGCCCGATCCAACTGCCAATCCCTACCTCGCGTTCTCGGCGCTGCTGTGCGCTGGGCTCGACGGAATCCAGCGCAAGATCGATCCGGTTGCCGCGGGCTTCGGACCGCTCGAGGAAAACATCTACGACTTGCCGGCGGAAAAAGCGGCGAAGATCCGCTCGGTTCCCGGTTCGCTGCGTCAATCGCTCGACGCGCTGCGCGACGATCACGACTATCTCACCGACACCGGCGTCTTCACCCAAGATTTCATCGACTTGTGGATCGCGTACAAGACCGAGCGCGAGCTCAAGCCGGTTGAAATCCGTCCGCATCCGTACGAGTTTTACCTGTACTACGACGCGTAATAAGCGCGCCCACCTCGCACCAAACCGAAAAGAGGCTTCCTCGAATGGAAGCCTCTTTTCACGTCGAAACGGCCCACTATGCAAGCGTCGTCGCTGGCGGACATCTTCAAGAGTTATGACGTCCGAGGGATCTACCCCGACCAACTCAACGACGACCTCGCTTACCAAATCGGACGCTGTTTCATTCCGCTGCTCAAAGCAAAAAATGTAGCGGTCGGCCGCGACATGCGCGAGTCCGGCAACAACCTCTTTGAAGCATTCGCCCGCGGCGCCTCGGAAGCGGGCGGAAACGTGCTCGACGTCGGGCGCGTTTCGACCGACGCCCTGTACTTCGCCGTTGGTCAATACAAACTCGACGGCGGCGTGATGATAACTGCCTCGCACAACCCCGCCAACTACAACGGCATGAAGTTCACGCGCAGCGAAGCTCAGGCGATCTCATTGGACACGGGCCTCGCACAGATCCGCGACCAGATCGCTTCGGGCAATATCCCGCCACCGGCTGCTGCGGCACGCGGCCAAATTACGCACCGCACTATTTTGGACGAATTTGCGGCGCACTGCCTTTCGTTCATCGAGCCGACCAAGATCAAGCCGTTCAAGATCGCAATCGATGCCGGCAACGGGATGGCGGGGGAGACGGTGCCGCACGTCTTCAAACATCTGCCCTGCGAGGTCGTCCCTTTGTTTTTTGAACTGGACGGCAGTTTTCCTAACCATCCCGCCAGCCCGATCGAGGCCGAAAACATGATCGACCTGCAGGCCGCGGTGCGCAAGCACGGCTGCGATCTCGGTGTGGCTTTCGACGGTGACGCGGATCGCATGTTCATCGTCGACGAAAAAGGCGATTTGATCGACGGCAGCACGGTCACGGCCCTCGTCGCGCTCAACACGCTCAAACGCCATCCCGGCAGCAAGATTCTCTACAATCTGATCTGCAGCCGCAGCGTCCCCGAACTCATCACGAAAAACGGCGGAATTCCGGTTCGTTCCCAGGTGGGGCACTCGCTCATCAAGCAGACGATGCGCGAACAGGACATCATCTTCGGAGGCGAGCACAGCGGGCATTTTTACTTCCGCGATAATTGGTACGCCGACTCGGGGATGATCGCGCTGATGGAATGCCTGGAGCTCTTCAGCGAAGCGAATAAGCCGGTCAGTGAATTCATCACGCCGATCGATACGCGGTTCCGCTCCGGCGAAATCAACACGACGGTCAAAGACGCGCAAGCCAAGATGCGCGAGATCGAAGAGTTTTACAAAGGCGCCCAAGTCGATCACTTGGACGGGGTCACGATTTCGTATCCCGACTGGTGGCTCAACGTGCGCCCTTCGAATACGGAACCGCTGCTGCGCCTGAACGTCGAAGGCGACACGCGCGAACTGATGGAGCGCCATCGCGACGAAGCGCTGGCGCTGATTCGCTCGTGAACCGCTTTGTGATCGGACCCGCTTCGATCGCGCTCGACGACGGCTCGTCAATCGAGGGCCGCATCGCGGTTGAAAACGGGCGTGTCAGTGAAGTGCTTGCTTCAGACGGCGCAACCGATCGGCGCTTGCCGCCCGGCACGCACATCGCGCCGGGATTGATCGACATTCACACCAACGGCGCGGGCGAATTTTTGTTCAATCGCGATCAAGGCTACGCCGTGCCGGTAGCGGCAGTCGAATATGCTCGCCAAGGAACGACCGGATTTGTCGCCGGCATCATGACCGCACCGTGGGAATCGATGCTGCATGCCGCCGATGAGATCGTCGAAGCCGCGCACCAGCTCGAGGAAGACTCGCCGCGCGGCGCGCGCTGTTTGGGGATTCATTTCGAGGGCCCGTTTCTGAATCCGAAGTTCCGGCGCGTGCACCAGCAGCAGTGGATTATTCCGGCAACGAAGGAACGCTCGCGCGCGCTGGTCGAGGCGTGCAAAGGCGCGTGCCTGATGGTGACGATGGCGCCCGAAGTCGACGGCGTTTCAGACGCGGCGCGATATTTTTTGGAGCACGGCATCGTCTGCTCGGCCGGTCACACCGCGGCGCGCTATCGCGAAGGGATGCTGGCTATCGGCCTCGGCTTCCGCTCGCTCACACACGCGTTTAACGCGATGCCGCCGCTCGACCATCGCGACCCGTCGATTCTCGCGGCGTTCATGCAAGACGGCCGCACGACCGTGCAGGTTATCTGCGACGGCATCCACGTGGCCCCGGTCATGGTCGATCTTCTGCATCGCACGCTGCACGAGCGTCTGATTCTCGCGACAGACAACATGCCGTCAGCGGGGCCGGGCTATCATATTTCGGGGGGCGTTATGCGGGCCGAAGACGGGACGATTGCCGGCAGCGCGCTCCATATGGATGAAGCGCTGCGCAATTACATGGCTTATACGGAGCTTCCGTTTGCAAAGGCAATCGCCGCGGCGAGCTACGCGCCCGCCAAACTCTTATCGCTAGATCGCGAGATGGGCCGCATTGCGCCCGGAGCGCGCGCCGACCTGTCGTTCTGGGATGAGAAATGTAACGTCATCGGAACGATGGTCGGCGGAGTCACCGTTTTCGGTGACATCTTCGCGCCCGCCGCTGCGTAAAAGCAAAGGCGGCCCCTGAGCGTGGGCCGCCTTCGAACCTAAGAGAAGCGAACTATTATTCGCTTACGAACCACCCGGGTTGGTGATGAGTGAACCTCCCGCGACGGGGATGGAGACGGCACCGGTACCCAGTGATGGGCCGCCGGCTAGCGCTCGCCCGGTGAAGTTTGAGGCGTTTAGCGTGATTGACGAAAACGCGAACACGTTTCCAAAGAACGTGGCACCACCAAGCGTCGCAGAGCTGCCGACCTGCCAATAAATATTGCAAGCGTTCGCGCCATTGGTCAAGATCACGTTGCCGCTGGTTCCACCGTTCAGTGTCGTCGTAAGCGTGGAGCCAATCTGGAAGATGAAGACGCCCGTTGGATCGCCGCCCCCGTCAAGTGTGAGATTTCCCGCCGCGATGGAGACCGATGAAGTCGCGTGGTAGACGCCAGGAGGTAAGGTACCGGTCGGGTGACCGGGCACGCTGGCCTGAGAGAGGTCGGGTGTCCCGACAAAGCTGACTGTCGCGGCTCGTCCGGCGGCCGTATTGTAGGCGGTCGTCAAGGCATTTTCGGCGGCTAGTGGTACAGCGGCGTTCGTATTAAAAGTCGCCGCATATATCGAATTCGGCCCGTCTGCGACCGTTCCAGGGGGATAGAATCCCGTTACCGCTGTGCCCGGCGAGACGCCGACGAGATCGTCGTGAGTGGTGCCAGTATACGTAACGAGCGTATTGCCCACATTTGTAATCGTCGAGCCTGCCAGTAGCGCGAAAGGCGCGAGTGCCGGTCCGAGCGTGATCGCCGATGCGCCTTGGTTGCAAGACAGCGGGGCGATCGTTGGTGTCGGGGTTGGCGACGGCGTGGGTGAAGGCGTCGGTGAGGGCGTCGGCGTCGGTGACGGTGTCGGAACCGGTGAGGGCGTGGGCGTGTGGAAGGCCGGCACGTCGCAATTGCTGCCGCACCCGCCGCTGCCGCCGCTGCACGCGGCCAGGGCCGCCGGGGCCATCAGGGCAACCAGCGCAGCGAGCCGCAGAACGTAAGAGAAGCGCGGGGTATTAAACATGTTCACGATCCTCGCCTAGAACTTCACGCCGAGCCCGATGTACGGGCCGTTATGCGTCTGACCGATCGGCGCGTTTTGCTTCGCGGTATACTGATCTGCGCTGTAGCCTCCATACAGATAAATCGGGAAGCGCGCCAGAGCGAGCGCGAGGCCGATATCGTATTTTGTGATCGCGTATTGCTGACGATAGGTCTTGCCGTTATTCGAGCTCGCCGCGTTCGCAATCGTATAGTTGCCGCTTGCGGTCGGATAGTAGAACGCGGAGCCGAACCAGCTGATCCCCGACCGCAGTTCGGGTAATTTTTCGATACCGACGCCGAGGCCGTTCAGTTGCGGGTATCCATAATTGGTGGTGGTCTGGAGATAACCCAGGCCTACGTAGATCTTCGGAGCCGCGATTTGATACTCCAAACGCGCATCCAGGCTGCTTTGCTTTGCCAGAAAAACAGGCGTAAATGCGCTGCCGCCGTCGATGGTCGAGACCAACGTATAGTGGCTGCCATACCCGTCGACGAGGTTGTCGCTGGTCACATATGAGTATTGGCGGTAGTCGACTTTAATGGCAAGCGGTGAATTCTTAAACGCGATCGCAAGGGCCGCCAAGAGCGCCCGGCACTGTTGTCCGGCGGAGAACTCATTGTAATTACTGATCTTCGCGCCTGCGGCTTGGAGGAACACGGTGTACGGCGGTTCGGTGGGCGCCGGTGTCGGAACGGGCGCAATCGTCGGCGCAGCCGTAGGCGCCGGCGTTGGCGGCGGGGTTGGCGGGATGTAGCGCACTACGACAAGCCGCTTTTCAGGAACCCACTGCACGTATGCGCCCATGCCTTCGGAGAGAACGCGCACGGGGACGAGCAAAATACCCTTGTAGAGTATGGGAGGCACGTCGAGTGGCCGCGTTTCGCCGTTTATGACGACTTCGGGTTTATTAAGCGTTACCGAAACGGTCGCGCCGGCCTTGGAAGCGGTTACCGTATTGCCGTCGGCCGACGCCGTCACGGTCGCACCCATCTGCTCGAACATGCTGCGCAACGGCACATAGATCTGGCCGTTTCTGACCAACGCCGCCAGCACACGACCCTGTTTGAGGACGTCGGGTTTGGCATAAACGGTGTGATCGTTATAAAGAATCGGGATCTCGCCCGAGGGCGGAGTGCCAAAGGCGGGGGCAGCCGGCGCCGGCGATGCCTGCGCTACTTGGTTCGAAGCTGCGTTGGATACGGCCCCGGACCCACAGAATAGCAAAGCGAAAAGGGCTGCTGCAGCCAAACGCCGCGCGATCGCGGTACCTGCCGAATTGGGCATAGTGGGCCATGCTTCCATATTACTCACAATTGTAGGCGGACGGCGGTGCATAATTCTCGTCATAATTGCTCACATGGCAAGAGGCTTCCTGCGCACAGCCTGGCGACAGCGTATTCGCGTGCCAAAGCCATACTGGCAAACACCGGGAACATGCGATCCAGCGCCGTGATGTGAAATACGCGAGACACGTTCTGGCCGGCCGCGACACACAGGTGACTGTCGATGAGATCGTGGGCGACGCGCTTTTGAATGCTGACCAAGGCGTTCAGAAACGTCGTATCGATGTAGCCCACATCGGTCAGATCGAGGATTGTGGTCGCGTGGGGACCGGTTTCTCCCAGCTCTTCAAACTCTCGTTCGATCTGGGCTTTTTGTGAAATATCGAACTCGCCGTGAAAGGCGAGCTCGTGTGCTATTGCCACTCTCTCAGTATGGCCTGGTTACGAGGGAGGTGTCTGTGCATTTCTAACTGAGCCAAATGGCCTAGGTCCATATGGCACGGTGTGGTTTTGCACAAAGGAAGACGCCTCAGCGCACGGCTAAGATTCTCTCGTGAAGACCCTATCCGCGCCCGAGGTTACGCCGCAACACCTAGCCCTTAACGCCATTCTTAACGGCCTGGGAGTCCTGGAAGCCGCCACCATTACAAAGGGCGCCACGCTGGTGAATCTGGAGGTCCGCGACCGGATCTATCAGCCCAACGAGCCGATCAGCGAGGTTTTCTTTCCGTTAGACTGCGTGCTTTCCATAGTCACGCGCATGAAGGACGGCAACTCCATTGAGGTCGGCACCATCGGGCGGGAAGGCTGCTCGGCAATACCGCTGCTCTTGGGCGCCACGACAACCGCAAACGAATCCTACTGCCAGGTTGGGGGCGCCGCGATTAAGATCGACGCTGACGTTTTCCAATCATTAAGAGCAAATCCGACGTTCAGCCATTTGCTCGATCGGTATGTCCAAGCATACGTAAATATGCTGGGGCAACTTGCCGCATGCAACCGGCTGCACAACGTCTACGAGCGGTGCGCCCGGTGGCTGCTCATGACGCAGGACCGAGTTGGGATCCAGGAGATCGGGCTAACGCACGAATACTTGGCGATGATGCTGGGCACGCAGCGCTCCGGCGTAACGATCGCCGCGGGGACATTGCAGCAAGCCGGGTTCATACGCTACGCGCGCGGCACCATCACAATTCTCGATCGCGAGGGGCTCGAAGGCGCTTCGTGTGAGTGTTACGAGATAGCGCGCGAGCAATTCGGCGGGCTGATGCGTTCGACGAACACGCACTTCTGACCCGGCGTCGGCGCCGTTACGCCGGCGTGACTCCTAAGTAGGCTTCGGCGACCGCGGGATTCTCTAACAGCGCCGCGCCGGAATCCTCAAAACGCATCGAACCCGTCTCTAAAACATAACCGCGATTTGCTATGCGTAGCGCTTGTTGCGCATTTTGCTCGACCAGCAAGATCGTCGTGCCGCGCGCGTTTATCACCTTGATGACGCCGAAGATCGTTTGAACGATAATCGGAGCCAAGCCGAGTGAAGGCTCGTCCAGCATGAGTAAGCGCGGCGAACTCATGAGCGCGCGCCCGATCGCCAGCATCTGCTGTTCCCCGCC
>PLLF01000031.1:0-16522 GCA_003140855.1 Vulcanimicrobiota bacterium
GCGGCAACTTGCGCGCCGTAGCCGCCGGAGCGGTCGACAAAGACCGCCATCGCGATCTGCGCGTGTTTCGCGGGCGCATAAGCGACGAACCAGGTCGTATTCGGGCCGGCTCCTCCGGCCGTCTCCGCAGTACCGGTTTTTCCGCCGAACTGAAAGCCGGGAATTGCCAGACCGTATGCGGTCCCTCCGGGATCGGTCACCTCGTCCATGCCTTGCCGAACGGCTTTTAGCGCTTCTTGGGTTACGGGCACCTGACGAATGATCTGAGGAGCAAAGCGTTTGACCACGCGCCCGCCCGGATCGCGGATCTCTGCGACCACGCGCGGATGATAGAGCGTTCCGCCGTTGACGACCGCCGATTCGACGTTTGCCATTTGGAGCGGCGTGGCTTGCATCGCGCCTTGCCCGATGGCTAAGCTGCAAACGTCCGAAGGCTCCAGCGGAAGGCCGGAGCTTTTCAGCATGGACGCGTTCGTCGGCCAATTTCCCTCGAATTCGCCGGGAA
This sequence comes from Vulcanimicrobiota bacterium, assembly GCA_003140855.1. Classification (GTDB taxonomy): domain Bacteria; phylum Vulcanimicrobiota; class Vulcanimicrobiia; order Vulcanimicrobiales; family Vulcanimicrobiaceae; genus Rubrimentiphilum. The sequence goes on from PLLF01000031.1 coordinate 506, forward strand.
GATCGACGCCCGATCGCGCTGAGAGACCGTAGGCAAGCGCGTACTTCCGCAAGCGCGCGTTCCCCAATCGCCAGCCCATTTGGAAGAAATAACCGTCCGACGACGCTGCGAGCGCGCGCACGAATGCGGTCGAGCCCAAACCGCCGGCCGCCAAATCTCGAAACACCGCGCCATAGCAATTCCAGGCACCGCTGTCATAAACGATTTCGTTTACTTTGACGACCCCCGCCGTCAGCGCCGCCGACCCCGTCACCATCTTGAACGTCGAGCCGGTCGGCGTTCCGGCGCTGATCGCCCGGTTGAAGAGCGGTTGCGAACTGTCGGTGAGATAGTACGCGAGCTTCTTGTAATCGTTTGAAGCAAAAGCGTTCGGATTGAAGCTCGGATAGCTCGCGATGGCGCGGATCGCACCCGTCCACGGATCTTCGACGACCACCGCACCGCCGACGCCGGAACGGTTGCCGGCCCAGGAATGAATGCCGTTCGCGAGCGCTTGTTCGACGATGTGCTGCAGGCGCCAATCGATGTTTAATACCAGCGTGTCTCCCGCAACCGGCTGCTTCTTCGGAAGCTTGATGCCCGGCACGACTTGACTCTGCGCGTCCACGACCACGCGCTCGCCGCCGGGTTCACCGCGCAGATAGCGATCGTACGTATATTCGAGTCCGTCTTTGCCGATGACGTCGTTCGGCGAATAGCCGAGGTGGCGCAGCTGTTTGTATTCTTCTTCGGAGATTTGACCGACGTAGCCGACGAACGCCGACCCTTGCGCCCCGTATGGATAATCTCGAACGGCTTGCGCTTCGACGTCGACGCCCGGAAGATCGACCAGCAATTCCGTAAGTTTGACAACCTGCGGCACCGACAAGTCGCTTGCCAAGATCACCGGGCCGTACGGTTCGTTCGATTCGAGCTCGCTAAAGCTGTTGTAACGGACGCCGTGATGGTGCAGCAATCGATCCTGCAGTATCGCGATCGGGATGCCGATCGCTTGCGACACAACCTTAAGCTCGGCCGGCAGATCGTTCAGCTCCGAGGGGATGACCGCCGCGACGAAGGACGGCCGGCTGCGGACGATTGGCGTCCCACTGCGGTCGACGATCGCGCCGCGTGGCGCGGCTACGGGAATGAGACGGATTTGGTTTTCTTGTGCCGCCGTGCGAAACGCGTCGCCCTGGACGATCTGCACTTGGATCAGCCGGACGAGCAATCCGAGCAGCGCGAGCGCAGTAACGAACGCGAAGACGACGATGCGCCACGTGGATCGTTCCCACGCGGGTTTTCGGCGGTACGGGTTCATGCCGTCTTCCGGCGCTCGACGGCGCGGGCTGCGAGCATCAGCGCGGTCACGAGGACCACATTCATCAGCGCCTCCCACAACGCTTGGTGAACGTGCGCGCTCGCGTATCCCTTAGGATAGCCTTCCAACGACATGATGATCCAAAAAATCAGGCGCCGGAGGAGCGTCGCGACTGCAACCGCCGCCGCGACGACGGGAATTGAATCGGCAAAAAAACGTTGCGAGAGCGAGCTGACCAGCAGCGCCGTGGCCGTTGTCGCGATCGTCCAGCCGCCGCCCGTGCCGGCGCCCGTCAGCCCACCACCGAGCATGTCTTCGCACGCCCCGGCGATCAGTCCGTAAAGAACGGCGCGTCGCGCGTCCGTGCGCAGCGCATACCACACGACGGAGATGAGAACGAGGCTCGGCTCGGCATGACGCCACGCGGCATAATGCATGAGCTCGATCTGCGCGACCAAAGCGATCGCCAGGAATATCGCGGCTTGCCACCACCTGGGACCCGCGTAGGGAGTTTCTTGAGCTTTACTTCGGAAGAACGACAACGCGATCGAGCGTCGAGAAATCGACCGCCGGTTTAACGATTGCTGTTTGATACAGCGCCGAATCGCGTTCAATCTTCACGATCGATCCCAGCAGAGCGCCGGAGTGAAACGAGCGCGCTTCAGCCGTGACGACTTTGTCGCCGACGCGGAGCTGTGCGTCTTGCGACACGTATTCGAGACGCACCGAGTCCGCGTTGCCGCGCGCGATACCCCAATACCGTCCGCGCTGGACGAGCGCAGGTATGGTGCTCGTAAAATCTGTTATGAGCGCGACTTGACTGGTAAACGGCGATGCTTCGATCACGCGCCCGATCACGCCGGGCCCGGCCAACACGCCGTCGTCGCGTGCGACCCCGCTATGCGTACCCTTGTCGATCGTCACGCTCGCAATTCCGCCTTCGGGCGGATAACCGATCACGCGCGCTTCGATCGCGCCCGCGTAGCTTTGCAGGTGGGGCTGGATCGCCAACTGACCGCTATAGGCGGCCAGCAGCTCGTGCAACCTTGCGTTCTCCCGTTCCAGCTGCAGATTTTGGGAGTTTAGCGCGACGTTTTGGGCCCGCAGAGCGGGAAGGCTCAAGGCGGTGCGGCCGCCGGAACGGACCGCCCCGACGGCGGTGGAAGCGCCTTCTTCGACGCCGATCCCGACCGTCGTCGCGATGGTTGTCAGCGGACTGGACGTGCCGGTACGGGCAGCCGTAACCTGCAGCAGCGCCACCAGCGCAGCAGCGATGATGATGCCGAGAACGGCAAAGAGTCTGCGTTCGTCCCGGTAGGTGAAGATAGCTGAAAGACCCTCCGGCTAAGTAGGGACACTGCTATTTCGTTATCGGCAAGATAAATCCCAACCGCCCGAGCGTTCGCGCGAATCGGCCCAGCGGAAAGCCCATGACGGTGTAAAAATCGCCCTCGATCCGCTCGACCAAAGCGGCTCCACGCCCCTGAATTCCGTACGCTCCGGCCTTATCGAGCGGATCGCCGCTTGCCACGTACGCGTCAATTTCGGCTGCTGCGAGCGGGAAGAAGAACACGCGCGTGCTTTCGCATTCAACCGTGAACGTGCCGTCCGCGGAGATCGCAAACGCCGTATGAACGACGTGGCTGCGGCCCCCCAGGTCGGTAAGCATGCGGCGCGCGTCGGCCGCGTCGCGCGGCTTGTTGTATGCGACGCCATCGAGATCGACAACGGTGTCGGCGGCCACCACGACGTCGTGCGGAAAACGCATCGACACGTCTTCGCATTTATTGCGCGCGTGTTCGATGGCGAGTTCGCGCGGCGCCAGCTCGGCGCGATCGGGTTCGTGGTAGCTGCTTGGCACGACGAGCACGTCCAGGTCCAGCGATCGCAATAATTCCAAACGCCGCGGCGACGCGCTGGCCAAAATGATCTTAACGGTAGATCTTTCCTCCGGCTTGGATGTAACCGCCGATGTGACGCATGCGCGGATCGTGGTGCGTCCAATGTATGACGCCGTCACTGCATTCGTACTGGCCTTGCAATGCCACCGCCTCGCCTTTTGAAAGCGGAATGGCGCCGGTGATGGTAGTGTTGTCTTCAACGCGTATGGACATCGCTTTGCTGCGCAAGAGAAAACCTTCGTGCGTTCCGGTGCGCGAAGAATATGTTCCGAGTAAACGCGCGACGGTGCCGGTCGCTACGACTTCTACCGCCGAAGCTCCGCGCGCACAACCGGCCATGGCCTGTTCCACCGTTACCGGGCCGCCGGCGCAACCCGTCAGTGCCGCGAGCAACAACGGAAAAATTTTACGGTTCATCGGACGCCGCGTATATGTTGTTGGCGGTGATGTATTCCCAAACCGGTTCTGGCACCAAGTATCGCGCCGGCCGCCCCTGCGCGAGCAGCGTGCGTATCAGCGTGGCGCTTTCGGGCATCTCCGGCAGATTGAGCGTTTTGATGCGCGAGCGCAGTGCCGATGGCACGGCGGAAACGACGCGCGAAAGCGTGTCGGCGGCGATTCCCGCGCGCGGCGCGATCACAAAAGCCTCCAGGGATTCGAGCACTTCCTCAAATCTGACCCACGAGCTTTCGGCGAGCGAATCTGCGCCGGTGACGAATATCAAGCTGTCATCGGGGTAACGCTCGTGCAACCGGGGCAGCAGATCGGCCGTGTATCCGGTCGCGCCGGGCTGAAGATCGCTTTCATCGAGCGCGAAATGCTCGTTCGAAGCGATCGCCAGTTTCAGCATCTCGCTGCGCTGCTGGGCCGAAGCGGCCGGCTTCTCGCGATAATGGACGTTATTGGTCGGCACGAACAGCACGCGATCGAGCCCTTCGAGCCGCCGCGCCGACTCCGCGATAAACAGATGCAGGTTGTGGACAGGATCGAACGTCCCACCAAAAATACCTAATCGCACGCTGTCATCCTGAGCAATGTCGAAGGGTTCATGAGTAAGTGAATTCGTATGGGCCGATGCGCACCGTGTCTCCTTCGGCTGCCCCCAGCTCGCGCAATTTCTTCTCGACCCCCATCTTGGCGAGGATCTGCTCGAACCGCGCCAGCCCTTCGTCGGAATCAAAGTCGGTCATGGCGGCGAGTCTTTCCACCCGCTCCCCCGCGATAATGAATGTTCCGTCTTCCTTTTTAATAGAGAACGGCTCGGAGGGTCGCAGATTGATGACCGCGGCATCAGCCGGTGCGACGTCGGGCAGCTCGGATGTTGCTATCGCGCGCGCGGCGGCGTACATCAATTCTTGTACGCCTTCGCGCGTCGCCGCGCTGATGCCGTAAATGTGCGGAAACTGGTCGCGCAGCTCGCGCAGCCGTTCGCGCGCGGTGGGAAGATCGAGCTTCGAAACCGCCAGCAGCACCGGCTTTTCGACGAGGCGCTCGTTCCAGGCGCGCAATTCGTTTTCGATCGTCGCTTTGTCCGCCAAGATTTCGTCGAGGTCTTTCGAGCCGTCCAGCAGGTGAATCAACACGCGCGTGCGCTCGACGTGGCGCAGGAATTGGTCGCCCAGTCCGGCGCCCGAATGCGCACCTTCGATCAATCCGGGAACGTCGACCATGACGAAAGATTCCTCGTCGGAGATTCGGACCACCCCGAGCTGCGGTTCGAGCGTCGTGAACGGATAGTCCGCAATTTTCGGACGCGCCGCAGAGACAGCCGAAAGCAGCGTGGATTTTCCGGCGTTTGGAACGCCGATGATTCCGCAATCGGCCAGCAGCCGCAATTCCAAACGCAGCGTGCAGCGTTCGCCGGGTTCGCCCTTTTCCGCAAAACGCGGAGCTTGCCGCGTGCTGGTGGCGAAATGTTGATTACCAAGTCCGCCGCGACCGCCGCGCGCGATCAGCACGCGTTCTCCGGGTTGATTCAAGTCTGCAAAGAAATGTTCGGGCTCGTCTTCGAGCGCGCGATAGACTAGTGTCCCGGCCGGAACCGCAATAACGAGATCGTCGCCGCTGCGCCCGGATTTGTTCGAAGTGCCGCCCGGCTTGCCCGAATCGGCCGCAAACTGCCGCTTAAAACGAAACTCGACCAGCGTGGAGAGCTCCGGGGACGCTTCGAGGTAGACGCTGCCGCCGTGGCCGCCGTCGCCGCCCGCCGGTCCGCCCTTGGGAATGAATTTCTCACGGCGCCATGCTACCTTGCCGTCGCCTCCGCGACCGGCGGCGACAGTGATCGAAGCTTCGTCTATGAATTGCATGGTGCGAAACTAAAAAGGACCCGCAGGCCCTCTGAGCATAAGACGCGCCGCGGCTTTAGGCGACTGCGCGTACGTGTATGTGTTTACGATTCCGGTGCATCGCAAATTCCACGACCCCGTCGGCCAGCGCGAAGAGCGTGTGATCTTTGCCTATTCCGACGTTCTCGCCCGGGCAAACGCGCGTACCGCGCTGGCGAACCAGGATGTTGCCTGCGATGACGAGTTGGCCCCCGAAGCGCTTGACGCCGAGGCGCTGCGCGTTTGAATCGCGGCCGTTCCTGGTGGAGCCGGCGCCCTTCTTGGAGGCAAAAAGCTGAAGGTCGAATACGAACATGGCCGCAGCACTATAGCACAGCCGAGGCTACTGCGGCAAGACTTGAAGCCGCTCCAGCGCCCGGCGCACCGCCGTGGCGAACTCGTCGAGCGTCCAGGCGCCGCGCACCCGAATGCGGACCACTTCGAGCGCGTCCGGCGGCGCGAGGACGTTGCGCAGATCGGTCGTCACGGCCACCGGCACACCGGCCTCGCGTTCGATGCGCAGCGTGTCGGCGTTGAAGCGGCCGCTCGGGTAGGCGTACGAGCTAACGGTTCTGAGCTTTAAGCGAGCCTCGAGCTGCAAGATGCTCAGCTCGATCTCGGTTTGCTGTGCGGCGTCGTTCATTTCGGAAAGATCGTCATGCGTCAATCCGTGCGGTGCGATATCCATGCCGTTTCCCAGCATGACTTGCAGATCGCGCCACGTAACGTGCGCCGGGCGTCCAATGTTGCGCGTCACGATATAAAATGTCGCATCGGCGTGCGCGCGTTCGAGCACGGGAAAAGCGTATTCATATTGATCCGCGTAGCCGTCGTCGAAGGTGAGGATCACGTCGCGGTTCGTCGGTTCTTTCAACCTGACTCGGCGCTCGAAATCCGCCATGCTGATGGCGCCGATCCCGCGCGCTCTGAGGTAATGGAGTTGAGCCGCCAGCATCTCGGGCGTAATCGTGAGATCGCGCGAAATCGAATCGCGCGGCGAAGCGACGTCGACGCGATGATACATCAGCACCGGCGGAAAGACGTACGTCGTGAGGCTTAAAAGGAAGGCAAGCACCTGAAGGCACCTTCTACAAGCGCCGTGCGAAAGGTTCCCGGAGAGAGCCGCGCTAACAGGAGTCCGTTTTGACTAAGCGACGCGTGGTCGTCACCGGGCTCGGGGCCGTGACGCCCCTCGGCAACACCCGCGAAGAGTTTTGGCGCCGGCTGGTTGCCGGAGAGAGCGGCGTCGGCCCCATCACCGCGTTCGACGCGAGCGATTTTGCGACGCGCTTTGCGGCCGAAGTTAAGGACTTCGACGCCGATGCGCTCATCGGGAAACGCGAAGCACGGCGGATGGATCGTTTTTCGCAGTATGCGTTCGTCTCGGCGCGCGAAGCGATCGAAGACGCGCAGCTGCCGCAAGACCAGGAATTCAAGAATAGAGTCGGTTCGGTGCTCGGCACCGGCATTGGCGGCATTCTCACGTTTTGGCATAATTCGGACATTGCCGCCAAGAACGGCACGTGGTCGAAGGTGACGCCGTTTTTCATTCCGATGCTGATGGCCAATGCTTCAGGCGCGCACATTTCGATGCAATACGGTTTTCGCGGACCGTTTTTTTCTGCGGCGAGCGCGTGCGCGAGCGCGAACGACGCTATCATCACGGCTTACAACTATGTCGCGCTCGGCGACTGCGTCGCGATGATCGCGGGCGGCACTGAAGCGACGATTTCGCCGTTGGCTGTCGGCGGGTTCTGTTCGATGAAAGCGCTTTCGACGCGCAACGACGAACCGGCGCGCGCGAGCCGCCCGTTCGACAAAGAGCGCGACGGCTTCGTGCTGGCCGAAGGCGCCGGCATTCTGGTGCTCGAGGAATACGAGCACGCGAAGGCGCGCGGCGCAAAAATATACTGCGAGATGCTGGGTTACGGGCAATCGTCCGACGCTTACAACTTGGTGGCGCCCGATCCCGAAAGTCTGGGAGTCGAGCTCGCGCTCAACCGTGCGCTGGAACATTCGGGTATCAAGACGGGTGACGTCGATTACATCAATGCGCACGGCACGTCCACGCCCCAAGGCGACGTCGCCGAGTCGCAAGCGATCGAAAGAGTCTTCGGAGCCGGCACGCGAGTCGCAGTGAGTTCGACCAAATCGATGCACGGTCACGCCCTCGGCGCGGCCGGCGGAATCGAAGGCGTGGCGATCGCGCTCGCAGTCGAGCGTGACATGATGCCTCCCACGATCAACTACGAGGTGCCCGATCCCGACTGCACGCTGGACTACGTTCCGAATGTCGCGCGCAAGGCGCCCGTTCGCGTCGCGCTTTCCAATTCGTTCGGCTTCGGCGGACACAACAGCGTCTTGGTTTTCGGCAAAGTCCGGTAGTGGCCGGCGAAGCGCGGCGCCGCCGGCTGCGCGCATTGCTCAAGAAAGCTCATCTCGCGCCCACGGATCTGACGAGCTTCGAGCAAGCCTTCATGCATGAAAGCGCGGCCCGGGAACACCGCAAAGACTCCAACGAACGGCTCGAGTTCCTCGGCGACGCGGTGGTCGGGTTGGCTGCGGCAGGCTGGCTTTTCGAAGAGCACCCCAAGGCAAGCGAAGGGTGGCTGACCGCGCGCAAGGCGGCGATCGTGCGGGACAGCGCGCTGGCCGCTACTGCGATGCGGCTCGGCTTTGCGGATCTGATCGAGCTGGGCTCGGGGTTGGCTCGCGCCGGCGGCGCCGAGAACAAAACGATCCTGGCCGACGCGTTCGAAGCATTTGTCGGGGCGCTGTATCGCCGCTACGGCGAAGCCAAGGCGCGGCGGTTCGTTTTGGAGCAGCACATGGCGCTCGTCGATCTTTCGGACGAAGGCGTGACCGACCCGAAATCCCTTTTGCAAGCGCTCGCGCAGCAGTGCTACCGGAAGCTGCCGATCTATCGCGATCGCTCGACCGGCACGCCGCAAGAACCTCATTTCGTCTCGGAAGTCGTTCTAAAGGATAGGGTGCTGGGTTCCGGAGCCGGAAGGTCGAAAAAACTAGCGCAGCTGCAGGCGGCGAGCGAAGCTTTGGAGACTTTGCTCGCGCGAGCTCGTAAAGGCAAGAGAAATAAAACTTAAGAGCATAAAGACTTTCGGCTTCAAGACTTTCGCCGACCCCACAACGCTCGAATTCGGCAGCGGCATCACCGCCATCGTCGGCCCTAACGGCTCCGGAAAATCCAATCTGATCGACGCCTTTCGCTGGGGGCTCGGCGAGCAGAGCAGCAAGAGCTTGCGATCGGGCAAGATGGAAGACGTGATCTTCGCCGGCAACGAGAAACGCAAGCCGCTCGGCCTGGCCGAGGTGACGATTACGTTCGATAACAGCGATAAGCGGCTGCCGATCGATTTCACCGAGGTCGAGATCGCGCGCCGCGCTTATCGGGCGGGCGAGATCGAGTATTACATCAATCGCAACCAGGTTCGTCTGCGCGACGTGCACGATCTGCTGATGGGCACCGGGCTTGGGCCGGGCAGCTATTCGATCGTTTCGCAGGGCCAGATCGACGCGATCCTCACCAGCAAGCCCACCGATCGCCGCGCGCTCTTTGAAGAAACCGCCGGCATTGCCAAATTCCTCGCGCGCAAGAACGAATCGCTGCGCCGCCTCGAGCAAACCGAGCAAAATGCGATCCGGATCAACGATCTGATCGTGGAGTTGGAACGGCGTTTGCCGGAGCTCGACACGCAGGTGCGCCGCGCGAAACGCTACCGCAAACTAAACGCGCGCGTGCGCGATCTCGAAATCCTCTCATACATTCGCGCCAGCGCGTCGCGGCGAGCGGAGCGCGAACGTCTCAAGGGCGAACTCGATCGCAACGAAGAGCTGCGCGGAGCCGGTGCCGCCAAAGCCGCAACGCTCGGCGCGCAGCTCGCGCAAGCGCGGACCGATGCTTATCGCCAGGAGCTGGCGTTGGAAGATCTGCGCACCAAGACGCAGACCGTACGCGCCGATCTCTCGCGGCTCGAAGCCGAGTTCGCGGCCGCACAGGCGCGCCGCGAGGCGCTTGAAGCACAAGACACGCAGACCTCGCAGGATGCGGCGCGCGTTCGCGAGGAGCGCGAAGGGCTCGAAGCGTCGTTGTCGAGCCTGGATGCGCGGCTCGGCCCGCTGCAGGCCGAACTCGAAACCTCACGCGAGCGTGAACTGCAAGCGCAAACCGCCCTCTCGCATGCGCGCGGAGAACTCGACGAAATCTTCACGCAGCTGCGCGCGGTCGAGGCCGCAGCTTCGGCGACCGCGGAGCGCAAAGCCGAGCGCCGCGTGCAATATGAGAATGCGCGTACGGAAAGCGAGCGGATCGAGAACGAGCTGCGTGCGGCGCACGACGCGTCGGAAAGTTTGCAGATCGCCGCCGGTGGGGCGACACATCGGTACGGCGAGCGCGAAGCGCAGCTCAATGCGCTCGAAACGCAATTGCTCGACGCGCGCGGCCGCATCGAAGACGCCGAGCAGCTTGCGGGCGCGGCGCAAACGGATTTGACGCGCGCGCAAACCGAACATCACGAGTATTCGAGCGAAGTTGCCGCCGCGCAATCGCGCCTGCACACGATCGAAGAGCTCGAAAATGCAATGGAAGGTCACGTACCGGGTACGCGCGCCGTCGTCGAGGCGTGGCAGCGCAACGAGCTGCGCGGCATCGAAGGGATCGTCAGCAACCTGATCGAGATCGACGAGCAATACGCGCGCGCGATGGACGTTGCGTTCGGTGCACGTCTATCCAACATCATCACGCATACGTCCGAGGACGCGGAACGCGCCATCGACTTCCTCAACGTCAAAGAAGTCGGCCGCGCCACCTTCCTTCCGCTCGACACTTTAAAGAACCGGACGGGCCGCGAAGTCAGCGCGGAGCTGCGCGCGATGCCGGGCATCATCGGCTACGCTCACACGCTGGTGCGCACCGCGCCCAAGTATGAAAGTATCGTGCGCTTCTTGGTCGGCAGCGTGCTGATCGTCGACACGTTGAAAACCGGAATCGACCTCGTGCGCAATCACGGCTTCCGCGAAACGATCGTGACGCTATCGGGCGAGCAGATCGCCGGCGGCGGCGCGATTACGGGCGGACGATATAAACGCGAGCGCTCGATTCTTTCCCGGCGCGCGCAAGCGCAGACGCTGCGCGAGCGCTTGGTGGAGATGCGCGCGCACTTGCACGACCTCGAGGCCCAGCTGGAACGAACCGCAAACGAATCGATGAAGTCGATCGAGCGGCGTGATGGCGCTAGGGAATTCTTTACGCGCACGGAGCTCTCGCTCGCCGGAGTGCGCGGCGAGATGGCCTCGGCCGCGGCTGAAGTCGAACGCATGCAAAAAGATTTCGAGATTGCGCAAGCACGCGTGACCGAGCTGCAAGGGGCGGCCGATCGCGCGCGAGCTCGCGAGGTCGGTTTCGAAAAGCAGCCGGAGGAAGGCGACGACGCCGAACGCGCGCGCTTGGAGGCGCGACTGCGCGAAGCTCGCGAACGCATCGCGCAAGCGGAAGGAGCGCAGGCGCAAGCCGCACGCGCCGGCGGCGATCTCCGCGAACGGCATGCGGCGCTTGGTGCCGAGCGTGACGCCGCGCGAGCTCGTCTTGGAATCATCGATGCGAACGTCGAGCGCTCGCGCAACGCACGCGAGCAGATGCACGCGGACATCGCGAGCTTGAATGCGCAAGTCCAGAACGCTTCAACCCAGCTCGAAACGCTGCGCGCTGCGGTCGGCGAGACGGACGCACGTTTCGAAGCCGCACGGCGCGAGCGCGAGACGATGTCTGATCGCGTTGCGCAGCTGGAATCGGACCTGCGCTCGGCAGAGTTGGAAGAGCGCGACATCGCTTCCGGCGGCGAGCAGCACCGCATGCGCCTAGCCGAGATCGAAGCGGAGCTCGGCATGCTGGTTTCTCAATTCGCGCAAAATCCCGCGACCGATGAGGAATGCCGCGAGGTCGAAGAACGCTATAAGGAAGAGGCGGACGAAATCACCGTGGATCTTCCGCGTCTGCGCGAAGACTTAGCGCGGCTTTCGAACGTCAACCTCAATGCCGAAGCCGACCGCGAAGAGCTCGCGCAGCGCGAGCAGTTCCTGCGCTCGCAAATGGACGATCTATCGAAGGCGCGCGAAACTCTGCTGCAATCGATCGCTGAGATCGAGCAGTTGACGCAGGCGCAGTTTAACGAGACGTTCGAACTCGTGGCGGCCGCTTTCACCGAAATGTACGCGCGGCTGATCGGCGGCGGCGAAGCCCGCATGTGGCAGACCAATCCGGACAACCTCTCGGAAACCGGAATCGAAATTTCGGTGCAGCCGCCGGGCAAGAAACTGATGCCGCTGGCCGCGCTCTCCGGCGGAGAACGCGCCCTGACTGCTGCGGCGCTCATCTTTGCGCTGATCACGGTGCGTCCGTCGCCGTTCTACCTGCTCGACGAAGTCGACGCGGCTTTGGACGACGCCAACGTCGAACGCTTTTCGAAGATGGTGCGCGAGCTCGCGAGCGAGTCGCAGATGGTTATCGTTACGCACAACAAGCAGACGATGGAACTTGCCGACCGGCTGTACGGCGTTACCATGCGCGAAGCGGGGATCAGCTCGATCGTTTCGGCCGAGCTGCGCGAAGAGGAGCGGCCGGCGGAGGCCGCCATTGCCTGACGCCGCTCTCTTCTCGGTTTCCGACAAGACAGGCGCAGCCGAACTAGCGCGCGCGCTTTCGGAGCGCGGGTGTGCGATCTACGCGACCGGCGGCACGCGTGAGTTGTTGGCCGCGCAGGGGATAGACGCGCACGACGTCGAGGAGATCACGGGTTTTCCGCCGCTGTTCGGCGGACGCGTCAAGACGCTTCACCCGAAACTGTTTGGCGCTATTCTTTTCGATCGCGACGACGCGGGCCACCGCGATCAAGCTCGCAAGTATGCCATTGTGGCCTTCTCTACGATCGTCGTGAACTTGTATCCGTTTGAAGAAACCGTCGCGCACAAGAACGTTACATTAAGCGAAGCGTTGGAACAGATCGACGTAGGCGGCGTAGCTCTATTGCGCGCGGCGGCGAAAAACTATAAGCACGTCATCGTGCTGAGCCATCCCTCGCAGTATGGCGAGTTGCTGGCGGCGTTGCCGGACGGCGGGCCGGACGAAGCGGCACGCAAGCGCCTAGCGGTCCGCGCGTTTGAATGTACGGCCGAATACGATGCGGTGATCGCCCGATATCTCGCATCTCAGGGTGCGACGGGCGCCGCCGAATTGCCCGGCGCGCTCACCGTTGCAATGCCGCTCGCGCAACAGCTTCGGTACGGCGAAAATCCGCAGTTGCGCGCGGCGTTTTATTTGGGCGCATCGCGGAACGTTCCCGAGCAGTTGCACGGCAAAGGGCTGAGCTACAATAACTTGCTCGATCTCGACGCGACGCTGCGTTTGCTCTCACGCGCTCCGCTCGGCGCGGAATTCGGATCGCAGCGCGAGCGATTCGCGCGCGCTGCGATCGTCAAACACACGGTGCCGTGCGGCGTGGCGCAGCGGTCGACGGTGAACAAGGCGGTGGGCGAAGCGCTCGCAGCCGATCCCGTTTCGGCGTACGGCGGCATCCTCGCGACCGACCGCGCGATCGACGTGGCTGCCGCAAAGACGCTGGCGCCGTTTTTCTTGGAGATCGTAGCGGCTCCCGAGTTTGCGTCCGGTGCGCTAGACATACTGCGAAAAAAGAAAAATCTGCGCATCATGCGCTACGAGCCGGGCCTGCCCGACGAATTGCAACGCGGACTGCAGCTGCGCAGCGCGCTCGGCGGAGTGCTCGCGGAGGAAGAGGATCCGGCGTTTGCGCGGGAGTCATGGAATATCGTCAGCGCGCGCCGGCCGCTCAAACAAGAATGGCACGATCTGGCGCTGGCGTGGGACGTCGTGCGTCACGTCAAGAGCAACGGCGTCGTCATCGTGAAGGACGGAGTCACGCGCGGAATTTGCGCCGGCCAGACAAATCGCGTGAGCGCGGTGCAAATCGCAGGCATGCGCGCCGGAAAACTCGCGCAGGGCGCGGCGTGCGCGAGCGACGGTTTCTTTCCGTTCGCCGACGGGCTGGAAGCGGCTGCAGCCGCGGGCTGCTCGGCGATAATCGCGCCGAGCGGATCGATGCGCGACCAAGAGGTCATCGCAACAGCGGATCGTCTCGGCGTCTCGCTCGTGTTTTCAAGCCACCGGTACTTTTTGCATTAGGAGGAGTGATCTATGTCCCGTTACCTGCACACCTCAATTTTCGTTAACGACATGAAAGAATCGATCGATTTTTATACCGGGAAACTCGGACTGAAATTACTCGAAGGGCCGCTGCACTATCCCGGCAACGCCGACATGGCGTTCGTCGGTAAAGACTGGAACGCGTACATCGAGCTGGTGTATGATCTGGAAGATCATCCGCCGTACGAGGTTGGAAACCGGTACGAACATCTGGCGCTCGAAATCGACGGAAAGCTCGAGCCCTTCATCGCGCAGCTAAAAGCGCAGGGCGTCAAGATTATCAAAGACGTGAAGAAGTCTCCGAGCGGACAAGGCGCGCTCGCGTTCGTCGAAGATCCCAACGGCATCCCGGTCGAGCTGCTCGAAGCGCGCGTTCGCACCTAGCGGTAAATGAAAGGGTCGGGTGGCGCGGCAACCGCTTCGATCGAATCTATCCGCAAGCGCAACTCACCGTCGTGCGGCACCAGCGTGCCGCGTGCGCGCGCCCAGCCGCCGCGCAGTTTCGCCGGCGATTCCAACCGGATTGCAACGGGCGTGGCATCCGCGCGGCAGCACGTGATCGCGTAACGCATGAGAGTCGAGCGGTCTCCGGAATGCACGAGCGTTCCGGTGAAATCGATTCGTTCGCCGGGAAATGCGTCGGCCAGCGTCGTTTCGGTTGCGGAATAAATCGGCGGAGGCGCCGACAGAATGCAGCCGGCGAGCATAATCGTCGGCGCGATGCGCAGCGCAGGCCGGGCCTGCATGCGGTACCGGTGCGCCAAACACGCGAAAACGATCGCGCATATCCACAACGCAGGGGCACTTCTTGGGTTGACCAGAGCGGCTCCGTTCCGGATCGCAACCAGCGCGCAGGCGACTGCGGCGAGGGCGTATGCGATGCAGTCGTGCCCGCCGATGTGTTCGCGCGATCGCATCCACGTTCGCAGATCGAAGATGCCGGCTACGCACAGAAATCCCACCGCAGCTGCCGGCGCAGTCTGGCGCGCCACCGCTGCGATTGCTACCGCTCCGAGAGAGCACGGCGAGGCGACGAACGCGGCGAGCGCGGCAAGCACGCCGGCGAGTTGGCGCGGAACATGCGAACCAGCGATCGCGGGCAAGAGCGGAGCCAGCGCGGCTGCGCCCACCGCGAACGGAAAGATAGCGGCGAGGTCCGCGAGCATCGATGCATGATCCCGCGCGCACGCGCGTTTGGCAACGAATCTCTCGACGACGATCGCAGCTCCGAGCCGCGCTGCGGCTACAAACGGACCGAAGACTATCCATGCGGCTGCAAACGCCGGCAACGACCGCGCGGAGGGTCCGCTGCCGCATCCGCAGCCCAGGTAGGGAACGATGTGCCTTCCCAGGCGCGCGCTGACGCGCACGGCGATCGCGCTGGCGAGTATGAACGGCGCGCTTTCCAGCAGCATCGCGGCGGCATTGATGACGATCGCGCTCACCACGCGCATCAATCACGTTCCGGCGTGCGGATCGCTAGGGGCAGGTCCGGCCCGGGCGCCTTTTAAAGACTGCGCCATGCCCTCGAAGCTCGCTGCGCCGCGCGGCACGCAAGATATCTTTCCGCCGCAGTCCGGCCGCTGGCAAGAGCTCGAAGCGCGCATCCACGCGCTGGCGCGCCGTTATGGCTACGGCGAGATACGCACGCCGATCTTCGAATCGACCGATCTCTTCGTGCGCGGCGTCGGCGAAACGAGCGACATCGTCGAGAAAGAGATGTACACGTTTGCCGACAAGGGCGAGCGCAGCATGACGCTGCGCCCCGAATGGACCGCGCCGGTCGTGCGCGCGGCGCTCCAGCACGGCCTCTTCACGCAGGGACCGCAGCGCCTCTACTATCTGGGTCCAATCTTTCGCTACGAACGGCCGCAAGCCGGGCGCTACCGGCAGTCAAATCAATTTGGAATTGAGTGCGCCGGCTACGCGGAGCCGGAGGCTGACGCCGAAGTGATTACGCTCGCGTGGGATTTGCTGCAAGAATATGCGATCGGCGGCGTGATGCTGCGCCTGAATTCTATCGGCGACGAAACGTGCCGCCCGAAGTACCGCGACGCGTTGCGCGCGCATTTTTTACCGCACCGCGATTCGCTCAGCGCAGATTCGCAGCGCAGGCTGGAACGCAATCCGCTGCGCGTGCTCGACAGCAAGGCGCCCGAAGATCAGACGCTCGTTGCAAGCGCGCCGCGCTTTGAAAAATTCCTGTGCGACGATTGCCGCGCGCACTTTGAAGGCGTCAAGCTTGCGCTGGAAGCT
>PLLF01000031.1:16537-71395 GCA_003140855.1 Vulcanimicrobiota bacterium
CGGCGCGCAGAGTACGATTTGCGCCGGCGGCCGTTACGATCAACTCGTCGGCTCGCTCGGCGGTCCGGACGTCCCCGCGGTCGGCTTCGCACTCGGATTGGAACGCTTCTTGTCGGCCGTCGAATCCGCTGGAACAAGCGAAGAAGCGCGCCGCGAAGGCGTGCAGGCGATCGCAATCGGGTCGCAGGCGCTGCAAGCGCTGTTGCCGTTGGTGACGGGCTTGCGGCGCAAGGGCGGAGGGCCGGTATTCATCGATTACGGGGATCGTAAACTACTTGCGCAACTGAAGATCGCCGATCGCAACAACGCACGCTATGCGCTGATCCTGGGTGAGAAAGAATTGGCCGAGGGGAGCATCGTCTTGCGCGACCTGGTGACGCGCATAGACCGCCCCCTGCCCTTCGGAAAAGATACTCTTGAGGCTCTCGGTGAACTGAAGGGATAATGGACGAAGAGCAGACCCTCAAAGATCTTCTCGCGATCATGCACGAAAACGATCTCGACGCGCTCAAAATCAAAGTGGGCGACGCGATTTTCGAATTGGTCCGCCGCGAGCCGGGGGCCGCCGCCGCAGCTCCCGCGGCCGCTGCCGCAGCGGTTCCCGCGCCTTCGGGTCCGGCCGCGCCAGCAGCGTCGGCCAACGTCAAGAAAGTGACCGCGCCGCTCGTGGGCGTTTTTTACCGCTCGGCAGCCCCGGACGCGGAAGCTTTCGTAAAAGAAGGCGACCGTGTCGAAACCGGCCAGGTCCTGTGCATTCTGGAAGCGATGAAGCTGTTCAACGAAATTACCAGCGATTATTCCGGCATCGTTACGCGCATCGTTCCCGAAAACGGCGAGCTGGTTTCGCTCGGTCAGGAACTCTTTTGGATCGAACCGTAGACGTTCGCGCGCGCCGCGGCTACGACGAACTGATCGCGGATCGGCGGGGCATCTTCGATGCGCCGCATTACCGCGGACAAGTCGAAGCGATCGCGGACGCGATCGTCAAAGCCTTGCGCCGCGGCAACAAAGTGCTGTGGATGGGAAACGGCGGAAGCGCCGCGGAGGCGCAGCACATGGCGGCCGAGCTCAGCGGGCGTTTTTTGCGCGACCGGCCGGGACTGTACAGCGAAGCTCTGAGCGTGAACACGTCGGCGCTGACGGCAATCGGCAATGACTTTGGGTACGATTACGTTTTCGCGCGCCAGATTGAAGCATTCGTGCAGCCGGGCGATGTCGTGATCGGGCTCACGACGAGCGGCAGCTCGAAAAATATTTCGCTGGCTCTTGAAGAAGCGAAGCGGCGGCAGGCGCTGACGGTTGCCTTCACGGGAAACGGCGGAGGCGACGCGGGCCGCATTGCCGATCTCGTTCTGCTGGGCCCCGACGGCTACTCCGCGATCGTGCAAGAGGTCCATCAGACGATGGCGCACATCGTCTGCGATCTCGTCGAGCAGCGCATGATCTTCGAGGTTTAGGGAATGAGCCGCACGCAGACGCTGGCGCCGCCCGACGCACGCACGCTTTTCGAACGCATGCGCGAGCGGCGCGTGCTGGTCGTAGGCGACGTCATGGTCGACGAATGGATTTGGGGAAGCGTCTCGCGCATTTCGCCTGAAGCTCCGGTTCCGGTGGTTGCGGTGAGCGATCACTCGTTCACTTTGGGCGGCGCCGGCAACGTTGCCAACAACCTGCGCGCGTTAGGCGCGCATGTCACGTTCGTGGGCGCGGTCGGCGCAGATGCCTTCGCGCATTACGTCACCGATCTGCTCGCCGACGAGGGCATCGGCAGCGAAGGCTTGGTGACGATCTCCGATCGCCCGACGACGCGCAAGACTCGCGTCGTCGCGCACAATCAGCAAGTCGTGCGCGCGGATTGGGAGGCTACGTCGCCGCTGGATGCGGCCGACCGCGGCAAGCTCGCCAAGATCGTCGCGCGCGAAGCAGCGGCGGCCGACGTGGTTGTGCTCAGCGATTACGCAAAAGGACTCTTCTCGCGCGAGCTGGTCGAAGCTGCGCTGACCTGTCCGATCGTCGTCGCCGATCCAAAACCGCAAAACTTCGAACTCTTCGCAGGCGTGACGTGCGTTGCTCCAAACGCGCAAGAGGCCGAACAAGCGACCGGGATTGCGATCAGGTCGGATGCGTCGCTCGAACGAGCCGGGCAAGCGCTGCTGAACGAGCTGCGCTGCCGCTACGTCGTGATCACGCGCGGCGAGCATGGCATGTCGCTGCTCGGCCGCGACGGCGAGAAGCTGCACATTCCGTCGGTCGCGCGCACGGTGTACGACGTGAGCGGCGCGGGCGACACCGTCACCGCGGTGCTCTCCCTCGGGCTTGCGGCGGGCGCACCGATCGAACTCGCTATTCAGCTCGCGAACTTTGCCGCCGGCGCGGTCGTCGAGAAACTTGGAACCGCGACCGCCTCCGCAAACGAAATAGTAGCGCTCGTCGAGCACGGCATTCCGGCCGGCCATGAACGCTGACCGGTTCTATGGAGAGCTGCTAACCTTAGAAGCTGCGGTCGCGTGGCGCGAAGCGTTGCGCGCCGATCGGAAGATCGTCGTCTTTACCAACGGCTGTTTCGACGTTTTGCACGCCGGTCACGTCGCGTACTTGGCATGGACGCGCGCCCAGGGCGACGCGCTGATCGTGGGCCTGAACACCGACGACTCGGTGCGGCGCATCAAGGGACCGGCGCGCCCGCTCGTACCGTTCGCGGATCGCGCGCGCGTCTTGACGGCGCTGCGCAGCGTGGACGCGGTCGTACCCTTCGGCGAACGCACACCTGAAGTGTTGCTCGACAAGCTCCGTCCCGACGTGCACGTGAAGAGCTCGCAGTATCGCGCGGAAGAGTTGCCGGAACGCGACGTCGTGATGCAGCACGGCGGCGTTATCAAGCTCGCGCCGCACATCGATGGGATCAGCACGACCGACCTTATCGCTCGCATATTGAAAACCTACGCCGAGTGAAGATCGCGATCACGTGCAACGGCCCGGGTGAAACCGCCGGCTGGCTGCGGCCGCTCCTGCGCGAACTGTACGCGATCGAGCCCGCAGCGGAAGTGCATGTCTGTTACGTCCCCGACGACTACGCGACCGGCGCCGAACCTGAATTCGTGCGCAACCTCTTTCCGCAGGCGCACGTGTACGATGCGAAGGCGTATCTGCGAACGATCTTGGGACGATCGATTGCAGGGCTGCCCGAACGCGTCGACGTGACGCTGTACTTAGGCGGCGATTTGATGCACGCGGCCCGTTTGCACCGCAAGCTCGGCGGAAAGCTCGCGACCTACCGTTTCACGCGCCGCAAGTACGCACGTTTTACCGAGCGCGCTTTTGCAATCGACGCCGAAAACGCGAAGGGTTTGATCGCCGCCGGCATCGACGCGGCGCGGGTTATGGTGACCGGTAACCTCGCAATCGACGGCGCACTCACGGAAGTGTCCGCCGCACCCGAAGCCGGTGCGCCGGCCGACGGCATCCTTTTCATGCCGGGCTCGCGCGGTTACGAAGTTCGTCACCTGGTGCCGTTCTTTTTTACGGCTGCGCTGGCAATCCGGCGCGAGGATCCGAATATGCCGATCGCGTTCGGGATTTCGCCGTTCACCAAAATCGCGGACGTGCGCGCCGCGATCGAAGCGGGCGGCGACGCGCGGGTCTTTTCAAAACGCGGGCGCTTGATCGAAACGCCGGACGGCCCGGCGCTCGGCTCGCTCGACAGATCGCAGAGCTTTCCGATTCTTCGCAACGCGCTATCCGCGGCATCGCGCGCCCGGCTGACGGTTGCTACTCCCGGGACAAAAGTCATCGAGCTGGCGGCAATCGGAGCGCCGGTGCTTTCGTGCACGCCGACCAACGCCGCCGAGCTTGTGACGATCAACGGGCCGCTCACCTATGTGAACCGCATCCCCTTTATCGGAGGCCCGCTCAAACGGCTCGTCGCGACGCGCATTTCGAAACGGTTCCGTTTTCATACGCAGCCGAACATAGACGCAGGACGCGAAATCGTGCGCGAGCTGCACGGCACTCTGACGCCGGGGCGTGTCGCCCGCGTCGCGCTGGAGCTATGTAGCGACAAAGCGTGGCTGGCGGAATCGTCAAAGGCGTTGCGGAGCTTATACACCGAACACGTCGGAGCTGCCGGCCGTATGGCTCGCGGACTCCTCGAGGTCCAGGGCTGACGTGCGGATCTCGGTTATCATCGCCACCAAAGATCGTGCCGAATATTTGGATCGCGCGCTCGAATCGCTCGGCAAACAGATCGGCGCGCCTTCTTTCGAAGTGGTCGTGGTCGATAACGGTTCGACCGATGCAACGCCGCAAGTGGTCGAGCGCGCGCGCACGCAACACGCTTTCGAAGTCGTGTACGTATTCGAGGAACGTCCCAACCGCGGTGCCGCGCGCAACCGCGGAATCGCCGTCGCGAACGGATATTTGGTCGCATTCTGCGACGACGACGTCTACGCTCCGCCGGGTTGGCTGGCCGCCCACGACGCCGCGCACGATAGCGGCAATTTGATCGTCAACGGACCGATTATCAACGTCCCGTCGTACCACGAGCGCCCGAAACCGGTTTTGGCAAACTATTCGCGGGCAGCTTTGTGCACGTGCAACGTTTCGATTCCGAAGGCAGCGCTGCGCGCGGCCGGCGGATTCGACGAGCAGTTTCACCTATACGGTTGGGAAGACACAGAGCTGGGCGTTCGTTTGAAGCGCGCGGGATTGCGATCGAAATTCGCTTGGGATGCATATATCTGGCATATAAAACCGGCCGGCGAAGCAACGCTCGAGGCCGAGATGCGAAAGGCCCTCGAGAAAGCGCGCATGGCGGTGCGTTTCGTTCAAAAAGACCCGAGCCTCCGGGTGCGGGCCGCAACCGGCGCGCATCCGGTCAATCTCTTGCGTGCCAAAGTGCTCGAGCCGCTGCTTCCGCTATACGCCGGCGCCGCCACCGACGCACGGCTGCCGGCTGCCGTGCGCGCGCTTGCGCGCTCGCAGCTGCTCGACGGTATCTACACGGTCGAGCTCGCCCGCGCGCTACATTCGGAGGCTTAGCGCGATGCGCGCGTTAGTGTATTGTGCAGGCGGCGGAATCGGCGATTCGCTGATGGCGTCGATCGTCGCGCGCGCTTTGAAGTCGCGCTGCGAAACGGTCGACATCCTCACGCTGCCGGCGCACGCGCCGGCGCTCGAGCGCGTTCCCGGTCTGACTGCGATTCTCACCGACGACGGTCGCGACGAGCGCGGGTTAGCGGCCGCGTTGGCACAGCGCCTTTACGACGCCGCAGTCGTCACGTGGGCGACGCCGCACACCGCGCGCGTTCCGCACCTTGCAAAAATTCCGGTGCGCGTCGGTCAAGCAAACCGGCTGTATTCGTGGCGGTTCACACACCGGGTAGCCGTGCGCAGCGAGCAAGGCGACGTCACGACGCACTGGTCGCAGATAATGCTCGATTACGCGCGCGCGCTTGGCTGCGACGATCCCGAGCCGCGCATACGCTTCGAGCCATCGGCCGAAGACGAAGCTGAAGCCCAAGCCCTTTGCGTGGAGCTCGGACTTACCGAAGGCGGATTTGCCATCGTCCATCCCGCCAACGCCGTGGCAAGCGAACGCGGCATCTGGCCGCTGGAAGGCTGGGCGCGACTCGTGCGCGAAATCGCGGCGCGCTTCAACGTGCCGGTGCTCGTCAGCGGCAGCGAAGACGATCGCGACATCGTCGAAGGCGTGGTGGCGCGCGGCGGCGGTTTTTCGATCGCGGGGAAGACGACGATCGGATCGTTCGGCGCGCTTTGCCGGCGGGCCGCGTTTTTTGCGGGCGTAACGACGGGTGCGATGCACGTCGCCGCCGCCTGCGGATGTCCGACGGCGGGCATTTTTCCGTTTCAAACCGACACGCCCGACCGCTGGGCGCCGCTAGGCCCGCGAACCGCAATCGTTCGTGCGACCTATCCGTGCCCTCCGGGAGAACGCAAAGAAACGTGTCCCGACTACGCATGCATCGCCAGTCTCGACGTGCCGCGCATCATTGCGGCCGTTGAATCGTTGACGAACGCTTCGGCTACGGCATGAAAGCCACGATTCAGATCTGCACGTACAATCGCGTGCACCTGCTCGGCCGCGTGCTCGATGCATGCTTCGAGCAGACCGTTTTACCGTCGGAGTATGAAATCGTACTCGTCAACGACGGGTCGACCGACGAAACACCCGCAGTTATCGGAAGCGCGCAAGCGCGTGCAACGTGCCCGCTCACCGTCGTCAACCGGCCGAACGGCGGACTCGCAAGAGCGCGCAATTCGGGCCTGGCGCGATCCACCGGCGGGCGGATCATCTTGATCGACGACGACGTGCTGCCGCTGCCGAATTTCGTTGAGGAGCACTTGCGCAGTCACGCGGCTCACCCGGACGCGATCGTGCGCGGAGGGGCGATCAACGTGGAAAACTTCGACGATCTGCCGATTCCAGTCTGGAGTTTGCGCAACTACAGCGGCAATTATTTTTGGACGACCAACGTCTCCGTGCCGCTGGCGAAACTTCGCGCCGTCGGCGGTTTCAATGAGAGCTTCGCCGAGTACGGCTGGGAGGACATCGACGTCGGTCTCCGCCTACGCTTTGCTGGCGTCAAAGCCATTTTTAACCGGCGCGCAATCGTCTATCATTATAAGCCGCCTCCGCGCGCTTCCGACGTCGAGAAAATGCTGCGACAGGCGCGCGCACAGGCCCGCACGGCGGTGCAGCTCGCAAGCTTGCACCCCCACTGGCGCACGTATTTGGCGACCGGCGATAATCTGCTTGCGCGCTTCTTGCACAAATGGGCGCGCGGCGCCGGCGCAGCACGCGGATTCCGTTCGCAGATCGGAAGCTTAGAAGACGATCGACCGCTAACCGGACGTGAATTGCGCGCCGTGCGGCGTTTGGCCGCCGAAGCCTATTTCGAAGAACTGGAGCGTGTCCGCCGGGCCGGCACGCCATGAACGGGATCGTCCTGGTGCGGACCGATAGAATCGGCGATCTGATTCTTTCGACTCCGGCGATCGCGACGGTGCGCAGATCGTTTCCCGGCGCGCACATCACGATGACCTGCAGCTCGTACAGCCGCATCGTCATGGAACGCAATACCGACGTGGACGAGATCGTCGACGCTCCGGCCGATGTGCGGCCGGACGTGTTCGGCGCGCGCTTCAAAGGCCGGGCCGAGCTTGCCATCGCGCTGGCGCCGCGCACGCGCGATCTTGCGATCGTAGGTGGAACGCGGGCGCGCATTCGCGCGGGCTATACCTACGAGCGCCGTTATCTGACGCGTTTGATGCTGCGCCGTTATGTAAACGTCTTGATGACCTCCGAAGCCGATCCCCACCTGAGCGAGCGCGACCCGCGGCGGAAGGTTCGGCACGAAGTCGATCAGCTGCTCGACTTGGTGGCGCTTGCCGGAGCTCGCGAACGTGTCCATCGTCTGCGCCTCGACATCACTGACGAGGATCGCGCGGCGATCGCGTTCGTGCCCGCCAATCCGATCGTTTTTCACCTGGCGAACCGCTGGTTTTATGACGGCAGCTCGCTCGACTCGACCCTGCAGTTGCTCCGCGACTTGCACCGTTTCGATTTGCCGATCGTCGTGACGTACGCGCCGGATTGCGAACTGCATGCGGCGCAGATTGCCGAAACGCGCGCGGCCGACGTGGTGCTCGGCGGCCTGGCGTTTCACCGCTGGGCCGCGGTTTTCGAACGCGCCCGGGTGATCGTCACGGTCGACACCGGCGCGACGCACGTAGCGAGCGCCGTCGGGAGGCCGGTGGTTGTCGCGTTCGAACATCGCTACTTCCATTTGAACGCGCAAGAATGGGCGCCATACAACGTGCCGAGCGTACTCGTTCGCAAGCCCGCAAGCGACGATCCGCGGTTGCTGGAGCAGTTCAGAACGGAGATTCTGAACGGCATCGAGGCGTTGCTGCATGCCTGAAATTTCGGTCGTGGTACCGACCTATAACCGGATCAAAACGCTGCGCGACGTCTTGCCGTCGCTCCTGAAGCAAGATCTCGCCGCCGAGGGTTTCGAAGTACTGGTTTGCGATTCCAATTCGAACGATGGCACTGCCGAATACTTGGCCGAGATGCGCGCGCGCCACGCCAACGTGCAGCACGTTGTAGGCGCTTACTCCGGACGCGCCATGGCCCGCAACGCCGGCATCGAGCGGGCTCGCGGAGACGTCATACTTTTCAACGACTCGGACATCATCGCATCGCCCGATTTGCTCTCGCGCCACTTACGGCACCACCGGGAACGCCGGAACATCGCGGTGGTGGGTTTGGAAGTTCAAGTCCGCTCGCTCGAGGATTACGCGGACAAACGCGATCATCCCGAGAAGCGCGGCGCGCTGCATCCGCCGGAGCGCAAACAGCTGAGCTGGCTCTACTTCCTGACCGGCAACGCTTCCGCGCGGCGCGATGACCTGCTGCGTGTCGGCTGCTTCGACGAAACGTTCACGGGATACGGCCACGAGGATTTGGAACTTGGCTACCGGCTGCAAAAAGCCGGAATCGTGATTGTGTACGAACCGCGCGCAGTCAACTATCACTGGCAAGACGTCGCCCATGAGGATCAGATCGAGAAGATGAAGCTCGCCGGCCGTTCGACCGTGCGCTTTTACCGCAAGCATCCCGATTTTGCCGTGATGGCGAACCTCGGCATGACGCCCATTTCGCTGGGACTGCACACCGCGCTGAGCAAGATGCCCTGGCTGCTCGGATACTTCGACAGGCGGGCCGCCGAATCAAAATTTGCGCGAAGCCTGATCCAGCAGTACTATTACGTTTCCGGAATCAAGAGCGCATTATGAAATATTCCTGCGGCGCGTTACGCGCAAGCGATGAGAAAAAGGCCGTCGAATTGGCGGGCTGGGTCAACGTCCGGCGCGACCACGGTGGGTTGATTTTCGTCGACCTGCGCGACCGCGATGGCATAACGCAGATCGTCTTCGCTCCCGACCGCGCCAGCTTCAGCGAGGCCGAGCGCTTGCGGCACGAGGATGTCATTCGCGTGCGCGGCTCGGTTCGCCGCCGTCCGGCAGGCACTGAAAACAGCAAGCTACCCACCGGCGAAGTCGAGGTCGCGGTCGACGATTTGGAAGTGCTGAACCGTTCGGCCGTCCCGCCGTTCCAAGTGAACAAAGACGACGACGTCGACGAGAACCTGCGCATGCAGTACCGCTACCTCGATTTGCGGCGCGGCCCGCTGCAGCGCAATCTGATGCTGCGCCACCGGATTGTGAAAGCGATGCGCGATTTTTTCGACGAGCGCGAGTTCATCGAGATCGAGACGCCGATGCTCATCAAGTCGACGCCCGAAGGCGCGCGCGATTTCTTGGT
Source organism: Vulcanimicrobiota bacterium (assembly GCA_003140855.1). Taxonomy (GTDB): domain Bacteria; phylum Vulcanimicrobiota; class Vulcanimicrobiia; order Vulcanimicrobiales; family Vulcanimicrobiaceae; genus Rubrimentiphilum. The sequence goes on from PLLF01000031.1 coordinate 25,884, forward strand.
GCCGAGCCGTCTGCATCCCGGCTCATTCTACGCGCTGCCGCAGTCGCCGCAACTCCTCAAACAAATTCTGATGATCGCCGGCTTCGGCCGTTACATGCAGATCGCACGTTGCATGCGCGACGAAGATTCGCGTGCCGACCGGCAAACCGAGTTTACGCAGCTCGACGTCGAGTTGTCGTTTTGCACGCAAGAAGACGTGCTCGAGGTCATGGAATCGTGTATGCGCTGTGTGTGGAAACAGGCGCTCGGCGTCGAGCTCCCGGCGTTCCCGCGGCTCTCGCACGCGCAAGCGATTGCGACGTACGGTAGCGACAAACCCGACCTGCGTTTCGGCCTCGAGCTGCAACGCGTGGACGAGGTCTTCGCGCAAACCGACTTCGCGATCTTCAAATCGGTCTTGAGCGCAAACGGCGCGATCGTCGCGCTGCGCTATCCCGGCGGCGCGGCGTTATCGAGGCGCGAATTCGACACGCTGGTCGAAACGGCAAAACAGAACGGCGCGAAGGGCATGGTCTGGGTTGCGCTAGCCGCCGACGGCGTGAAAAGTTCCGCTTCGAAATTCATCGATGAAGCGGCGGCATCGAAACTGCGAGAGAAAACGCAAGCCGAGACGGGCGACGCGATCTTACTTTTTGCAGATGCAACGGACGCTGCGCTAGCGGCAGCGGGCAAGATGCGCAACGAAGTCGCCGAGCGCGCGGGATTGCGCGATCCGAAGACGTTCGCGTTTGCGTGGATCACCGATTTTCCGCTCTTCGAAGTGGATGAAGCCACTGGCAAACCCGCACCCGCGCACCATCCGTTTACAGCACCGGCGGACGATCAATGGGCGCTGCTTGAGTCAGATCCCCTTCGCATGCGCGCGCAGCATTACGATATGGTGCTCAACGGTTTCGAACTCGGCAGCGGGTCGATCCGCATTCACAAAACCGAATACCAGCGCAAGATTTTCGCGATGCTCGGCCTCTCACCCGAACAAGTCGACGACCGTTTCGGATTCTTCTTGCGGGCGCTCGACTACGGAGCGCCGCCTCACGGAGGCATGGCGTTAGGGATCGATCGCATCGTCATGGTTGCCGCGGGCGAAACGAGCATCCGCGACGTCATTGCGTTTCCGAAGAACCAGCTGATGCGCGACGTTATGATGGATGCGCCGTCACCAGTGCCCGAGCAACTCGTGCGCGACCTATCGTTGCGCATTGTAAAACCAATGCCGTAGCGGATTAGCCGATCTATGAGCTAACCAGCTGCCGCGCACGTGTAAAGATCGCGTCGAACATTGCGCGCGTGAGCTTCCCGGTGTTCGTATTCTGGCGGCTGGGATGAAACGACGCGATCAGCGTGATGCTGCGTTTGCCCTTGGTTGCGATCAGTTCCGCGCCGTGGCCGAAGCGCCAACCTTTCGTTGCGAGCGTGTAGCCGTCGGCTTCGAGCGTGGCAATCGCGGCTTTCGTGCCGATCGCGCCGAGCCCGATCACCACGCGCAGATTATCGAGCGCCGCGAACTCGCGGACGAGGTACGGAAAACATTTGCGTAACTGTGCCGGAGTTGGCTTATTCTGCGGCGGCGCGCAGCGCAGTGCGGCGGTGATGAAACAGTCGTGCAGCTGCAGCCCGTCGTTTGCATCATGAACCGTTGCTTGATTTGCGAAGCCCGCGCGGTGCAGCGCCGGAAAGAGAAATTCGCCGGAGGCGTCGCCGGTGAAGACGCGGCCGGTGCGATTGCTGCCGTGCGCACCCGGTGCGAGGCCGACGAGCAGTACGCGCGCCTGCGGATCGCCGAAGCCGGGGACGGGTTTTCCCCAATACGGCAAGTCGCGGTACGCGCGTTTCTTCGTCTGTGCGACGTGCGCACAATAGCGGCGCAGCTCGCGGCACTTCGTGCATGCGATCACTTCACTCTCGATCGCGCGCAGTGCTTTTGAACTCATTGCAACTCGGGAAAGCCGATTTGCGCGAGCGCTGCATAAGCGGCTACGCCGACGGCCGTCGACAGGTTAAGGCTGCGCACGCTGCCCGGGCGCATCGGAATGCGCAAGCAGCGCTCGGGATCGCGCGTCAGCAGCTCGGCGGGCAATCCTTTCGTTTCTTTTCCGAAAACCAGAATATCGCCGCGGGCGAATGCCGCTTGCGCGTACGACAGCGAAGCGCGCGTCGAAAAATACCAGTGTCGCGATGCGGATGTGGCGGTCAAGAATGACTCGAGGCTGGGATGCAGCGTCATGCGCACGTGCTCCCAATAGTCGAGGCCCGCGCGTTTGAGTTCGCGGTCGTCGATGCTGAAGCCGAGCGGCGCTACGAGATGCAGCGCGCAGCCGGTCGCCGCGCACAGGCGCGCGACGTTGCCCGTGTTCGGAGGAATCTCGGGTTCGATGAGGGCGATCTGCAGCGGTGCGTCGCCCGTCGCGAAATCCGAAAAGCGGTCTTGTGGTTGCATCAAGAGTTGACGATCGAAACGAAATCGAGACCCGCGGGCGCAACCGCGTACGCGACGCCGTTGTTGCGCTGCCAGATTTTTTCGATGGCGGCGCGCGGATAGATTGCGCGCACATTCGGGGTGGCCGGATCGTTCATCGCGCAGTCGCCGTTGGCGGTAAAGCCGCACAGGACGGCGAGGTGGCCGTCGGAATGTTCGAGCGGTGCGCCGGGCAGTTCGTCGCCTTGCCAGCTGTAAGAGATTGCGATCGGGACGCCGTTTTCGATCAGGCGCTGCGCGTGTTCGAGGTTGCGCAGATAAACGACCGCCGCGCGCAAACCCAGGCTGCCGCTGAAGGCGACGTTGAACGACCAGTTCCCGGTGCCGTTATAAGAGCGATCGAAAACTGCGCGCGCAGTGGTCTGGACATCGAAATCCAAACCGTGATACGCGTTCAGCATCGAGAGTGAGGCTGGGCTGCACCAGCTGCGCTCGCCTTCGAGTGCGTACTGCGATCGCGCCGGCACGTCGAGCACGCGCGCCGGCGCGGCGTATGGCAGCGAGGGTTCGGTGCGATCCGGCGCGGCGAAATAGAGCGCGTTGAATTCAACGCCGGCGGCGCAAACTTCGATGCCGTCGAACGGCTGGGCGCTGCGAATGACGTCGACGTCGACGGTCACGTCTTCATGCTGCGGACTAAATGACTTGCGTCCTTCCGAAGTCCACTCGGCATAGGCCAGCCAGTCTGTGGCGGGAACGTGCGCGCGCAACAAACGGAATTCGAGCAGCCCGCGATCGGCAAACGTGTTCCAGCTCAGCACGCCTTCGCGCGCCGTTTCAAAAATAAGCGCCGCCGAGCCGCGTGCCGCATAGGAAACCGCTAGCACATTATATTTGCCAGTCCCAAGCGTTCCACGTGTCTTGCACGAACGCCGCAGGCCGCAGATTCTTCATGTCGCTGTTGACCGCGGTGTATTCGTTTTCCCAATAGAAAAAGATTGCTGGAACCAATTGGTGGACGCGCTCCTCTTCTTGCTGATAGAGCCGTTTGCGCGCCGCGTGATCGTAGGTTAAAAGTGCCTGCAACGACGTGCGATCGATGATCGGATCGCTCAGGTGCGAGGTGTTTCCGCCGTGCGGCGGCACGTATTTGCTGTTCCAGAGTCCCGAGTTGTCCGGATCGGGCGCGTTGATCGCGACCGTCCACGAAATGTCATACTTGCCGCTGTAGAGCGGTCCGCTCGGCGCGAACAGCACGTTGACGGGATAGTTGCGGATCTGCAGGTTGATGCCGAGCGGCTTCACCTGGCTCTGCACTTGCACTTCGGCCTCGATATTTTCTTGTTTGTTGGTGCCGGTCGAGATATTGAGTTGCAGCGTTTGCGCGCCTTTGTGCAGCCAGCCGTCGGAGCCCATCGTCCAGCCGGCTTGCGCGAGCAATCGTTTGGCGTTCCGCGGATCGTACGGATAGCGCGGAATATTTGGCGCCGCCCATGATAGCGGGAAAACGTCGCTCACCGCGAGTTGATTGTAGGCGTGGTAGCTGGTGTCGTTGATGCGCTTCCAGTCGACGCCTTCCGCGATCGCGAGCCGCACGCGTTGATCGGCCAGAATCGGGTTCAGAAGGTTGAACTCCATATGGCGCCAGTTTGCGATCAACTTTTTGATGACGGTGATGCCGGGAAGTTGTGAAAGGCGCGCGATGTCGTTCTCGTTGACGCCGATCAGCACGTCGACGTCATGCGTTTGCAATTCGTTGAAAAGCGTGTTGACATTCGGAATGACTTTCCAAACGATCTTCTTCAAATGCGGCGCTCCGCGATAATAGTATTTGTTCGGCCCTAGGACGAGCGATGCGCCGTGATTCCATTGCTGCAGCACGAACGGCCCGCTTGAAATCGGCTTGGCGTTGAAAGGCGCGCGATTGATGTCGGGCAGATTTGCAAGCAGATGCGCGGGCAGCGGCGGATAGGCGGCTCCGTCGATTGCGAGTAGGCCCAAGATCGTCGAGTTCGGTTGTTTGAGATGAATAATGATAGTCGTGTCGTTTGGCGCGCTCGCCGAAGCGATATCGTCCCAGCCGAACAGGGCCTTTGTGTTGTTGCGCGGATTGCGCACCGCCGAATACGTAAACATCCAATCCTTGGACGTCAGCGGCGCCCCGTCCGACCAGCGAAGGCCGCGCCTCATATGGATGGTGATCGTCTTGCCGTCTTTGCTCAGTCCGCCATTGGCGTAAGCGGGTACTTCGGTCGCCAAATCCGGAATGAAGTTGCCGTTGTCATCGTACTTCAGGAGCGATGCGAAGATCAGGCCGTCGACCTGATTGCTCGCATCGGTATGCGCGAACATCGGATTGAGGCCGTCCGGCTCGTCGGAGTTTCCGACCCGTACTTCCCCGGGAATCGTCCACGGGTTATGGCCACCAGCGCCGGTTGTCGTTGTCTTCGAGCAAGCGCTCATCATGAGCACGATTCCGAGCATGGTTGCGAGCAAGCGTGTGGGTTTCATGCAACGACCCTTGTGGAGAGAGGGTGGCGCTTGACGAGCTTTGGTGCGACGGCCTTCCACAACGCACCGGGGCCGTTGCGGACGACGTCGTCTGCGGGAAGCGAGGTTTCTTCACGCGCGCGGGCGATTTCTTCCGCCGCTTGGCTTGCATCTAAACCGTGCGTGTTCAACGCGACTCCCACAGCCGCCGCCGGTTTTAATAATCCGCAAAGATTTTCGTGCGCTGTAATCAGGCCGGAATACGAAAGAATCGGCGTGCCGTAAGTTTCTATGTGCGTTCTTTTGACGTCCGCGACCAGCAGCAGCGCGTCGGGTGCGCATCCGTAAAGCAACGCCAGCGTCACCGGCGCGTAAGCCGGATGATTGATCGCTCCCTGCCCTTCGACCAAAATGTACTGCGGATCGCGCCGTGCGGCTTCGAGGACGAGCTGTTCGCACGCACCCGTTGCAAAATCGGAGATGACGCGATCGACGGCGATTCCCCAGCCGGCGATCATGATGCCCGTTTGTCCCGTCGGCACGAACTCCGCGCGCATGCCGGTGTCGCGCGCGGCGCGCGCCAGCTCCAGTATCACCGTCATCTTGCCCACCGCGCAGTCGTTACCGACCGCGAGCAAGATGGGCGCTTTCACGTCGTACGCGGCGCCGCTGAAAAGCGGGATGTCGGGCGGTTTGCGCACGTCCCAGATCGTCACGCTGTGACGGCGCGCCGCGTCCGCAAATTCAGAGTCATCCGCGAGCATGTCGTGCAAGCCGCTGACGATTTCGAGCCCGCCTTCGATTGCCCGCAGAATCTCCGCGCGCCATTCCGGCGGAAGTTTGCCACCCTGGGGCGCGGTCCCAATCAACAGGGATGTCGGATCGTATTGCAATGCGTCCGAAACCGTGGCGACGATCGGCGCGGAGCTGTCGAGGTACGGCACGACTTCGCTCACAGTTCTTCCGGCGTAGTCCGGATCGACGACCGCGACCGTTTCGTCCGTCGAATACCCAATAACGCCGTGCGCCGTTTTTGCATTGTCAGCGAATTGCCCCGGCGCAAGAATCGCATACTTACGCAATAGCGGCTTTCTCGCGAACGCCCAATCCGGGCCCGTCCGGCAACACGATCTTGCCGCGCTCGTATGTGATCCCCGAAAACGGATCGTCCTTGGTCAGAAACGGGCCGTCTATGTCGGCCCAATCGACCAGTGGTGAAAGATGCGCGGCGGCGGTTGAGAGGATCTGGCTCTCTACCATGCAGCCGAGCATGATCTTAAATTTGAGCGCGCGCGCGGTGTGAATCATTTTGAGCGCGCCGCGGATCCCGCCGGTCTTTACGAGCTTGACGTTGATGCCGTCTACGCAGCCGAAGAGCGCCGGCAGATCTTCGGCGGTACGCGAGTCTTCGTCGGTTACGATCGGAATCTTCGAGCGCTCGCGAACGTAGTGAAGTTGATCGGGACGACCGGCGGGAATCGGCTGCTCGCAAAATTCGATCTCGAATCGCGCGAGCTCGCCGAGGATCTTCACCGCTTGCTCTGCGCTCCAGCCTTCGTTGGCGTCGATGCGGATCGTGCCGGCATACTTCGAACGAATCGCTTCGACCGTTTCGATTTGCGCCGCCGTCGTACCCGATCCGAGTTTGAGTTTCATGACGGGATGGTTGCCGAGCTCTTTGACTTTGCGCAGCGTCGTTTCGGGATCGGCGATGCCGATCGTAAATGATGTGAGCGGAGTCTTCGCGGGGTCCAGACCCAACAAACGGTAGAGGGGCTTGCCGCAGTCTTTGCCGATCAGGTCGTGCAGCGCGATGTCGAGCCCGCAGCGGGCCGCCGGCGGAATGTCCTGACTGAGCAGCTCGTCCAGCAGGTAGGGATCGTCTCCGCGTAGCGGATGTTTTCCGAAATAGGCGGCAACCGAATCGGCCGACTCGCCATAGCGTGCGATCGGCGCCGTTTCTCCCAGCCCTTCAAGGCCGTTCCACGAAACGCGAAAGACGACCGTCCGTGCGGTCTGCGAGCTTCCGCGGGCGATCGTGAACGGATGCACCAGCGGGAGCTCGAGAATTGAAGTCCAGAGGGAGAGCGCGGACATTCGCTGCGCTTCCTTCTCGGAAAGGCCGCTCTAGCTCCTAGAGGTCTTCCTCTTCCTCGGGTTCTTCGTCGGGATCGTCCTCGGTCTCGTCCGGTTCCTCGTCGGGCTGCGTTACCGAGTTTTTCGCCGAGTCGGCAATACCGCGATCGATCAGCGGATCGCCGTCTGCGGTACGTTCGACGTCGTTTTGGGTCTCGTTCATGGTCACCTCAGCTTGCCGTATCCCCGGTTGGGGCTAGCGTGAAACAGGCGTATGCACGCGATAGAGATTCCCGCGATGATCGAAACGCGCTGCTTCGCCGAGCGTCCGCGCCGCGTGCCGCTCGGAACCGCGAATAACGCGCGCTTCTTCGGCGTTGTCGTAACCTGCGCGAAAGCGGCTGCTCAGCGCGGCCTCACGCGCGGGCGATTCAATTGCGTGCGCGATTTCGTGTCCGAGTCCGAGCGCGGGTGACTGCGTTCCGCCGCGGGTCGTGCGCAGTGCGCTGTACGGATCCCACGCGATCGTATCGTTCGCCGGATCGAAATGGTCGTCGCCGCGATGATTGATCGTAAGGTGAAACGTCCGGGCAGACGATTCGAGGCGTGCAAAGAGGCGGCGCTCGGTGCGGTCGCGAGTCAAATAGGCTCTCGCGAGCTCATATTCTGCCCGGGCCCGGCTGGGAAGCACGATCGGCATGCCGGTCGTTCACGCGCTTGGATGCTTTTGGCAAGAGCTTGTGGTACAGTGGAGGCCGTCGACTGCGCATGGCGCGCAACGCATCGTAGGTGCTGGACCAACGATTGTACCTAGGGAGCATCAGCTCCGGACACGACGGCGTAGCGGCCCGAAACGGCTGCCGCACCGGCGCCCGGGCCGCACCCACCTGTGAGAAAACAGGTTCAGATCTCATGCGACAGACGCCATATGCGGTCGACCGCTTTTTTCATGCTCTGCACGTTTGCATCGCCTTGCACTGTATCGAGCGCCAAGAATCCCCGGTAAGAACCAAGGATCGAGCAAAGGCGCGCGATCGCATCGTCGCTCGTCGCCGAAAACTCGTGCCAAACGAGCACCGTCTTGGGCAGCAGCTCTTGCGGATCGCTGCCCTCCTCCAACGTTTCGAAATCCGGGCCATAGCGCAGCCATGCCGAATCGGCTTCCTTCGCTACGCGCTTCATGTCATGCACGCCGGCGGCGAAACTATGCGGCTGGTTGCGCAGCGCGATCGTTACGTTGAAACGCTTGGCGAGCGCGGCCGCTTCGCCTAGGCGTTCGAGCACGTCGTTCCACGGCGAGGTGGTTATGGGCGGAAGCGGTGCTGCAAGCAGCGGTGCCGCAACCGCGAGCGCCATCTCCAGCGCTTGTTCCATGTGCACGGAATCCGCGGTGAAAAAGCCGTCGTGCCGCAGCGCGGCCACGCTCAGCCCGAGGTCGGTGGACAACTTTTTGATTTGGGCGAGGTAGTCCGTATCGGTGCGCGGAAAATGCCGCACGTCAAAAACGACGCCGTCGGCTGCGAGCTCCCGCGCGCACGCATCGATCCATTCGAGTTGGGTGAGATCGCCGTTGCGCAACTGTTCGTCGAAAGCCGTGCTCGAGCAAGCCAGCTTCATAGGCGCGCTCGTTTCGACCGCATAATGGAAGGCCCTGCGTTGAACATATGAATATAGCTGTTGGAGCCGATCACGCCGGTTTCGAATATAAAGATCGCATCGCGCTTGCGCTGCGCGACACCGGGCATACCGTCATCGATTTCGGCACGTGCGACGACACGCCGGTGGATTATCCGCAGTATGGCTACGCTGTCGGCGAAGCGGTTGCATCCGGCCAGGCCGAACGCGGAATTCTCGTGTGCGGTTCGAGCATCGGCATTGCAATCGCCGCGAACAAAGTGCCGGGCGTGCGCTGCGCTGCGGTTTTCGAGCCGCTCGCGGCGGAGCTTTCGCGCCGGCACAACGATGCAAACGTGCTCGCACTCTCCGAACGGCTGACCGGGTGGGAGATGATCGAGCGGCTGGTCTTGATTTTCTTGACGACGATGTTCGACGGCGGCCGCCACGCGCACCGCGTAGAACAACTCTTCGAGTTTGGTGACGCGCAGCGCGAACGCACGCTCAAGGCGATCGAAAATGAAAAAGTTACCGGCGCGGAAACGCCGCGCGAATTGTTGGGGGCATCATGACGCGCTCGCGGACCGGCTTGGTGATCATCTTCGTGGTTTCGGTGTTGATCTGCGCCTGGGATGTTTATGCTGCGGTGCGCGGTCACGGAAACAACGCGGTCGCGTGGGCGCTCGGAGCGATGATGGCCGCCTTCGCCTTGTGGCTCTTGAGTAAACTCGTTCGCGGAGACGCTTCGCTGTGATCGCGAGCTCCGGCAGCGTGATCGAAACGCAAGATCCCAAAGTTTTTGCCGCCATCGCGGGCGAAGAGCGCCGCCAGCGGCAAAACCTCGAACTGATTGCCTCGGAGAATTATTCGAGCAAAGCGGTGCGCGAGGCGATGGGCTGCGTGATGACCGACAAGTACGCCGAAGGATATCCGGGGAAACGCTACTACGGCGGCTGCGAATTCGTCGACATCGCTGAAAACCTCGCCATCGATCGCTTGAAAAAGCTTTTTGGGGCCGAGCACGCCAACGTTCAAGCTCACGCCGGCGCACAAGCGAACATGGCCGTGTTCATGGCGGTTCTGCAGCCGGGCGACCCGGTGCTGGGAATGTCGCTCGCGCATGGCGGGCACTTGACGCACGGCACGAAGGTCAGCTTCAGCGGCAAACTCTACAACGCGTTCGCGTACGGCGTGCGCAAAGATACCGAGCTGATCGATTTCGACGAGGTCCGCAAGCTCGCGCGCGAACACAAACCGAAACTGATTATCGCAGGCGCCAGCGCGTATCCGCGCACGATGGAGTACGCGCCGTTCCAAGAGATTGCCGCGGAGATCGGCGCGCCGCTAATGGTGGACATGGCGCACATTGCCGGACTAGTCGCAACCGGACTGCATCCCTCGCCCGTGCCCTTTGCCGACTTCGTGACCTCGACCACGCATAAGACTTTGCGCGGACCGCGCGGCGGATTAATTTTGTGCACTGAAAAATGGGCGCAGCCGCTCGATAAATCGGTTTTTCCGGGCATCCAAGGCGGGCCGTTCATGCATATGATCGCCGCCAAAGCCGTGGCTTTCGGCGAAGCGCTCAGACCCGACTTCAAAACCTACCAAGCGCAAGTCGTTCGCAACGCTAAGGCGATGGCCGACGAATTCGAGCGCAACGGCTTGCGGCTGGTTGGCGGTGGAACCGACACGCACCTGATGCTGGTCGACGTCTCCGTGAAAGGGCTCACCGGAAAAGCCGCCGAGGAGTATTTGGACGCGATCAGCATCACCGTCAACAAGAACGCAATTCCTTACGATCAGCAAAAGCCGTTCGTTGCCAGCGGCATTCGCATCGGTACGCCGGCGATCACCACGCGCGGTTTCGGCGAAGACGATTGCCGCGAAGTCGCGCGCATCATTTGTGAGGGTCTGGACGATCTTTCTGCGCGCGCAAAGATCGACAGCCTGCGCGGCCGCGTGCGCGAACTCACCGGCCGTTTCAACGTCCCGTAAAGGTATGGCTGACGCTCGCGCGGGTCTGCTCGTCGTCGACCACCCGGCCGTGGCGGATCGCTTGGCGCGGCTGCGCGATCACGACACGCCGACGCCCGTCTTCCGCAAGCTGATGGAAGAGCTCGGCGCGTTTCTGGCCTACGAGGCGACGCGAAACTTGCCGCTGCGCGACGAACGCGTAACGACGCCGCTCCAGGTTACGACCGCGAAGCGGATCGCCACGCGCCCGGTCGTCGCGCCGATTCTTCGCGCCGGCTTGGGTCTGCTGCCGGGATTTCTCGCCGTGATCGACGACGCCGTCGTCGCGCATCTGGGATTTTATCGCGACCCCGCATCGCTGCAGCCGATCGCATACTATGCAAATGTCCCCGACGATCTGGCGGAGCGCAGCGTGTTCTTGCTGGACCCGATGCTGGCGACCGGCAATTCAGGATCGGCGGCGTTGGAAGCGCTCGCGTCGCGCGGCGCCAAGGCGATGACCTTCATCAGTTTGATTGCGGCGCCCGAAGGCGTCAAAACGATACAGTCCGCCCATCCGACGGTGCGGATCGTCACTGCGGCGCTCGACGAGCGTTTGAACGATCATGCATATATCGTGCCGGGCCTCGGCGATGCCGGCGATCGCATGTTCGGCAGCACCAGCTCCGTCCCGGTCTCTCACAGGCCGCGAGAATAGCATGCGCCCCGGGTGGGATGAGTACTTCATGCAGATCGCGCAGACCGTCGCGACGCGCGCCACCTGTCCGCGCGCTTCGGTCGGCTGCGTGCTGGTGCGCGATCACCGCATTCTCACGACCGGGTACAACGGATCGCCGCGCGGCGTCGCTCACTGCACGGACGCGGGCTGCATCGTCATCAACGACCACTGTCAGCGGGCGACCCATGCGGAGGCCAACGCGATCGTGCAGGGCGCGCTGCACGGAGTCAACCTCTCGGGCTCGACCGCCTATTGCACCCACCAGCCTTGCGTCAATTGCACGAAGCTGTTCATCAGCGCCGGCGTACGGCGTTTGGTCTATCACACGGCCTATGCGGATCCCGTGGCGCAAGCGCTGCTGCAGGAAGCGGCCGTAGAGCTCGTGCGCCTGGAGCTTGAGGAAGCGCGCCCGTGACGGCCTACTACCTTTATATAGCGGCGTTTGTGATCGCGCTGGCGGCGGCGCTCTTTACAACGCCGCTGATCATGCGGCTAGCGCATCGCGTGGGCATGTTCGACGTCGCCGACGACCGCCGCATGCACGAAGAACCCAAGCCGCGGATCGGCGGCGTGGCGGTGTTTTTCGGCGTGGCCTTCGCGCTCTTCGTCGTACTGGGGTTTGCGCTCTCGAACGCGCGCGGCTTTTTCCCGGTTCACGACCAGCTCGCCGCGGCGCACAATATGATTGGCCTGCTCTTCGGCAGCATGCTCATCCTCTGCGTTGGCTTGTGGGACGACATCATGGGACTCAGTCCCCGCTACAAGCTCATGGCCCAGATCGTGGTCGCGCTCATCTCGATGGCCTACGGATTCCATATCGACTACGTGCACCGGCCGCTCTCGCACGATCCCGACGATTTCATCTACTTTCCATGGTGGATCAGCTACCCGCTGACGCTCCTGTGGTACACGGGGATGATCAACGCGATCAACTTCATCGACGGATTGGACGGATTGCTTTCCGGATTCACCGCGATATCATCCATCTTCTTGTTTGCCATCGCGTTCACGAAAGGCGATCCGATCGTAGCGCTGGTCTGTATCGCGCTGGCCGGCGCCGCGCTGGGCTTTTTGCCTTACAACTTTCCGCCGGCGCGCATCATCTTGGGCGATAGCGGCTCCCATTTCATCGGATACGTTTTCGCCACGGTCTCGATCATCGGCACGAGTAAAACGGCGATCGCCGTCGGCTTGATCGCGCCGTTAATCATCCTGGCTTTGCCGATCGTCGATACGGCGGCGGCGATTTTCCGGCGGGCGCGTTCGGGCAAACGCATCAGCGAAGGCGACCGCGGGCATTTTCACCACCAGCTGGTTTTCCGGTTCGGACTCAACACGCGCCAGGCCGTGCTGCTGATTTACGCGATCTGCATCTTGCTCGGCGCGGCCGCGCTGTATTTGGCATGAGCAACCCGCAGCCGCTGCGCGTCATGACGATCTTCGGCACGCGCCCGGACACGATCAAGATGGCGCCCGTCGTGCACGAACTGCAGCGGCATCCGCACGTCGAGTGCATCGTCTGCGTCACCGCGCAGCACCGTGAGATGCTCGATGACGTGCTCGCGCTCTTCGCGATCCGGCCCGATCACGATCTCGACATCATGACCGAGGATCAAAGCCTGACCGAGATAACGACGCGCGTGTTGATCGGCATGGAAGAAGTCTTCGAAAAAGTTCGTCCGGACGTCGCACTGGTGCACGGCGACACGACGACAAGTACCGCTGCGGCGCTGGCCGCATTCTACCAACAGATTCCCGTCGGACACGTCGAAGCCGGATTGCGCACGAGCAATCCGTGGCTGCCGTTTCCCGAAGAGATGAACCGGCGCATTACCGGCACGATCGCTTCCTACCATTTTTCGCCGACCGAACTCGCGCGCGAACACTTGCTGGGCGAAAACATTCCGAAAGAAAACATCATCGTCACCGGCAACACAGTCATCGATGCCTTCTCGCAAACTGCCGAACGCGAGGATTTGCCGCAGCCGTCCGGCTGGGAACGCATCGATCCGCAGCGCCCGGTTATTCTCGTAACCGCGCACCGCCGTGAAAATCACGCGCATATGCGCGAGATGTGCGAAGCGATGCTCGAGATCGCGCGCATGCCGGAGCGTCCGCAAATTTTTTGGCCGGTGCATCCGTCGCCGCGCGTTCGCCCGATCGCGTATGAAGTGCTTGGGACGGAACCGGGCGTCGTCCTCGTCGATCCCATGGATTACGCGCGCATGGTCGCCGCGGTGCGCGACTGCACGTTCGTGCTGACCGACAGCGGCGGCTTGCAAGAGGAAGCTCCGTGCCTCGGCAAGCCGGTGCTCGTGATGCGCGAGGAGACCGAACGCCCCGAGGGCGTGTTGGCCGGAACCCTGGAGCTGGTCGGACACGAACGCTCCAAGATTGTGGCTGCAGCTGCGCGGTTGCTCTCTGATCCGGAAGCCTACAAGCGCATGTCGGGCGCGCACAATCCTTACGGCGACGGACATGCGGCCACGCGAATCGCAGCTTGGCTGCTCGCGCGGTTGCGCGGCGCGGATTATCCCAAACCGTTCGAGGGCGGCCTCACCGCGTGAAAGCCGCCGCCGGAATTATCGCGGCGGGTTCGGCTTTTGCCGGAACCGGCGTCGCCGGCTTGTTGATTGGGATCTGGGCGGATCACGCGCAGCGCACCCAATACTTTGCGGTCATCGGACTCTTCGCGGGCATCGTCCTGGGCGGATACGCGGCATTCCGCCTGCTTCTGCAAACGAACGCGTCTTGAAGGAAAGCCCTTCTTTAGAATTGTACCGCGGGCTCAAGCGGTCGATGGCGCTTGGCACGTTGTTAGCCGTTGCTCTGGCCGCCGGGGTGCTGGCGGTGTGGAGTCCCACCTTCGCACTCGTGCTGCTTGCCGGCGGTGCCGCCGGGATCGCCAACGCGCTCCTGTCGATGCTCGGCAACGAAAGATTGCTCGACCGCCGCAACGTAGCGGCGTTCGTCTTAAGTAGTTTTCTGCGCCTGTGTCTATTCGGTATAGTTCCGGTGGCGCTGGCGCTCCGGTTTCAGTCCCTCTGGACATTGGCGTGGTTCTTCATCGGTTTCTTCACGCCGCTCGGGTTGTACGGAGTCTTGCTCAGGCGCGCTTACGCACGAAAGATCGAATAGTTGCACGAACACATAGGCGAGCACATCAAGTGGACGTGGCCGGTGATTGGCTCTGTCCACGCCGACACGATCATGACGACATGGCTCGTTATGGCCGTTGCTTTGCTGTTCTTCGCCTGGGTCGGAGCAAGCTATCGTTCGGCAAAGGTGACGCGGCGCCAAACGGTGATCGAAGGCATCATCAACTACATCGCCGATCTCGCACACGGTGTGCTCGGCGAAGCCGGCGAGCCGTTCGTGCCGTTTTTCATCGCGCTCTTCATCTTCATATTCTTGCTGAACCAGTTCGGCGTGCTGCCCTTCAAGGTGCTCGGGTTGCCGTTTGGAGGCTCGCCGACTGCCGACCTCAATACGGTCGCGCCGTACGCGTTGATGGTGTTTCTCATCATACAGATCGTCGCATTTCGAAAGAAAGGCTTGGGATACGTCAAGCATCTCCTCCAGCCGTTCCCGGTGTTGTTGCCGATCAACATCATCGACGAAGTCTTGCGTCCGGTCACGCTGGCGGCGCGCCTGTTCTTCAATATTTTTGTCGGCGAACTGCTCTTCATCATTATCGCCTCGATCATCACGGCCAAAATTATGCTGGGTCCGGTCAATCTCTCGCTCGCCGTAGCGGTCGTGCCGTTTTTCATCCAGTTTTTCAACTTTTTCGTCGGTACCGTGCAAGCGTTCGTTTTCACCCTGCTGGCAATCGTCTATCTCTCGCTGGCGATTACCGAGCAACATTGAGAAAGGAAAGTCCTTGAATCCTCAAGCCTTCATCATCGGCGCCACGCTGATCTCGTTCGGGATCATCATCTCGGGCGTCGCATTCGGCTCGGCGGTGGGCGACGGTATCGTCGCCAGCAAAGCCGTCGAATCGATCGCGCGTCAGCCTGAAGCGCGCTCGAACATCTTTACATTCCTGTTCCTGGGCGTCGGCGTGCTGGAAGCCGTTCCGTTCATCGCGATCGCGCTCGCCTTTTACATACTGCTCGTCGTCGCTAAGGTACCCGCGCTCATCGGGTCATTCGTCGGAGCAGTCGCGAAGTAAAGCCATGGGATTTCTTTCGGTCGACTGGACGGCTTTGGTCCAACTGCTCAACTTCGCGATCTTTTTCGCGATCTTGAACGTGGTCTTCATACGGCCCGTCGCGCGCGCCATCGCCAAACGGCGTGAATACATCAACAGCGTGACCAGCGACTACGATCGCTATCAAGCCGAAGGAACCGCACTGCGCACGCAAGCCGAAGCGATTCGCGCGGCGGCGCGGCACGAGGCGGAGCAACTGGCAGCTCGAGCACGCGCCGAGGCGTCGAACGAAAGCGCGAAGCTCGCGACCGATTACGGACAACAAGCGTCCGAGACGATCGTACAAGCGCAGCGCACGGTCGAATCCGAACTGCAAGCGGCGCGTTCCGGACAGAAGCGCACGATCGAGGAGCTGGCAAACGAAATATTCGCGCGCGCCGTACCGGAGATCGCGCGATGAATTACCAGGCGATCGCGGAGTGGAGCCAAGTCTTATCGGCGGTCCTGTTTCTCGGCGTGCTGGTTTGGATGTGGATCAAATTCATTCAGCCGGCGGTGCTCGCTGCGCAAGTCGCGCAGAATGCCCGCATCACGGAAGCGGAGCGCCACCGCGACGAGGCCAAAGCCGCGCTCGAGAGCTTGCAGTACGAGATGGACTCTGCCAAACGCGATGCGGTCGCGATCAAGGATCGCGTCGCAGCGCTCGCTGCCGCGGAACGCGAAGCGATCTTGCGCGAAGCTCGCGAAGCCGGCGAACGCGCTCTCCGCGACGCGCAGGGAGAGCTGGCGCGCGCGCGCGCGGCGGCTCGCGAACAATTGCGCGACGAACTGATCGAAAAATCGCTCGCGCAAGCGCGCGAAACCGCCGAACACCGCGTGGACGCAGCCGCCGATCGCAAGCTGGTCGGGTCGTTCGTGCGCTCGTTGGAAGGGAGCCGCACCTGATGGCAAATCAAAAACTCGCCCGGCGGTATGCGACGGCGGTCTTCCAACTTGCCTCCGAACAAAAAGCGGTTGGGCAAGTCGGCAGCGAGCTGCGCATCCTTAGCGACGCGATCGAAGACAATCAAAGCGCGTTGAATTTTTTCTTGTCGCCGGTCGTCAATCGCGGCGAGAAAGAAAGCACAGTCGTTGCAGCATTTAACGGGAAAGCTCACCCTGTCGCGCTGCATACGATGCTGCTGCTCGTACGCAAGCGCCGTGAAGGGCTGCTGCGCGAGATCGTCCGCGAGTACGGCACGCTGGAGATGGGGGCGCGCGGCTTGGACGCGCTGACGATAACGTCGGCTAAAGCACTGGAAGCTGCGGAACTGCATAAGGTCGTTGCGCAGCTCGAGAAAATCTACGGCAAGAAATTTGAGGTCACCCAGCGCGTTCAGCCCGATCTGATAGCCGGCTTGCGCATTTTCATGGGCGACCGCCGCGTCGACGGATCGGTCGAAGGGCGCTTTCAGGAATTAGCTCGCACACTGTTCGCTAGGAATTAGGAATGATCAACGCAGACGAAATTGCCGGTATTTTAAAACAGCAGATCGCGACCTTTACGGCGGGCGTCCAAGAGGACGAAGTAGGCACCGTCATCGAGGTCGGTGCGAACTTGGCGCGCGTCTATGGACTGCGCAGCGTACGCGCTTCGGAACTCGTCGAGTTCGCCAACGGCCTGCAAGGCGTTGCGCTGAACCTTGAAGAGGATAACGTCGGCGTCGTGATCCTGGGATCCGACGAAGGCATCAAGGAGGGCGACAAGGTCCGCCGCACCGGCCGCATTGCGTCGGTTCCCGTAGGCGAGGCGCTGCTCGGCCGCGTCGTCGACCCGCTCGGCAAGCCGGTCGACGGCAAAGGGCCGATCGGAGTAAAAAAATTCCGCACGATTGAAAACGTCGCACCCAGCGTCGTTGCGCGCCAGCCGGTCAAGCAGCCGCTGCAAACGGGCGTGCGCGCGATCGATGCGCTCATTCCGATTGGCCGGGGGCAGCGCGAGCTGATCATCGGCGATCGCAGCACCGGCAAAACGGCGATCGTCGTCGATACGATCATTAACCAGAAGGGCAAAGGCGTCTTCTGCATTTACGTGGCGATCGGTCAGAAGAACTCGACGGTCGCCGCGCTCGCGCAACTGCTGGAGCAAAAAGGCGCGATGGAATATACGACGATCGTGACCGTGGGGCCGTCGGAGGCGGCCGCGCTGCGCTGGATCGCTCCGTTCGCGGGCTGCGCGATGGGCGAAGAACTGATGTATCAGAACAAGGACGTGCTGATCGTGTACGACGATCTGACCAAGCACGCGCAGTCCTATCGCGAGATGTCGCTGCTGCTGCGCCGTCCGCCGGGCCGCGAAGCGTACCCGGGCGACATTTTCTTCCTGCACTCGCGGCTGCTCGAACGCGCGGCTAAACTCTCCGACGAAATGGGCGGCGGTTCGTTGACGGCGCTTCCGATCATCGAAACGCAGGCGGGAGATTTTGCGGCGTACATCCCGACCAACGTTATCTCGATCACCGACGGACAGATCTATCTCACGCCGCAGCTGTTTTTCCAAGGGATCCGCCCCGCCGTGGACATCGGACTCTCGGTTTCACGCGTCGGCGGATCGGCTCAGATCAAAGCGATGAAGAGCGTCGCCGGCCAGCTGAAACTCGAGCTCGCGCAGTACCGCGACCTGGCCGCTTTCGCCAAACTCGCCAGCGACTTGGATAGAGCCACCCAAATGCAATTGCTGCGCGGCGAAAAGCTCACCGAGCTCCTCAAACAGCCGCAGTACCAGCCGATGGCGGTCGAAGATCAAGTCGCGGTTCTCTATGGCGCGACCAAGGGATTCGTCAACGACATCCCGACACCGCGCCTGCAAGACTGGCTGCGCGGATTCGTGGCCTTTTTGCACGATAAGCATCCCGATATTGCAACGGCAATCGCCCAGAGCGGGCAACTCGCCGACGACACAACAAAAAAACTCGACGCGGCGCTCGCGGAGTTCAACAAGAGCTTCTGATGCGCGGCACTACGTTTAAAAGGCAAATCCGCGCTGCGCGCTGCTCGCCCCCCGCCGGCAGAGCCGTCGGGGCCCCCTGCCTTCGGCCCCCCTGCATGGCAAGAGGGAGCGCTCGGTAATGGCTACTGTGAAGGATCTCCGCGATCGGATCAGATCGCTCAAGAACACGCAGCAGATCACCAAGGCGATGAAGCAAGTTGCGGCTGCCAAGATCCGGCGGGCCGAAATGGCGCAGAAGCAAGCGCGTCCGTATGCCGACGCGCTCGGCGAGATGCTGCAAGACTTGATCGCCACGGCATCCCACCTCGACCATCCTTTCTTGAATCCGGGCCGCGCGGGCGCGCCCTCCGGCGTGCTGCTGATGACTTCGGACAAAGGCCTGGCCGGCGCGTTCAACTCCAATGTGATTCGCGATGCGGAACGCTACTGGCGTCAGCACGGCGACGCCCGGTTCTATACGGTCGGCATCAAAGGCCGCAATGCAGTGCGCCGCTGGGGCATGGCCGATCGTCCCACGTGGCCGCTCAACGCGCCTTCCAAGTTGCAGATCGCCCATGATGTCGCGCAGCGCGTCACCACGGATTTCACGGCGGGCGAGATCGGCGACATCACGCTGGTCTCTTCCAAACACGTTTCGATGATGTCGCAGCGCCCCGAAGTGCGCCGCCTGGTTCCGATCGAACGTGAAAGTGCAGCGAGTGAACCTAAGGGTCCGCGCGGCTCGGTCGAGATACCGCCGTCGCCTGAATTCGTGCTCTCGAAGCTGCTTCCAAAATATCTGGAGTTCACGATCTTCTCTGCGATGCTCGAAACCGACGCTGCCTTCTATGCCGCGCAACTGCTCGCGATGAACAACGCGACCGAGAACGCGGGCAAGTTGATCGACGAGCTCACGATCTCGATGAACAACGCCCGCCAAGCGGCGATCACGAAAGAATTGTTGGAAATTGTCTCCGGCGCGGAGGCGCTGACGGGAACATGAAAGGAAAGACAAACGTAATGCCGGCCACCGGAAAAGTCGTCCAAGTTTTAGGAAACGTCGTCGACGTCGAGTTCAGCGCGGAAACGCTGCCGAACATCAACGACGCGCTGACCGTCCGCGTGAATGAAGATCACGCGCAAGGCCAGACCGCGGAGCTGGGCGGCACGGCGATGCAGATGCGCGACATCGTGCTCGAAGTGCAAGACGAGCTCGGCAACGATCAGGTCCGCTGCCTGGCGCTGGGCTCGACCGACGGCTTGATGCGCGGCGCGCCGGTGACTGCGACGGGCGGTCCGATTAAAGTTCCGGTCGGCGAAGGCACGCTCGGACGAATCTTCAACGTGCTCGGCAAGGCGATCGACAGCGACGAACCGGTGAAGGCCGCGGCCGAATGGCCGATCCACCGCCCACCGCCGGATTTCAAAGCGCAAGATCCGACGCCGAAAATTTTTGAAACCGGCATCAAAGTGATCGACTTGATGGCGCCGTACACGCGCGGCGGCAAGGTCGGATTGTTCGGCGGCGCCGGCGTCGGCAAGACGGTGCTCATTCAAGAACTGATCCGCAACATCGCCGCCGTGCACAAAGGCTTCTCCGTATTCACCGGCGTCGGCGAGCGCACGCGTGAAGGCAACGACCTCTGGCTCGAGATGAAAGAGTCCGGCGTATTGAAACAGACGACGCTCGTGTTCGGCCAGATGGACGAACCGCCGGGTGTGCGTTTTCGCGTGGCTCAAACGGGCGTGACGATGGCCGAATATTTCCGCGACGAACTGGGCGCCGACGTGCTGCTGTTCATGGATAACATCTTCCGCTATCTGCAGGCGGGTTCTGAAGTCTCCGCCCTGATGGGACGCATGCCGTCGGCCGTCGGTTATCAGCCGACGCTTTCAACCGACATGGGTTCGCTCGAAGAACGAATCACTTCGACGCATCGCGGTTCGATCACGTCGGTGCAAGCCGTGTACGTGCCGGCCGACGACTACACCGATCCGGCCGTTGCCGTTACGTTCGCGCATTTGGACGCGACGACGGCGCTCTCGCGCCCGATTTCGGAGTTGGGAATATATCCGGCCGTCGATCCGCTGGCGTCGAGTTCCCGCATCCTCGATCCGCAAATCGTCGGCGAGGAGCACTACCGCGTCGCGCGCGGCGTGCAAGAAACGCTGCAGCGTTATCGCGATCTGCAAGACATCATCGCGATTCTCGGCGTGGAAGAACTTTCCGAAGACGACAAGATCGCGGTCGGACGCGCGCGCCGCATTCAGCGCATGTTCTCGCAGCCGTTTTTCGTCGCGGAACAATTTACCGGCACGGCCGGCAAGTACGTCAAACTTTCCGACACGATCGCCGCGTTCAAGGAAATTCTCGACGGCAAAGTCGACGATATTCCGGAGCAGGCGTTCTTCTATGCGGGCGGCATAGACGACGTGCGCGCCGCCGCCGAGAAGCTCGGCGCCGCGGTCTGATGACGGTTCCGTTCAAGCTCGTTACGCCGGCGAAGTTGATTTTCGAAGGCGATGCCGAGCTGGTGATCGCCGTCACGACCGAAGGCGAGGAAGGCATCATGCCGCGCCACGCGCCGTTTTTAGCGGCGCTCAAACCAGGCGTTTTGCGCGCCAACATCGTGGAGAACGGCGCCGCACGGCGGCTCGAACTGGCGACGGGCGAAGGTTTTATGCAAGCGCTTCCGGACCGCGTGACCGTTTTGGTCGACGAAGCGGTGACTTTTGAAGACGTTGACGTCGCAGCAACTCGCGCACAGCTCGCAGAAACGACCGATCCGGCGATCGCGGACTTTGCGCGCGCCAAACTGCGGCTTACCGGACACCACTAGCCGCACGGCGAAAACGTCTTGGTGGCGCATACTCCGGGCTGGACGAAATTAGCCGGGCCTGCGCTGGAGCTCGCGGCTCTGGCGTTTTGTTCGTTTGCCATGGAATTAGCTTCCGGAACTGCGGCCAAAGCCGCGCCGGAACGCCAAACCGCGCCCCCCGCGCCTATTCCCGAACCTGCACCCGCGCCGGCCCGCCCCCTGCGTGAGGCTTGGGAAATGCGCCCGCACGATTTTCTTTCGGAGATCGCGGACGACGGCGCCAATCATTACCGCGCCTCCGATACCGGCGTCGAACTCGTCGCCGGTTTGTATTCCGATGGCCGCATTCGTTTGGCCGATCAGAACGGACGGCGTTTCGCCGGTGCGCTCATCGGCGGTCACGCGGATCTGCTCGAACTGCAGCGCAACGAGTGGAGCGAAGTGTTTTTGCGCGTCACGCCGACCGGCCGAATGCAGCTCGAACTGCGCGGCGGTCCATACGATTCACACGTGCTTACTTGCGAGCCGCTGCAAGAATGAATACTTTAGACCGGCTTGAGACGACACTGCGAGTGCGCGGCGGTTCGCAGCTCGAAGGTTCGATAGCGACGCACGGCGCGAAAAATGCGGCGCTGCCGATCATGGCTGCGGCGCTGTTGGCGAAAGGTAAAGTAACGCTGCACCGCGTGCCGCGCATCACCGACGTTTCCGTGATGTGGTCGCTGCTGGAAGCGTTGGGCGCGCGCTTGCGTAACGAAGGCGAAGGCAGCGTAACGATCGATGCGGCCAACGTGGCTTCGCATTGCGCACCGTACACGCTCGTTCGTAAACTCGCGGCTTCATTCGATCTCGTCGGCCCGTTACTGGGTCGCTTCGGCCGTGCGGAGGTGCCGCTGCCCGGCGGCTGCGTGCTGGGCACGCGCGCGACGGACATGCACGAGCAGGCATTCTTGGCCCTGGGCTGCGACGTGAAAAACCAACGCGGCTATTTCATCGCCACCGCTAAGAAACGCCGCTTGCAGGGCGCCGACATCGAATTTCGCACGCCCAGCGTCGGCGCGACGAAAAATGCGATGCTCGCAGCTGTCGTCGCTGAGGGCACGACCACGGTAAGAAACGCGGCGATGGAACCTGAGGTCGTCGACCTCGCGAACTTCTTGGTCGCTATGGGTGCGAAGATTGGCGGCATCGGTTCCGATACGCTGGTGATCGAAGGGGTCAACGAGCTGCACGGCGTCGAGTACGAAATCATTCCCGATCGAATCGTCACGGGAACGCTGCTGCTGTGCGGCGCGAGCACGCGCGGCGACGTGACGGTGAAACAGTGTCGGCCGGATCACCTGTCGGCGTTGAGTTTGAAACTGCAAGAATGCGGCGCCGCCGTTACCAGCGGCGACGACTGGATTCGCGTGGACGCAGGCCGCATTACCGGCGGCACGGACATTTTGACCGCGCCGTTTCCGGGTTTTCCGACCGACTTGCAGCCGCAGATGGTGTCGTTTTTGTGCACGGCTCCGGGGAACAGCATCGTCGAAGAGTCGATCTTTAACGCGCGTTTTTCATACGTGAACGAACTCGCCCGCATGGGTGCCGAAGTGCGCGTTTCGATGGAAAGCAACACCGCCGTGGTCAAAGGCGGGACGCCGATGTCCGGCGCGCCGGTCGAAGCTCCCGACATTCGCGCGGGTGCGGCGCTCGTCGTGGCGGGGCTGGCCGCGCAAGGAGAAACCGAGATTATCGGATTGGAATACATCGATCGTGGCTACGAAAGGCTCGAAGAAATGCTCTCGAGTTTGGGCGGGCAGGTTCAGCGATCGAGCGGTATCACGCCGCTGGCCGAACCAACCGGACTTTTCGAGACAAGCGCGTATCCTAGAACACGCGCGCGAGCTCAGTAACAGTCTCTAAAAAAGGAAAGAACCCTTGGACATCGGGATCGACCTAGGCACGGCCAACGTGCTGGTGCACGTCAAAGGCAAAGGCATCGTCCTGCGCGAGCCTTCGGTCGTCGCTAAGGACATGAACACGGGCAAGACGCTTGCCGTCGGCGAGGAAGCGCGGCAAATGCTGGGGCGCACGCCGGGACACATCCAAGCCATCCGGCCGCTGCGCGACGGAGTGATCGCAGACTTCGAAGTGACCGAGTCCATGCTCAGTTATTTCATCAAAAAAGTGATGCGCGATCGGTCCTGGTGGATGTCGCTTTTCCGCCCGAAACCCAACGTCGTGATCTGCGTCCCGGCGGAAATCACCAGCGTCGAAGAGCGCGCCGTCAAAGACGCTGCGAAACTTGCCGGCGCTAAGCACGTCGAAATCATCGCCGAACCGATGGCAGCCGCGATCGGCGCGGGCTTGCCGATCGACGGACCGTCCGGCAGCATGGTGGTTGACATCGGCGGCGGCACGACCGACGTCGCAGTCATATCTCTAGGCGGCATCGTCGTTTCACAATCGCTGCGCGTCGCCGGCAACAAAATGGATGAAGCGATCATCCGCTACGTGCGCCGCGTCTACAACCTGATGATCGGTGAGCGTATGGCCGAAGAGATCAAAATCAAGATCGGATCGGCGTATAAACTCGAATCCGAATTGGCGATGGAGATTCGCGGACGCGATCTGATCAACGGTTTGCCGAACACGGTGAAGGTAACGAGCGAAGAGATCCGGGAAGCGCTCTCTGAGCCCGTGGGTGCGATCGTCGAAGCGGTGAAGGCGGTGCTCGAGAAAACGCCGCCGGAGCTCTCTTCAGACATCATCGATCGCGGCGTCATCCTGACGGGCGGCGGTGCGCTCTTGCGCGGCCTGGACAAATTGCTGGCCGAGGTGTGCGGCATTCCGGTGATCGTCGCCGACGATCCGTTGTCGTGCGTCGCGCACGGCACCGGCATGTGGGTTCGGCTCTAGGTCCTGGGAGGTTCTCACGCCTGATACGATCGACGCGCGAACGGAACCGCTCGAGCGGGTCGTCGAAGCGGTCGCGCGCGTCGTCCAGCACGGCGGCACCGTCATTTTTCCGACGGACACGGTCTATGGAATTGGCTGCGATCCGTTCGATCTCGATGCGATCGCGCGTATCTACGGTGCCAAGCATCGCCCCGCGCACAAACCGCTGTCGCTGCACCTTGCCACCGTCACCGAATTTTTGGAGTACGTGCGCGACCAGCGCGAAGTGACAGCCGCCGCGCGGCGGCTGCTGCCGGGACCGGTGACGATCATCATGCGCCGTCCGTCTTTCATCGACCGCGAGATGAGCGCCGACTTGCCGACGCTGGGATTCCGCGTGCCCGGCGACGCGCTCTGCACCGCAATTCTCGAGCGGTGCGGTCCGTTGGCCGCAACCAGCGCAAACGCGAGCGGCGAGCAGCCGTACTTTGGGGCGGGCGATTCGAGCGCGCTGCCGCAGGCCGATCTGTTCGTTGAAAATGGGCCAACCAAGTACGGACGCGAATCGAGCGTCATCGATTTCAGTGGTCCGCAGCCGGTTCTTCTGCGCGAGGGGGTTGTTCCGTACGAGCGCCTAAGCGAGCTGGTTGGACCGCTCGTACGTTATCGAGTCGCGACATGAATATGATGAAAAAAGTGCTCTTGGTGCTGAGCGTCGTGCTCCTAGCGGCGGCGCCGCCGCCGCGTGCAGTCGCGGGCTTCAATTTCAGCGACTGGCAGGTCAGCACCGGCGAACTCGATTGGAATTACCAAACGGGCGCGTTTACCACGCCCGGGCACGTGCGGCTTCAGCGGCCCGGGAGCGAGATCCAAGCCGATCGCGCTACCGGCAATACGAAATCGAAACAGGCCTACCTGACCGGAAATGTATGGCTCCACGATCAGAACGGCGTGCTCACCAACTTCGGCGGCGGAGCCGTCGGCGGATCCAAACCCGCGACGCTGACATGCGACACGCTGCAGATCGACGGCGTTACAAAAATCTACACGGCCACCGGCCACGTGCATTTTACGCAGGGCGGCAGTTTCGTCACGGCGGATCGCGCGATCATGAACGGCTTCACGCACGATCTGCATCTCTACGGAAACGTGACGCTGCACCAATGATCGTACGACGCGCCGCCGCGGTTTTCGTGATGCTGCTCGCGGCGGCGAGCGGCTCCTTTGCAAGCGCGACGCCCAAAAAGAGCGCACCCCCTGCGAAAGCTTCGGCAGCGGTGGGAGCCTGGACGCTGAAGACGACCGAGCTGCAGGCAAATTTAAAGACGGGCGACTTTAAAGCGCCCAAACACGTAACGATGACGCGCGAAGACGGCTCGGTCGTAGAAGCGGATAACGCAACCGGCAATTACAAGCACAAGCGCGCGATTCTTTCCGGGCACGTCAGCATACACGACGCCAGCGGAACGTTCGGATTGAAGAGCGCGCAAGCAGTACATCGCGATCCCGCGACACTGACCGCCGACAAAGTCGCGCTGAACGACACGACGCATTTGTATGACGCGAAGGGCAGCGTCCATTACGCGCAGGGGCAGACCACGGCCGACGCCGATATAGCTCACCTCAACGACGTAACGCACCGCCTCGACCTTTCGGGAAAAATTCATGTCGTTCAAGGTGACCGGACGCTGGACGCGGCGACGGCCACCTACAACACGGCGACGGGCGACGGCGAAGCCGACGGCAACGCGATGATGACGTTCCCGGGCGCGCCGATCGCGATCGCAACGCCGAAACCGATTACTCTGCGCGGTCCGAAGATTCCGTAGCCGTGGATCCGAGTCTGTTCGGCTCGGCCGGCAGCGCTCCACTGGCCGCGCGCATGCGTCCGCGCACGCTGGACGAGTTCGTCGGACAAGAACAGATCGTCGGCGAAGGCCGCGCGCTGCGCCGCGCGATCGAAAACGACACCGTACCGTCGCTGATTTTTTGGGGACCGCCGGGAACCGGCAAAACGACGCTCGCTGAGATCATCGCCAACGTAACAGGCGCGCATTTCAGTTCTTTGTCGGCAGTGAGTGCCGGCGTCGCCGACTTACGCAGAGTCGTAGCCGAGGCGCAGCAGCGCCGCGCGCTCGGAAAACGCACCGTGCTGTTCGTCGATGAAATTCATCGCTTTAACAAAGCGCAGCAGGACGCGGTGCTGCCGTACGTCGAGGACGGCACGATCACGCTGATCGGCGCCACCACCGAGAATCCGTCGTTTGAAGTGATCTCGGCGCTGCTGTCGCGCTCGCGCGTCTTCGTGCTCAAGGCGCTAACCGACGAACAAGTCGGCACGATCGTCGATCGTGCGCTGATCGATCCGGAACGCGGTCTCGGCGCGCAGTCGATCGTTTTAGAACCGGACGCGCGCGCGGCGCTCGTTTCGCTTGCAAACGGCGACGCGCGCGTCGCATTGAGCACGCTCGAATTTGCGGTCAACGCGGCTCCCGGAACGGAAACCGAAACGCCCGTCATTACTGCAGCGCTGGTCGCGGACGCCATGCAACGCCGCGCCGTAAGCTACGACAAAGGCGGCGAGCAACATTACGATGTCATCAGCGCATTCATCAAGAGCATTCGCGGAAGCGATCCGGATGCGGCGGTCTACTGGCTCGCGCGCATGCTCGACGCGGGCGAGGATGCGCTCTTCATCGCGCGGCGGCTCGTCATTCTCGCTTCCGAAGACGTCGGCTTGGCCGATTCGCGCGGGCTGTCGGTTGCGATGGCGGCGCAGCAAGCCGTGCATTTCGTCGGCATGCCCGAGGGCTTTTACCCGCTCGCGCATTGCACGCTCTATCTTGCGACGGCACCCAAGAGCAACAGCGTCGGCCGCGCGTACAGCGCGGCACTGCAGGACGTCGAAGGAACGCGCAACGATCCGGTGCCGCTGCATCTGCGCAACGCGCCGACCGGACTGATGCGCGCGCTCGGCTATGGAAAGGAATACAAATACGCGCATGCGTCCGAAGAATATCAATCAAAAGAGGGCGATCTTCCGCCGTCGGAACGGTTGCAAAATTATCTGCCGGACAACATCGTCGATCGCTCTTACTTCAATCCGGGGACACAGGGCGAAGAATCTCGTTTTGTAGATTGGATAAAGAAACGCCGCAAAAATTGATGTTCGTTGCCCGGCGTGCGAAGCGGGTGCCGTTTCGGCGCAGGTCGTGTGAATTCAGCGGAGTCACGGATTCGGGCTACTTGCAGATGGGCCGAAGGCCGGGGGGCCCGGCGCCCGTTCGACATGCTCAGGGCGACGGGGGCGCGAAGCGCGCAGCGCGGATGCGCCTGTTAAACTAAACGGGAAAAAGAAAAGAGGGCCTGGCGTATCCAGACCCTCCTTTTTCCCGTTGCTACTTCTCGGAGTGTGCAATGGAGCTTCGCACGAATAAAGGCTACATCCGAGTTCTGAGAATATCCTGAAATGCAGCGCATTTATTTGGACCACGCCGCCACCACACCCGTGCGCCCCGAGGTGCTCGAGGCGATGCTGCCGTTCTTTGGGGCGGGCGGCTATAATCCGAGCTCGGTCCACTCCGAAGGGCGTGCCGCGCGGGCCGCTTTGGACGACGCGCGCGAACGGATCGCGCGCGTCCTGGGAGCCATGCCCAAGGAGATCGTCTTCACAGGCAGCGGCTCGGAAGCTGATAATCTGGCCATCGCGGGTGTCGCTCGAGCGTCGCGGACTCGCGGACGGCATCTGGTTTCGGTCGTCACCGAACACCATGCGGTTCTGCACACGCTGGCAGCTTTAAAAGATGAAGGCTGGGAAGTCACGCTGCTTCCCGTCGATAGCGCCGGACGCGTCGATGCCCAAGAGTTTGCGGCGGCGCTGCGCGACGATACGGTGCTTGCCTCGGTCGCTTACGCAAATAATGAGATAGGCACGATCGCGCCGATCGCACAGCTGGCGAAACTCGCGCATACGCAAAACGTTCTGTTTCATACCGACGCGGTGCAAGCGCCGGCGTATTTGCCGCTCGACGTAAGCGAACTCGGCGTCGATCTGCTTTCGCTGGCGGCGCACAAGTTCTATGGCCCAAAAGGCGTGGGCATTTTGTACGTGCGCGAAGGCACGCCGGTCGCGCCGCTCGTGCACGGCGGTGGCCAGGAGTTCGCCAAGCGCGCCGGCACAGAAAACGTCGCCGGCATCGCCGGGATGGCACGTGCGTTGGAATTGGCCGCGCAGGAACGCGATGAGGTTGCGGCTCGCGTCGGGATGTTAAGGGATCGCTTGGAGACGGTCATCTGCGAGCATCTCGATGGGGTACGCGTCAACGGAGCCGGAGCGGCGAGGCTGCCCAATAATTTGAACCTGGCGATCGCAGGGGTCGAATCCGATGGGCTGGTGGCGCGCCTCGATATGGACGGCCTGGCGGTTTCGGCCGGTAGCGCGTGCGCCTCGGGAGTCGTCGAGCCGAGCCACGTGATCGCGGCGCTTGGTCTGCCGCTCGAATCGGGCCGGGGTGTCGTGCGGCTCTCGCTCGGGCGCTCGACGAGCGAGGAAGAAATGACGCGGGCCGGGGAGATTCTCATCGCAGGGGTATCCGGCTTGCGAACGGCGTTCGGCTTTTCAAACCAAGCAGAACGGGGAATAGCTGGTTCACGTCCGGCACCTGACGGAGGATACTTTTGAGTACGGGCTTTAACTGGGCTGCCTTTCTCGATTTCATGGGAGGGACGGGCGCCTTTCTGGCTGGGCTCGGCATCTTTCTCGCAATGCTGGCTTTGGCGCGCACATTGGGACGGCTCAATCGTACGCTCGACGGAGTTGACGAACAGATCGCTGCGCTCGGCAAGCCCATGGCGGAAACGCTCACGCACGTCGGCGGCATTGCGGATACTGCGGATCGAACGATCGCGCGCTTGTCGGGGACCGTATCGTCGCTCGAGCAAGTTGCCGGATCGGTGGCTAACGCAGCAAAACTGACGCAGGAAGCGATTTCGCCCGCTATCGTTAATGTCGGAGCTACACTGGGCGGCATAAGCGCCGGTTTGCGGCGGCTGGTGCGCGGAAATTCGAACGGAGAGCGATCATGAACGAACAACAGAATAACGGAAGCGCGCGGTCGGGCGGCAACGGCTTCATCGGCGGCTTCGTGGCGGGCGCGATCGCCGGCGCGATACTCGCCTACGTGATCATGCAGGAAGACGCGCGCGACCTGATCGTCGGAAAAGCTCGCGAAGCCGGAAATATGGCAAAGGACGCCACCGATGATTTGCGCGACCTGTATCAGCGCGGGAAAGATGTCGTGGATTCGGCGCGTTCCAACGTATCGGACGCAGCCGGCGAAGCACAATCGACCTCGGATTTGCTGAAGGACGATCTGACGCGTAAAGCGTCGGAGACATAGGAGCACAGTGGATATTAAAGTAGACGTTCGGGAATCGAAAGGCGACACGTACGTCGTCGATCTCAACGGCGAGATCGACGTTTACACTTCGCCTAAGGTCAAGGATGCCATCGGCGAATTGATCGACAAAGGCCATTACAATCTGGTTATCAATCTGGAGAAGGTCCGCTACATCGATTCGACCGGTTTGGGCGTGCTGATTGGCGGCCTCAAGCGCGTACGCGAGCATGGCGGCACGGTGAACCTCGTCTGCACCAATCCGCAGATCAAGAAGATCTTCGATATCACCGGATTAGTCAAGATTTTCGGCATCTACGAGGACGAGAACGCGGCTATGCAGGCGTTGGTGTGAACCAGCCGGTCATGCCGCAGTCGCAAGGCACGCTCGGAGTCGTCGAACTGCGCATTCCGAGCAAGGCCGAGTGGGTTGCCGTTGCCCGCTTGGCTGTCGCCGCCGTCGCAAACCGATTGAACTTTTCTATAGAAGATATCGAGGATGTAAAACTGGCCGTCGCCGAAGCATGCACCAACTGCATTCAACATGCCGAAGGCAGCGACCAAATTCAAATCACTTGCGAAACCGGACCTGAAGGATTGACGGTACGCGTTCACGATTTCGGGCGCGGCATGCGCCCCGAAGGCTTACAGTCTATCCGGACCGACGAGCCGCACGTCGGCGGGTTGGGAGTCTTCTTGATTCGGTCGCTCATGGATTCCGTCGAGTACGATGTGAACCCCGAGCGCGGCACGAATCTCGTAATGACAAAAAAAGTCGCCCATTAGCGTGCCGAGGCCTTAGTGCATTCGCATACCGACGAAGGGCGCTGGGACAGACATAAGACGCGCGAGGCTTTCGCGCGTTTTGCTGAGGCCAAGAAGCATCCCGGTTCTCCCGGGTACGATCAGCTCCGCAGCGACCTGGTGGTCGCGCATCTCAATCTCGTGCGCTATCTCGCCGTAAAATTCGCCAACCGCGGAGAGGCGCTGGACGACTTGATTCAGGTCGGCACCGTGGGGTTGCTCAAGGCGATCGATCGTTTCGATATCGAACGCGGCGTGGAATTCACGACATACGCTACTCCCACGATCGTGGGCGAGATAAAACGGTACTTCCGCGATAAAGGCTGGGCCGTCAAGGTTCCGCGCCGGCTGCAAGAGTTAAATTTGGCGGTAAACCGCGCGATCGAGAAGCTCTCCGTGAAGATCGGGCGCAGCCCGACGGTTAAGGAGCTGGCCGAACATCTGAGCGCGACCGAAGAAGACATTCTGGAAGCGCAAGAATTGGGACAGGCTTATAACTTGCTGTCGCTCGATACCGAACTCTCGGGAGAAGGCGACAAAAAATCGCAAACGTTGGCCGATTACATCGGCACGACCGACGCCGGGCTTGCTTTGCTCGAAGACAAGGCCAATCTCGAGCGAGCCTTCGAAGTGCTGACCGGGCGCGAACGGGTCATTTTGTATTTGCGCTTCTACGAAAGCGTTTCACAAACGGAGATCGCCAAGCGTTTGAACGTCTCGCAGATGCACGTTTCACGCCTGCAGCAAAAGGCGCTTGAGAAACTGCGGCACGTGCTGCAGGAGTAGGCCCCGGCCTGTAAGCCCGCCAAATAGATCCGGGCGAATGAGAAGCCAAGAGCTGCGCTCGGCGTTCGTCGAGTTTTTTACCGCGCGAGGACATAAGCACGTCCAATCGGCGAGCCTGATTCCCGATGCCATGTCGACGACGCTCTTCACGATCGCCGGCATGGAGCAGTTCGTGCCGGCTTTCTTGGGCGACGAACCGCCGCCGGCGCAAAACGTCGTTACGGTTCAGCGCTGCTTGCGCGTGGCCGGCGCCAAGAGCGATATCGAGCACGTCGGCCGCACCGGCCGTCACGGCACGCTGATGGAAATGCTGGGCAACTTCAGCTTCGGCGGCTACTACAAGCGCCAAGCGATCGGCTACGCTTGGGAATTCGTCACAAAAGTCTTGCAGCTCGATCCGAAGCGGATTGCGATAACCGTACACACCGACGACGACGAGGCGGAAAAGGTTTGGCGCGAGCTCGGCATTCCCGCCGAACGCATCACGCGTTTCGGTGAAGACAACTTTTGGACGATGGGAGCTACCGGGCCGTGCGGTCCGTGCACCGAGATGTTTTACGACAACGGTCCGGAGCATGCGGCCGGGCCTGACGATGATGGACCCAACAAAGGCGGCCGTTTTGTCGAATTCTGGAACATCGTCTTTCAGCAGTTCAACCGCGGCGCGGACGGCACGATCGAGGAACTACCGCGCAAGCAAATCGACACCGGCATGGGTTTTGACCGGACGCTGGCGATCGTCAACGGCAAAGTCTCGATGTATGAAACGGATCTCTTCACGGATCTGATCGCGGCTCAACCGCCCGCCGGCAAAAAGACCGCGCTTTCAAAGAAAGATCAGATCGAGCGACGGAACATCATCGCGGATCACATTCGCGCGGTCACCTTTCTGATCAACGACGGAGTGTATCCGAGCAACACCGACCGCGGTTACGTCTTGCGCTTTCTGACACGGCGCGCGATTCGCAACGGCCGGCTCTTGGGATATCCCGATGGTTTCTTAACCGGGCTGGTGCCGGCTGTCGTCGCGTCGCTCGCGTCCGGCTATCCGGAGCTGCGCACGAATCAGCCGCGCATTCAGGAAGCGCTGCGCGTCGAAGAGCAAACGTTCGACCGCACGTTAGAACGAGGCATGGCGCGCTGCGCTGCGTTGTTCGACGATCCGGAGATTCGCAAGTCGAAGATCGTTCCGGGCAAAGACGCGTTCGAACTGCACGATACATTTGGATTTCCGGTCGAGCTGACGCGCGAAATTGCAGACGAACGCGGGCTAAGCGTCGACATGGCGGCGTTCGAAGCCGCTATGAACGAGCAGCGGGAACGCGCGCGGCGCGACGCGGCATCCAAACGGGCCGCCGTTACGCTGGCGGATCTGCCGGCCATCAAGAGCGAGTTCACCGGATACGAGGGTTTAGAAAGCGACGGCAAGATCGTCGCGCTGCTCAAAGATGACCAGCCCGTTTCCGAGCTTCGCGAAGGCGAGCGAGGTCAAGTGCTGCTCGATCGCACCTCGTTTTATGCTGAAAAGGGCGGACAGATCGGGGACCGTGGGGTGCTTGGGTCGGAGTCGGCCTTCTTCGAAGTTGCCGATGCGCAGTACGTGGGCGAAGCGATCGCGCACATCGGAGTCGTGCGTTCGGGCGAACTGCGCACGGGCGATCGCCTAAAGACCGAAGTGTACGCCGAATGGCGGCGCGAGATTCGCCGGCATCACACGTCCGCGCATCTCCTGCAGCGCGCGCTCAAAGATATTTTGGGCGACGACGTGACGCAGGCCGGATCGTGGGTGGGAATCGACCGCATGCGATTCGATTTCAGATGGCCGCACGGCGCGCTGGGGCCCGAACAGAAGCACGATATAACGCGCCGCGTGAACGAGATGATTCGCGACGACACACCACTGGAAACGCGCGTCCTTCCGATTGAGGAAGCCCGGGCTAGCGGCGCCATCATGATGTTCGGGGAAAAATACGGCGAGCACGTACGCGTCGTCCAAGCAGGTCCCTCGGTGGAGTTTTGCGGCGGCACGCATTCGCACTCGACCGGCGAGCTGGGACTCTTCGTCATGCTGAGCGAGTTTTCGATCGGCAGCGGCATCCGCCGCATCGAATCTTGCGTTTCGCGGACCGCTGAAGAGTACGTGCTGCGGCAACAGGATCTTGTCAGCAATCTCGCGAGCGCGCTCGCGACAAGTCCCGAAGAGCTCGGCGAACGCATCGAAAAGCTGCAAGACGACGTCAAAAATCTGCAAAACGCAGTCGGCGACTTGCGTGCCAGGCTGGCTGCGGCAGACGCGCAGAGCTACGTCGAAAAGGTGGAGCGCAAAGGCGATCGCAGTTTTGCCGGCGGCGTCGTTTCCGAAGCAAACGCCGAGGCGTTGCGCCACCTCGCGAGCGCGATCCGGCAGCGCATGCGCACGGGTGTGATCGCATTGGCGGGCGTCGACAATGGAACGGTGAGCCTGTTGGTGAGCGTCAGCGACGACATGGTGAAGGCCGGCGTGCACGCGGGCAACCTCGTGAAGTTGGCTGCGCCGCTGGTGGACGGCCGCGGCGGCGGCC
Source organism: Vulcanimicrobiota bacterium (assembly GCA_003140855.1). Classification (GTDB taxonomy): domain Bacteria; phylum Vulcanimicrobiota; class Vulcanimicrobiia; order Vulcanimicrobiales; family Vulcanimicrobiaceae; genus Rubrimentiphilum. The sequence goes on from PLLF01000031.1 coordinate 59,545, forward strand.
AGGCCGCTCAAGCGCAAGGAGGCGGAAAGAAGCCCGCGGGCGCTGAGGACGCGCTGCGCGCCATACGCGAAGCCGTTCTGTCAGCGTGAAGCTCCTTACGCTCGCGCTGCTGATCGCAACGCTCCTTCCGCCACAGCTGCTCGACTCACAAGTCGTCTTGCAGCGCTACGAAGCCAAACTGGCCGAAATAAAAGATCCGCAAACGCTCATCTTTATGTATACAGTATCGCAAGCCGGTCCGCAGGACATCGATCAAACCCACCGCGTGTACCGCAGCGGAAACCTCGTGCGCGATGAAACGCTCGTCGTGGACGGCGTGACGCAAAAATTCACGCGCATCGCGCGCTATCGCAATCGTTATACGCTGCAGAGCCTCGCGCCCCGGTCGGCGCAATACGTGTTTCTGTTCGTCCGGCCGATTCGCGCCGCGGGACGGTACGATTATTTCTACCGGGCCGTACCGCTGGGTTCACCTACGGCTTTTACCGTGAAAACGATGACGATCGATGGACGCTCGTTCTTACCGCGCGAGATACGCTTTCACAGCACCGGCGCCGGCGCGCGTGGCGATGGGACGCTCGTTTTCATGAGCGCGGGGAAATATTGGGTGCCGGTATCGATTGCTGTTGCGGGCAGGGTGAACGGCCGGGCGGCGCGCGAACGTATCGTTTTTACCGGCTATCAATTCCCGCCGTCGTTACCTAAATCGACGTTCCAAGCTCCAAGAGCGCTGCCGGCGGCAGCTTTACCGACATTTTAGCTCGACTCGCGCCGTGGGCCGCGTGGCTCGTGCCGCTGACTGTATACACTGCGTCGCTCGAAAGCGCGATCAGCTACTGGGACACGGGTGAGTCTCAGGTGGTACCGTGGATATTCGGCATCGCACATCCGACGGGGTTTCCGGCTTTCACGATTGCGGCCGGCATTTTTGCGCACGTGTTTGCGATCGGCACGGTTGCTTGGCGGATAGCATTTTTCAGCGCGATCGCGATGAGCGCGGCGAGCTGGGCGATTTTTCGCGCTTTGCGCGAGTTGCGTTGCGATACGTGGATTGCGCTTGGCGCCGGCTGGGTTTTTGCATTCGGCGAAATTGCGTGGACGCGCGGCACCCGCGCCGAAGTGCACGCACTCGCAGCCTGTCTTGCCGCGCTTACGATCTACTTTTCGGTCCGCTGGTATGAGCGCGGCGAGCATCGCGCGTTCGTGCTCGGTGCGCTTTGCTGGGGCTTGGCGATCGCTACGCATCCTATCGCGGGTTTGCTCGCGCCGGCACTACTAGTCGTGTTATTCGCCCGCAGAGGCACCATCCGGCTGCGCAGCTTCGCTTTGGCGTTGCTGATGTTGTCGTGCGGCCTTGCGCTCTATGCCTACCTCCCGATCCGAAGCGCCATGGTGACGCAGGCGCGGCTCGATCCCACGCTTGCGCTGGGCGATCCGCCCGGCAAAGCGTTCTGGGATATGAACCATACGGCTACGTGGGATGGCTTCAAACACTTTCTGAGCGGTTCGGACTTTGGCGTCGGCGGCGCGTTCGCGGCCGCGGTGAAATGGCAAACGTACCGCGATGGCGTGCCGCCCTTTTTGAAAGAGCTGTGGCGCGAAATCACCGCGTTCGGCCTCTTGCTGACAGCCGGCGGCATGGTGGCGCTCTTCAGACGCAGCCCTTGGCTCGCCGCCGCGTTGTTCTTGGCTGCGGCCTGTCCGGCGATTTTCGCGTTTGGCTACCCGACGGAAGCCGACCTCGCGCGCTATTATCTGATTCCGTTTCTGGTTGCGGCAATTCTCGCCGGATACGGCGCAAGCGCAATCGCGCGCGCGTCGCCGGAACTCCGGGCTATTTCGATGTTGCTCATGCCGGCGATCGCGGTGACGCTGCTGATCGTCAACCGCGATACCTTCCAGCAGCCGAGCTACACGGGCGCGGCGGAATTGATATCAACCATCGTCGCGAGTACACCCGACGACGCCGTCCTGCTGGCGCCCTGGATCGATTCGACCGCCTTGGCGTACGCGGCGTATGTGGACCATTCGCTCGGACATCGGATCGTAGATAGCGCGTGGCTCAGCGACGAAGCCGCGCGCGTTCCGGGCTGGATGCGGCAGGGCCGTCACGTCTACGTCGTGGATCAGGTTTTTGGATCGGTGACGGGTTATCGCCTCATTCGCATTCCGGGTTCGCCCGATCTTTTCCGGGTCGCGAAAGAATGAAACTGCGCGGATATCTCGTCGCAGGAATGGCGGCCACGCTCGTGGCGCTCGTCGCCGGTCATTTTCGATCGACGCCGTACAACAATTACGTGCTGTTGGCGGACGCGCTGCTGCACGGTCACACGTGGATCGGCTGGCCGGGCGCGTACATCGATGCGCTCGCCTATCACGGGCAGCACTACGTGATCGAAGGTCCCGTGCCGGCGCTGCTGCTTCTGCCATACGTTGCAATTGCGGGCCTGAGCGCGAATCAAACGCTTCTTTCGGCAATCCTTTGCGGCGTTGCGGTCGGCGCGGCATGGGAACTCGCGCAACGCTTGGGCGTTTCTCGCGAAACGAATATTTGGCTGACCGTTTTCTTGCTCGCCGGGACCGATCTCTTATGGTGCGCGACGCTGGGCGACGTGTGGTTCATCGCGCACGTGAGCGCCGTCGCATTTACGCTGCTCGCGCTCGTGGAGCTGTGCGGAAAGCGGCGCGGATGGCTGGTCGCTCTCTGGGCCGTCGCCGCCGCGGGATCGCGTTTTTCGCTCGTCCTCGCGTTTCCGGTATATGTCGCGCTCTTGATCGCCGCGGACACCCGGCCCGAAAGATGGCGCGCCGATTTGAACCGGCTGCGTGCGCCGCTTCTCGGGTTTGGCGGCGTGCTGTTGGCGGCAGGCACGATATACGTTGCCTACAACTTGTCGCGGTGGGGCACGGTCGCCGACATCGGCTACACGACGTGGTACCACCAAGACAGCGCCGGCTCTCCGACCGGCTCGCCCTTCCGCTTACAGTATCTCTCCTATCAGCTGTGGTCGTTCTTCGTGCAGCGTCCCGATTTCGCCGCGACATTTCCATGGTTTCGTCCGACGTACTCCGGCGTAGCGCTGACGTGGACGAGTCCGGCATTGATCTTCGCGTTATGGGCTAGAAGGCCGCGAGCGTTCGTGCTTGCATTATGGTCGGCGGCGATTCTCGTGGCGATTCCGTCTTTCGTGTATTACGTGAACGGCTTCGCGCAATACGGCATGCGGCATGCGTTGGACTTCATACCGTTCCTGTTCGCACTGATGGCGCTTGCGGCGCGCGAACAGCCTGTCCTGAGCCTGCCGAAGGGTCTGCCGCTATGGGCGAAAGCGCTGGTCGTTTATTCGTGCGTTGCGAGCTTGTACGGCGTGTGGTATTGGAACGCGATCTTGCGTACGGGAAACTAGACGGCGAGTTGCTCGTAGGCAGTCCGCAACTCGGCGGTCGTGCGGGCCGGGGCGCCGCAAACATTTCCGCGGCACAGATAAGCCACCGGCGCGATGCTTGCGTCCATCCCGCGTTCTTGCAATGCCTTCGCGTCGCCGGGATCGATCGTACGCACGGTAATGAGTGGATTGGGCAGCGCGCGCGCCGCCTCACGCAATTCGCTCGTTTGGTCCGCAGTTCCGACCAAAACAACTGATGGCGCAGCGCTGAAATAGCGCCGTAACGCGCGCGCGAACGGCGCGGCGAACATGTGCATGCTGCCGTAATTGGAAGCATAGACTTGCAGCGTTTGTTCCGCCACGGCGCGGCGGCGATCGTCGTTGTCCAGCGCTGCGAGCCGCAAGAAACTATCGGCCAGCAGTGAGTTATCCGCGAGCGGCCGCTGACGGACGGCAAGGTTACCGAGTTGCTCTTCCACTCCGGCGTGATCGTAGAAACCCCCCTGGGGCGATGCGAAACGTCGTTCGATCGCATCCGCGAGATCGCGGGCGCGTCGAAGAAAGCGCGGCTGGCCGCCGCAGTCATGCGCGTCGAGCAGCGCACGCAAATAAGCGGCTTGGTCGGCGAGCAGGCCGCGCACGTGCGGCGTTCCGCCCGGCTCGATGAAGTGATAGAGCAAGCCGTCTTCGTCGCGCATGCGGTCGTGGAGCGCATCGAGCGTCGCTTCGGACTCGCGCAGCACGTCATCGTCCTCGAGTGCGGCGCCCGCCAGCGCGAAGGCGCCTGCCATGGCGGCGGTCCAGTTGGAGTAGGACGTCCGATCGACGTAGGGCGCTTCACGTTTGCGCCGCTCTTCGAGCGGCAGCGCAAAGTAAGCTTCGTCGGCGTCCTGACTGCCGGCGAAGAAATGCGTGTGCGGATCGCGCAAGACCGTGCGGGTGTATTGCAGCGCCGATCCGAGCGTCTCGCGAAAACGATCGTTGCGCGTCGTACGCGTGAGCTCGGCGAGCACGCGCAGCAGCGCTGCGTGATCCTCGGTCATCTTTTCGAAATGCGGGATGCTCCAATCGCGCGTGGTCGAGTACCGGAAAAATCCGCCCTCGACGTGATCGTACATCCCGCCGTCCGCCATTCCAAGCAAGGATCTTGCGAGCATTTCGTACGGCCGCTCGTCGCCGGTGACGCGATGTTCTTGCAGCAAGAATTCGAGCACGTCGGTCATCGGAAACTTCGGTTCGGTTCCAAAGCCGCCGTACTCGGGGTCGTACGCGCCGGAGATCTCCTCGAGCACGCGCACGATCATCGTCTCGCGCAACTCGCCTGCGGCTGGGCGTTCGGGCGCGCCTTCCTTGCGCAGCTCGACCGCGCGCTCTTCGATGTGCGCGCGATTTTCTTTATAAAAGTTTGCGATCTGATCGAGCGCGCCCAGCATTTGCTCGGGCGGCATGTATGTTGCGCCGGCAAGCAGCGCGCCGGCGGGTGTGAGAAACGCGGTAGTCGGCCAGCCGCCTTGATTGTAGCGCGCGTTGACGTCCGGGCGGCGGTCGTTGTCCACCCGCACGGGGGTAAAGCGCTCGTTGATCGCTTCGATCACGCGCGGATCCGAGTAGCTGGTCTCGTCCATGACGTGGCACCAGTGGCACCACACGGCGGAGATGGAAAGTAAAATCGGCTTGTCCGCGCGGTGCGCTTCCGAAAACGCTTCCTTTCCCCAAGGGCGCCACGCGATCTCGCCGGCCCGGTTGGGGCGGGGAGAAAAATGAAACTCGGACACGCTATTCATCTTCCCCCGTAGCACCGCGAACGAACGTCGCGCCGTACAGAATGGCCCCGACCACCACAGCGGGCAGGGCCAATGCCTGCACCAATTCGCTTCTCAGCTCCGACAGGGCATTGTTAAAGTAGTATAGGCCCGGAATTGCCAGTTCCACCAGAAAAACCAGCGAGAAAGCTCCAAAGAATAGGGCGTATTTCCGGTGGGTCGCGGGGTCCATCCCATACACGTCGCCCTCGTAGTACGTGCGTGACGAGGCCCGAGAGCGGGCCCAGGCCACCAGCGCCAGCCCCAGCGAGAGTACGAAACCGGCCCAAACCCACATGCCGCTGGCTTCGCCGCACCCCGATATGCTTGCTTGCACTCTGGGTATAAACGTCGACGACTGCGAGCTATGAAAGGAGCAGTGACTCGTATGGCTGATGGCCCGATTGTAGTCAACGATGGTGGTGGGAGCGGAGCGGCTGCCGTGGGCATCGTTATCGTCGTCCTCATCGCGATCTTGATCGCGATTTTCGTCTGGCATCCGTGGTCCACGACGACTAGCAGCACGTCGGTAAACGGTGGAACCACGACCACCAACACCACAACTACTGGAGGAGGTACCAAACCATAATGTCTGGTTTATTGTGGACGATTATCGTCATCTTGGTGGTTATTTGGCTGATTGGGTTCCTCATGGTGCACATTGCGAGCCCGCTCATCCACATCATCATCGTGATCGCGGTGATCTTGCTCATCATCAACTTGCTGAGCGGCCGAGGAGCGCGAGTCTAGAGGCGCACATATATCGGCTGATGCCGGCAAAGAAAGCGCGGCCGGGTCCCCAAAAGGAACCCGGCTCGCTCAAACGTTACCACGCCAAACGCGATTTCAAAGCCACACCCGAACCGCGCGGCGCGCCGGTCAAAGGCGGCCAGCGTTTGCGTTTCGTCATTCAAAAGCACCGGGCATCGCGGCTGCACTACGATTTTCGTTTGGAAGCGGACGGCGTGTTGAAATCATGGGCCGTTCCCAAAGGCCCGTCGCTCGAGCCGCGCGACCGCCGGCTGGCGATGCACGTCGAAGACCATCCGTTCGATTACCGTTCGTTCGAAGGCATCATTCCCAAAGGGCAGTATGGCGCGGGCGAAGTGATCGTGTGGGACGAGGGCACCTACAAACTGGCCGAAGGCGACGATCCCGCAACCGAGATCGGCAAAGGCAAAATCAAATTCATTCTCTTCGGTAAGAAGCTGCACGGCGAATTCACGCTCGTGCGCATCAAGGGCCGCGGCGATGAAGGCGGCGATCCCTGGCTGCTCATCAAGGACAAAGATCAATACGTCAATCCGAAGTACGACATCGCCAAGGATAACAAGTCCGCAAAGACTGGGCGCACGGTAGAGTCGTACGCCGACGATCCGCGCGCTCCGCACTGGGACTCCGGCCGCAAGGCTTCACGCGCTCCGGCCAAGGAAAAAAAAAGCGCTAAGCGCGATCCGATTCCGGTCATTGCGACGCCGATGCTCGCTACGCTCGTCGACGAGCCGTTCGACGACGACGATTGGCTGTTCGAGATAAAGTGGGACGGGTATCGCGCGATTTGCACCGTTCGCGAAGACGGCAAGGTCTCGCTGGTCTCCCGTAACGGCTTAGATTTCTTGAAGCAGTTTCCCGAACTGGAAGAACTGCGCGGCGCGTGGACGACGCTGCCGATCGTGGTGGACGGAGAGATCGTCAGCCTCGATAAGCGCGGACGCTCTTCCTTTCAGCGCTTGCAGGGCAGTTTCAATCGCAATCGTCCCAGCGCGCGCTCGCCCGAAGCCAAGCAGTATCCGCTCACGTTCGCCGCTTTCGACGTGCTGTACGCCGACGGCAAAGACTTGCGCAAAACGCCGCTCGAGCAGCGCAAAGCCATCTTAGAGCATGCGATCCGCGACCCAGGTCCGGTGCTGTACTCCAAGCACGTGATCGGCGGCGGATGCGCGTTTTTTGAAGCCGCCAAACGGCAGCAGCTCGAAGGCATCATCGGCAAGAGGCGCGACTCGACCTATCACGAGCGCCGCTCGCGCGACTGGGTCAAGATCAAAGCGCAAATGATGCAAGAGTGCGTGATCGGCGGGTTCACGGAGCCGCGCGGCAGCCGCAAAGGTTTCGGCGCCCTGCTGCTCGGTTTATATCAGGGCCGCAAACTGTATTATGTCGGCCACGTCGGAACCGGCTTCGATGAGAAAACACTCGCCGCAATGACCGCGCAGTTAAAAAACATCGAACGCAAAACTTCGCCGTTCGTCAACGACGTTGAATCGAATACCAAGGCACACTGGGTCGAACCGAAGCTCGTTGCGGAAGTGCGGTTTACCGAATGGACGCGCGACGGCGTCATGCGCCAGCCGGCCTTCTTGGGATTGCGGGCCGATAAAAACCCCAAGGATTGCGTGCGTGAGATTCCGTTAGACACGGACGACGTGGCGTAATGCCTGCGCGCACATCGCAGAAAGCAAAGGTAAGCGGCCGCGAGCTGACGTTTTCGAATCTTGATAAGATATTGTGGCCGCGCGACGGTTACACGAAAGGCGATCTCATCGCTTATTATTTGAGTGTCGCTAAATGGCTGCTCCCGCATCTAAAGGATCGGCCGCTCACGCTGCAGCGCTATCCCGATGGAATCGCCGGACAGTCGTTCTTCGAAAAGCAGGCGCCCCGTTTTACCCCGGATTGGATTAAGACGATCGACGTTTCGGCCGATCAAGGGTCGCGCAAAATTGCCTACATTCTTTGCAACGACGAAGCGACGCTGGCGTGGTGCGCCAACCTGGCGGCGATCGTTTTGCACGTGTGGTACTCCCACCGCCCGACGCTCGAATATCCCGACTACGCGCTCTTCGATCTCGATCCGGGCGAAGGCTGTCAAGTAAAAACGCTTGCGAAGGTTGCGCTGGAGTTTGCGGACATGCTTGCAGACATCGGGCTAAAGCCGCTTGTCAAAACGACCGGTGGCAGCGGTTTGCATTTGGTCATTCCGCTTGCGCCGAAGTATTCGTACGACGCGATAAAACAATTCGCGGAGATCGCCGCGCGACGCGTCGCGCGCGAACTTCCGAAGCTCACCACGCTCGAACGATCGATCGCGCGGCGTCCCAAAGGCACGGTTTTATTGGACTGGGTGCAGATCGGGCGCGGAAAAACTGTCGTTCCGCCCTATGGCGTGCGGGCGCGCGACCAGGCGCCGGTTTCGATGACGCTCGACTGGTCCGAGATCGAAGACCTCCGCGGAAAGCGCGGGACGCCCGAGGCCTTGAACGCCCGTTGGACCATCGCCAACGCCCGCAAGCGCTTGCAGGACGAGGGCGATCTGTGGGCCGGTAAAGCCTGGAAACCCGCGGCGCTCGAGCCCGCCCTCAAGAGGGCCCAGCGGACCTGGGCCTAGGGGTAGGGTATAATTAACGCGCACTTATCCACAGGGGGCAAATTCTTGGCACACGCGATCTGGTCCGGATCCATCAACTTCGGGCTCGTCACCATTCCCGTCAAGCTGTTCACGGCGGTCAAGGCGAACGAGCTCTCCTTCAACATGCTGCACGCCAAGGACGAAGGCCGGATCCGTTACGAGCGCATCTGCACCGTCGAAAATAAGCCGGTGCCGTGGGACGAGATCGTCAAAGGNNTCTTCCTTCCGCATGATCCACGAGCCGTCTGGCAAGCCTATCCGCCAGGTCAAGGGCGTGCGCGACGGCGACGGGTTCCACGAGGTGCCCGACAACGAGATCGTCAAAGGCTACGAGTACGAAAAGGGCGACTACGTCATCCTCACCGACGACGACTTTAAGAAAGTCAATCCCGAAGCGACGCAGAGCGTGGACATTTTGGAGTTCGTCGAACTCGACCAGATCAACCCGATGTACTTCGACAAACCGTACTATTTAGAGCCGACCAAGCAGGGCCGCCACGCGTACGCGCTGCTGCGCGAAGCGCTCGAACGCGCAAACAAAGTCGCGATTGCGCGCGTCGTGATACGCACGAAAGAAACGATTGCGGCGGTCAAGCCGTCAGGTGACGCGCTCGTGCTCGAGATCATGCATTGGGCAGACGAGATCGTCGAAGAATCGAATCTGGATCTGCCGGGCGAGACGAAGCTGCCCGAGCCCGAGATGAAGATGGCCAAGATGCTGATCGATGCGATGAGCGTTGACACGTTCGAGCCGGAGAAATTCACCAACACGTATCACGACGAGTTGCTCGCGATGATCGAAGCGCGCGCGGCCGGTAAGGAACTGCCCGAGCCGAAGAAAGCTCCGGCGCGTGCGAAGGTGGTCAACCTCATGGACGTGCTGGCTGAAAGCGTCGAAGCAAGCAAGAAACATCGCGGCGCGCGCACCGCCGCCGCGGAGAAACGCGCGGCGCACAAAGCCGCGCCCAAACGCCGCAAGAGCGCCTAGCGGACGCGCACCTCGCGGCGAGCTTGCACGACGCCGGCGATAAACGCGACCAGCGCGAAAAAGCACGAATAGGCGCCCGACCATTGCGAGCCGAGGCTGCCCAGCGCCGCCGTCGAGATCGGCGGCGAGATAATTCCGGAGAGCGAATCGAGCGAAGAGGTAACGCCGAGCACCGTGCCTTGACGCCGCGCGTCCGCGGCGTTGCTGATGAGCGCGGTCAGCCCGCTGTTGCTGAGCGCGAGTCCGAAGCTGAACAGCACCGCCACGATGGACAGCTCGTAGATCGTGTGAACGACCGAGAGCAGCCCGAAGCCGACGAAGAGCGCAAATAGGCCCAGCGTCGACATGCCGCGATCGCCGAGCCAATCCGACACGCGGCTGATGAGAAAGACATTTACGAAAACGTTCAGCATCGATGTGCCGGAGAAGAAATAGTCCGTCTGCTCGGGCGTGAAGTGCAACTGGTGCGCCAAATAGAGCGCCATGACGCTGAACCAGCCGTACAGCGATAACGAGAGCGCGAGTTTCTGCCAGAGCAGCGGCGAGAATTTCTTGTCGCGGAACGTGCGGACGATCTCCGACGGCCCGACTATCTCATCGGTCTTTCTGCGCGATTCTGGCAGGTAACGAATCGTGACGATCAGCGTCACGAACTGCAGCGCGGCTGCTGCATAGAACGGTGCGCTGTATCCAAAGCGTTGAAAAAGGACGGACTCGATCAACGGTCCGAAGATCATGCCCGCGCCGAACGTGGCGCCGATCAAGCCGAAGGCGCGCGAACGATCTTTCGGTTCGACGAGGTCCGCGACGTACGCTTGCGTGACGCCGATGTTGCCGCCCGAGAAGCCCTCGAGCACGCGCGCGGCAAAGATGAATGGAATGCTGCCGGCCGCGCCGAGCATGGCCCACCCGATCGTTGCGCCGATTTGACTGATGATCAGCACGCCTTTGCGCCCGATGCGATCGGAAACGTTGCCCCAAATCGGGCCCGACACGAGCTGGCAAAACGAAAACGTCGAAAAGAGCACGCCGACAACGAACGGTGACGCCCCGAAGTGCGTCACGAAATACGGCAACAAGGGAATCAGCATGCTGAAGCCCAGGATATCGATGAACGTGATCCCGAGGATGGGGAAAAGGCGACGAATCACGCGGCTTCGATTGGTAAGACGATCGGTTGCAATTTTTCGCTTTTGCGAATGAGCGTCAAGCGATAGCTCCGACGCAGATCTATGAGCGTCAGCAAGCGGTGCAAATCATCGATCCCGCGCACGGGTTGCTCTTCGAACGCCACGAGCAGGTCGCCTTCGCGTAAACCCGCCGTTTCGGCGGGGCTGCCCGGCTCGACGGTAACGATCAGCAGGCCGCGACGATCCGAGAGTTCGTGGCGGCGCACCAAGCGACGCGGAATCTCGAGATCCTGCCCTGCGATGCCGAGATAACCGCGCCGCACGCGCCCGTCCCGCATGAGCACGCCCGCAATGAATTTTGCCGTGTTGACGGCGATCGCGAAGCAAATGCCTTGTCCGGGAAAGACTGCCGTGTTCACGCCTACGACAGCGCCGTCGCTCGTAACCAGTGGGCCGCCGGAATTGCCCGGATTCAACGCCGCATCGGTTTGAATCACGTTGTCTATGAGCCGCCCAGATTGCGCGCGCAGCGATCTTCCGAGCGCGCTGACGACGCCCGCGGTGACGGTGTACTGCAAACCATAAGGATTGCCGACCGCGACAACCAGCTGGCCTTGACGCAATTGCGATGAATCGCCAAGCCGGACGGCGGTGAGATCGGGCGCGGCGATTTGAACGACCGCGAGGTCGGTGTGCTCGTCTTCGCCGATCAACCGCCCTTCGATCTCGCGGCCGTCCAACAGCGATACCTCGATCCGATCGGCGCCGTGCAGGACGTGACTGTTGGTCAATATGAATCCGTCGGGCGTAAAGATAAAACCGGAGCCGTTTCCGCGCGAGCGCCCGCTGCGCACCTCGATCGCGACGACCGAGGGACTAACGGTTTCAGCGGCGTGCGTGACGGCTTCGGAATATGCGTCGAGCGGCGAAACCTCGCTCTGCTCGGAGATCATGCGAACTGTGGCGGCCATGGTTCTTTTAGGAACCTCTGTCCCTTTCGCGCGGTTTCACAAAGGGCCGCGCGAGCGCTCCGCGAAGCGGACGGCCTCTAAGCCCAGATGGCGGAATTGGTAGACGCGCTGGTTTCAGGTATCAGTGGCCGCAAGGCCGTGGGGGTTCGAGTCCCTTTCTGGGCACCA
>PLLF01000069.1:0-497 GCA_003140855.1 Vulcanimicrobiota bacterium
TCCTATGTGTACAATCTGCCCTTCGGCACGAACGTCGCGCCGAACGGAACGGCGACGCCGCTCCAACCCGGGCAGTACTTCCAGGCGAACACGCCGGCGCACGCGTTCCAATCGCAACTGCCGCTCAACGGCCTGAACGACCTCTACAACAACGACACCGGCGCGCTGAAGGCACAGTTCACGCACCCCTTCAACGACCGGTCGTTCTTGCGTTTGATGGGCTACTCGTTCTTCTCGGATTGGACCGAGAACGGCGCTATCTCCGGCTACGGTGCTTCGGGCGGTTGGGAGTGGGATTCTCCGAACTACGACCTCATCACGCACACGCGCGGCGCCATGCTGCAGTACGTCAACCAGATCAGCGATAAGAACTTACTGCAGTTCACCGGCAACTTAACGAACGCGAATGTCAACCGCTTCAACCACACTGGCAGCGGCTCCACGAGCACGGGCTCGACTGCGCTCGGGCTGATCTCGCTGGATTCATCTGGGCAGTA